>CAZJWY010000015.1:46001-46541 GCA_964549545.1 uncultured Planctomycetaceae bacterium | reverse complement strand
CGACGGGATGCAGTTCGACCGCGGCTACCTCTCGCCGTACTTCATCACCAACGCGGAGAAGATGGAGTCGGTGATCGAGGACGGCTTCATCCTCATCCACGACAAGAAGATCGCGTCGATGAAGGACCTCCTGCCGATCCTCGAGAAGGTCGCGCAGACCGGCAAGCCCCTGCTGATCATCGCCGAGGACATCGAGGGCGAGGCGCTCGCCACGCTCGTCGTCAACAAGCTCCGCGGCACGCTGCGCGTCTGCGCGGTGAAGGCCCCGGGCTTCGGTGACCGCCGCAAGGCGATGCTCGAGGACATCGCGGTGCTCACCAAGGGCGTCGTGATCTCCGAGGAGATGGGCCTCAAGCTCGAGAACACGGTCCTCACGGACCTCGGCCGTGCCAAGCGGATCGTCGTGGACAAGGACAACACCACGATCATCGACGGGCACGGGGAGGCCGACAAGATCAAGGGCCGCATCAAGGAGATCGAGGTCGCCATCGAGAAGTCGACGAGCGACTACGACAAGGAGAAGCTGCAGGAGCGGAAGGC
>CAZJWY010000015.1:0-45991 GCA_964549545.1 uncultured Planctomycetaceae bacterium | reverse complement strand
CGTTGGTCATCAACCGGCTCCGCGGCACCTTCCAGTGCTGTGCCGTCAAGGCGCCCGGATATGGTGATCGCCGCAAGGCGATGATGGAGGACATCGCCATTCTGTCGGGCGGGCAGGCGGTCTTCGAGGCGCTGGGCATGAAGCTGGAGACGTTGCCGTTAAGCGCCTTGGGTCGAGCCAAGAAGGTGATCATCGACAAGGACAACACGACGATCATCGAAGGTGCCGGCAAGAGCAACGAGATCAAGGCCCGCATCGACCAACTGAAGCGCGAGATCGAGGCCTCGACCAGCGACTACGATCGCGAGAAACTCGAGGAGCGCTTGGCCAAGTTGGCCGGCGGCGTGGCCAAGGTGAACGTCGGCGCCGCGACCGAGAGCGAGATGAAGGAGAAGAAGGCCCGCGTCGAGGACGCCCTGCACGCCACCCGTGCAGCCGTCGAAGAAGGCATCCTCCCCGGCGGCGGCGTCGCCCTGCTCCGCGCGAGCACCAAGGTGAAGGTCGCTGAAGATGCAACCCAAGACCAGAAGGTCGGCTACAACATCGTGATCCGCGCGAGCCGTGCTCCGCTGACCGCGATCGCCGAAAACGCCGGCCAGGACGGCGGCATCGTCGCCGAACGAGTTGCCGAACGCAAAGGCAACGAAGGCTACAACGCCGCGACCGATAAGTACGAAGACCTGGTCAAAGCCGGCGTGATCGACCCCACGAAGGTCACCCGCACCGCGCTGCAGAACGCGGCCAGCGTCGCAACCTTGTTGCTAACGAGCGACGCCCTCATCGCCGAAGCCCCGAAGAAGGACAAAAAGGGCGGCGGCCACGGTCATGGTGGCATGGATGATATGTATTAATCGGTAAGCCGGGTCGTCCCCCGCCCCGTTCATAAAGCCGCAACCGTTGGTCGCGGACACCCGACCAACACCCGTTGACCGACCTACAAACCCCGGGCGTGCCAAGCACGCCGCGGGGTTTTTGCATTCTCAGTCGACGGCTTGCATCCATTCCGACTTTGACCCTGCCCGCTTGCCGTGATAGCCTTTTATTATGGACACCTTCTCCAATACCGATTTCACGTCCTTCCTTGATTTCTGCAAGTCGCTCAACTCAGACACCGTGCAGACGCCCGAACAGGCGCTCGAACTCTACCGGACACGTTGCGAAGGGCGCAACGGCATTTCCGCCAATCGCTCCAGCGATCTTGGCCGCGACCTGTTGCTTCTCCGCGAACAGATCGTCGCGAGCGGCGCACCGCTGCTGAATGCCGACGAATTGGACCGCGAATTAGCGGCTCGACGTGGTGAACAGATTGGCCAGGACTAAAGCGTGCCGACCACTCGGACATTCGCCGATGCTGGCGTGCTGATCTGGGCCGCCCGCGGAATCGAACCTCTAGCATCGGCCGCGTTACAGCTTCTCACGGCTGCGGACCGCGAATTTGTCGGCAGCGACTTCTTGCGCTTGGAACTGCTTCCCAAAGCGGCCTACAACAAGCAACAAGCCGAAGAGGCCTTTTACCACCGCTTCTTCGCCGGCATGGCCCTGTCCGTGCCAACTTCGCCGCAACTCATGGCACTCGCCGAGCAACAAGCAATTCGCTACGGCCTCTCGGCGATCGACGCGCTGCACGCGGCAGCGGCGCAGCTGGCCGATGCCACGGAACTCCACACCACAGAACGTTCCACCAGCCCGCTATTCCGCGTGCGGGAACTGATCGTGATCTCAGTCCGGCCAGCCGGATAGGATTCTCAAGGGTGAATGGCTCATCAAGAAGGAAGCCCTCATAGCCGAAGCCCCGAAGAAAGAAAAGAAGGGCGGAGGCGGGCATGGGCATGGTGGGATGAATGATATGTATTGATGCGGATACGGGAATGAGGATGCAGGGGTCAGGAACCCGCATCGCTCCGTTTCGTGAAAACTCGACAGCCCCCGGCTCTGCCGGGGGTTTTTTGTTGATGTCGCGACCAAAGGGCGTGGTAATTGATCAATCTAACCCCCGGGCGTGCGATGTACGCACCGGGGTTTTTGTTGGCGTGTTGGCTTCCCCACTCCCCACTCCGCATCGTCTATAATGAACCCTTCTCGCTCCGCAACACGGAGCGGGAGACGAAAAATTCGATTTGACGCGCGAGCGTCAAGACGCTGCTTCAGAGAAATCTGCAACATTTCCTGTACAGAGGCAGTGCCTTGGACCGCGCCCCGCGAGACGGGGCGTCGGCCGGGGTACGTTCTGTACGCCCTGTTGCAGGGGCTCTCTGAGCGGCTTTGGTTCGACGCCCTCTTTTCGTTTGGGGTGCGGGCATGGCTCGACTCTCGAAAACCGCCGCCGCGATTCTCGCCGCCGCGCCCCCGCTGCCGCTCGACGCCGGCCATTGGGAAAAGGTTGTTCAGGCGATCGGACTATCAAAGCGGCAGGCCGAGGTCGCCAAACTGATGCTCCGCGACTTGGCCGACCGGGAAATCGCCGCCGTGCTGGGGATCAACGAATCCACGATCGACACGCACACCGAGCGGATCGAAAAACGCACGCGCACCAAGGGCCGCATGCAACTGGCCATGCACGTCCTCGCAGTCTCGCATCACGTTCTCAAGTAACCGCTGTGGTGCGTTTGCCCGACGAGTAAATGCCTGACTAGCTCTGCATGCTGGCTTCTGACTAAGCTCGACTTATTGCTACTTTTCTGGCCAGCACCGTTTCCGCTCCCTGATGAACTGCTGCGCAAAGCACCTACAAAAATTGACGAGGAGTCTGCTAATGAGAACCTTCATAGTTTTGAATGTCTTTTCGCTAATTCTTAGTTCCACAACCGCGCTTCAAGCAGGTTACGTTACGGTTAGCCTCGCAAGCGTCGCTAACGACTTTCAGTATCGTTTGGTTGACCCTCCGGTCGGCCTAGTTACTCTGGGCGACGTTCCGTTCGACATCCCAGCATCGGGCAACAACGCTTGGTCGGGACACATCGGCACGACGATCGGCGTACAAAGTACGACGGCCATGGTCCTGCCGATGAGTGTCTACGGTGCGACTGCCGTCGATACCTTGATTAACTTGGGTTGGGGTGTGCTTGGTTCCGATAAACTCACCGCCACATTCATCGGTACTGGCGGCGCCAACTACAGCGTCAATCTGATAACTGGCACGGATGTACGCAGCTGGTTAGACACGCCATTCTGTTGCAATACCATCAACGGAACGACGACGATTGAAGTATGGCAAGGCATCGGCTCCCAATATCCTTCGCCCGCACGAATCGACAAGCAGCGGATCGCTCTACCTCCGATTTTCGCGACAGAAACGCTGACCCAATTCATCCTCGTCGACAATGGTGTCACCGGCGATGTCACGAACACGATTTACGACAATTCCGAGGCTCAGCGGGCATTGCTCTACGGTGTAACTGTGGTCACGGTTCCAGAGCCTGGCTCGTGTTTACTAGTTTTCGTCGCAGTCGGGATGCTACTCGTTAGACGGCGAGTTCCGCACATCTAAATAACCGTGCGTGATTTTGGTTGGTTTATGCCGCGATAGCGTATGCGGAGATTTGTTTCCGGGTGTAGCGTCGTAGGAATTGGTGAACTTCGGACATGAGTTGGGCCATGTTCTGGCAGGTATGGTTGCGGGTGACTCCCGCGTGGAGGTCCTGCCACGTCCGTTCGATCTTGTTGTGGTTGGGGCAGTACGGCGGTAGGAAGTGGAGCACCAGCCGCCGGCCTTCGGGAGTTTCCAGGCTTAGTTCGACCTGTTGCGTGCTGTGAATCGCGTAGTTGTCCAGGATCACATGGATTCGTTTGGCGTGAGGATAGTGTTGGGTTAATTTCCAGAGCAAGCGAATGAATAGCAAGCTGTTTTTCTTTTCGCCTTCTACCCACAACAGTTCCCTGGTCTGGGCGTTCTGCGCGCCGGCCAAGTACCGCTTTTCGTTTTTCCCGGGAGTCAAGACTTCCTTCTGCTGGCCCGGGACCATCCAGTCCCAGCCAATCTTGGGATTCAGATGGATGTCGACTTCGTCTTCATAGACGGCCACTTCGTCCGCTGGCAAGTTGGTCAGCAACGCTTCGATTTGCTGTAAGCGCCTCGTCTTTACGGTTTTGGACCAGGGACAGGCGACCGTCGGTTTCGGGCGGCCGCGACGGGCACCGATCTCGGCCAACGCGCGACTCATCGTGCTCACATGGACCTGGACGCCTGACTTCCGCCGGAGCACTTCGACCAGCATCTCCCGCGTCCAGGTTGGCCGCGCAAAACCGTGCTCACGAGGAGAACTTGCCACGACTTCATACAGGGTCGCCAAGTACTGCTCGTCCAACTTCGCCAGACCGTTGTCTTCGCGCCGATCGACCAAACCAGCCTCGCCTTGCTGCAAAAACCGCCTTCGTAGCCGACGTACTGTCGATTCGCTGACGCCCAAGGCTCAAGCCGTATCCGCCACGCTGCGTCCCTCGTCCAGGTTGAGGATCATCAAATGCTAGCTTCGGGTCCTTCGTCTGTCGCGTCATCTTCCTGAATCTACGATTGCAACTGCGTCCCAAACAAACCACAATTCCTTTCATGGGAACTCCCTCCCGCGAACCTCGCGTTCGTGGAAATCGTGAACCGGGGAGTTCCCATTTTTTGTCCTCCACTCACTTCAATGAAAGATCAATCCGTGCAACATCACGCACGGTCATTTAGAGAGTGCGATCATGCCTCGACACTGGATCTCCGCCTACGCGTGGATGACGCTCTTAGTGATTGCACTAATCCACTAATCCGTTCAATGGTTAACGGCGTAGAGTGGCACTGCTGGCTTGCCCAGCCAAAACCTAATTCGTCGCAATCGACTTCGCCGCCGATCTTAAAACGCAGAGGAATACGACTGAAGCAAAAGCGCCACCGCCTCCTGGATCATCTTGCGCGCTTCATCCATATCGCGCCCCTGCGTAACAGCGCCCGGCAACTCCGGCACCTGCGCCATGATCCACCCGTCTTCGATCGGAGTGTAAACAACATTGAATTCGCGTTTCATCGATTGGCTCCAGAGACCAATGTGTATACCCGCGCCGGTAACGCGCACCAAACCCAATGGAATCCCAAGCGAACATCGAAGGCGTTCCACTCCAACGCCCAGGGTCGCGCCGTGCATCCTGGGTTTGCGAACCGCCCAAAACCAAACCCCAACGGGAATTTTACAAACGCCGCGGCTCTCCACCGCCGCCGGAAATTCGCGATTGGCCGCCAAATCCTACCGATGATATGCTTATAGGTAGGAAACCGCATACCGTGGGCATCGCCATGCTCGTCACGCAACAAGACCTCAACAGCTTCTACCACTTCGCCCTAGCGAAGCTTCAAAACGGCGACGCCGAGTCAATCGCTGAGTTCGCGTGGCAATGGGAGATCGTACGCGAACGCGAAGAAGTTCAAGAAGCACTTCGTGAGGCGACCGAAGATCTCAAAGCCGGCCGCTTTTGCCCCGCCGCCGATGTCTCCCGCGACATGCGACGCAAATATAATCTGCCCGAGTGATGAAACTCACCGCCCATCTTTTGTGGCGTGCCGAACGGGATATCGACCACATTCTGGCTTGGCTCAACTCTGCGTGAGTCTCTTTTTGAAAAGGGTTAACGGCGTTGAGCGCACCGCTGGCTTGCTCAGCAGTGCCAATCCGCAGCTTTCTACTTGCAGCCAGCTTGCCAGCATCTGTGCCATCCGCCTGTCTATCGCTGACAATCTTAAATATGGCCACAATTTACTATTGAACTGTTGTTCACTATATGCTAGCCTGATGACGCAAAGCCGCTTAAAGAGTACCATCCGTACCCATTCGGTCGGCGGTTCAACCAGCTCTTTGCCAACTTAAACCACCCCGCGTCGACGAGCAGACTTGGTCGGCGGCCGGTCGCATTGCGCGCCGGTCCCAGCCTTCGACGGAATCGACGTACTACGCAAAATCCTAAAGGGGAATTGTGCGCAGCAGGGTAGGTGGATGGGCGAACGAAACAAACCATCGAGCGGCGCGACAATGCTGTGATGCTAGCACTTCAGCGGCGATAGTTGCTAGCTTCGGGTGACGACAGGCTTGTTCAACTTCTTCGAGAAGAAGGAACCAACCGCCGAGGGCGGGTGGAATTGCAATGGGGCTCGGAGACATAGGACATGGGGATGAAAAATTGTTGCTCCAAGTGTTGCGCAACGCGGCAAAGTAGGCCTATGAATCAACCGAAACCATGAACCAACTTGATCACGTGGAAGATCGGAGAGCAGTGCTGGCATCGATCCGTTGAATCGTCTCGTATTGTCGATATCGGCAGCTTTCTCCTACACTCCCTCGACGTAATCAACACTAACTTATTGTAGTCCGTGCCAGAGGTCATATCAGGTGCGCGGACCCAGCTACATTGCGCGGTAAGTATGCCATCGAAGCCCGAGCTTTCGGTAATCCTCAGCACGTATCAGCGTCCCGCGCATCTGATCCGTTCGTTGTTGTCGTTTTCCTTGCAGCAACATGTGGAGGGCAAGTTCGAAGTGATCGTGTCGGATGACGGCTCACTCGATGAATCGCAGAGTATCGTGCTGAAGTTCGCGCGGACCGCCCGTTTTCCCCTGAAGTGGATCAGCCACCCTCACGATGGCTATCGCGTATCACTGTGTCGCAACGACGGAGTCCGGGCTAGCAGCGGCCAATATCTCCTCTTCACCGATAGCGATTGCATTTTCCCGCCCAATCACCTGCAGAAACAGTTAATTGCTCGCCGGCCCGGGATCGTTCGCGCCGGCGATTGCTATCGGCTCGAGGAAGAGGCAACGGCGCGCATCGACGAGAGGGCGATCAAGTCGGGCGCCTATCGCAAATGGGTCTCGCGCGACGAACGGCGCCGCCTCTTCGGCAAAACATTCAAAGAACAGTACTATCGATTCATACGCCATCCGAAGAAGCCGAAGCTCACGGGCTACAATATTGGGATCTCGCGCGAGGACTTCGAGGCCGTCAACGGTTTCGACGAAAGCTTTGTCGGCTGGGGTTGCGAAGATGATGACATCGCTTATCGGCTTCGCAAAGCGGGCCGACGAATCGCGACATCGCTCTCATTCACGTACGGATACCATTTGTGGCACCCACCGACTCCTTCGCGTCCAGACAAGTGGATCGACGGACCCAATGTAACCAAGCTCGACGATTTGGATCGCCCCATTCAATGCGTGGCGGGGTTGTATCCCGTCGTGCAAACGCGGGAGCCGTTGTCACGTTCTCGACGCGCGGCTTGAACTCGAAGGTAAGAGAACGACAGCCTTTTTTACTCAGTGCCACCCTACGCGGTTCCTTTGTGTTGTTAAGGGTTAGCGGCGTAGCGTGCCACACATCGATCTGAGAACCTCATGCGAATCGCGTTTTTTTCAACGATGTGCGGCCTACCTTGGGGTGGCAGCGAGGAATTGTGGAGCCGAGCGGCGGGGAAGTTGCTCGAACGTGGCCATGGGGTGGCGTTCAACTGCCTCAAATGGCCCACGGTTGCCGCCCCATTGCAGCGATTGATCGACGCAGGGGCAGTGCCCCATTTTCGCTCGCGTCGGCGGATGGGCCGCACGCTTCGCCAAATATTGCAGGCACTGCGGCTTACTCGGCTGCAACACATGCGCTGGCTGCGCAATTGCCGGCCCGATTTGGTCGTCATTTCGTTTTCGTGCCACACCGACGATCCACAAATTGCCACGACATGTCGCATGATGGGGATCCCCTACACGATCGTGTTGCAGGCGGCTGGCGCGCATAGCTGGATGGATACGCGGCTGATCGACGACTACCGGGCGGCCTACGCCGACGCGAAGGGTTGTTTCTTCGTTTCCGATGAGAATCGCGAAATCATCGAATCGAACATCGCGGTCGATTTACCGCGGGCGCTCGTCGTGGACAACCCGTTTACCGTGAGTGCGGATGCCAATCCCACCTGGCCTGCGACGACGCCGTACTGGAAGCTCGCATGCGTGGCTCGTATCCATTACCTCACCAAAAGTCAGGACCTGATCATTCGCGTGATGCGGCAGCCAAAGTGGCGCTCCCGGCCGCTGCACGTCACGCTCTGGGGGCACGACAACGGCAATCTGAATCAGTTCCGTCGCGCGCTCGATATTCACGGCTTGCACCGCCAGATTTCGTACGGCGGCGTTTCCAATAATATCGAACAACTATGGTCGGAGCATCACGGGCTGCTGCTGCCATCGCGTGCCGAGGGGAACGCTCTCTCGCTGATCGAGGCGATGCTGTGTGGCCGCGTGCCGATCACGACGAACACCGGCCGCGCGGCGGAGTTGATTGACGACAACGAATCCGGGTTCATCGCCCCCGCAGCAACCGCCGAACTCGTCGACGAAGTGTTGGAACGCGCGTGGAATCGCCGCGACGATTGGCGTGAAATGGGCCAGCGAGCTGCTCGCGCGGTTCGCGAGCGGCATAGCCTTCAGCCCGCCGACGATTTCGCGGATCAGATACTAGCTGCTCTTTCCAGCAAGTCTGCGCTGACAAAATTGGCCGCGTAGAGGGGTGTGCTTCTCTCTTGCTATTAGCGTGTTGGTGGGAGATTCGGCCTTGCGGCCGACGCTAAATGTTTTGGGTTCTTTGACGTCTATCTATTGGTAGGTCGCTGCGAAAAAGTGGCTGTAGTTGGATTCACAAGAATTCAACTTTTCTTTGGCGACCTCTTCTCCGGCGTAACCCCTACGTCCGCCCCTGGACCGCTATAAGCGGCCGGCCGTCGTTGCATTTTGGCAACGTTTCTTTGTGCGCCTTCTGGCCCAATTAGCCTGTAACTGGGGCTTCCGATTGTTTGCCGCGCCGTGAATTGCAACACCGGCAGCGAAATGATCGGAGCAATCTCTTCCCGAAACTACTTGGCTGAGAAGTCGCAAATGAATCCTCTACGATCCATTGCCAATGTACGTGCCGCGGTACTCTCGTTGTCGAAGCCGGCTGCTCTGTTCGTCGGCCTTCTGGTCAGCGTCGATACCGCTTTCGCGATCGACTTCAACATCGGCGCCGCTGAGGTGATCTACACCAAGTCGCAGCGTAAGTCGGCTGGGGGGGCCAATTGGCCAGACGGTAACTTCGGCGTGATTTCCAACGGCAACGGCACGTACGACTTCTATGCGGCCAATTCGACGAAGCCGGTGATGACGACCGGTACATTGAACAATCCGGGAGCGACGAAAAAGCAAAGCGTTTCGATTACCGGCATTCCCAAAAAGACTTTCAGTTATGTGGCCGGCGGGCCGGTGTTCGAGGATCCGTACAGCGGCGCGCGGCTCATGATCTATCACGCGGAAGCCGGCGGCCAGGGAAAACAGTTTTACAGCATGTTGGGTATGGCCATTTCCACCGACGGCCGTGAGTTTCGCGATCTGGGCGTCATCATTCGCCCGAACTTGCCGGCCGGGAATGCCGAGGTCGGCGGCGGGTCGTTCGCCATCGTCAACGGCTACATGAACGTTTACTACAAAGATTGGTTGGCCGATGGCTCGACGGCCGAAGTGGCGGTTGCCCGCGCCTCGATGACCGACATCATGAGCAACGCTCTGATGGGCCGCAACACGAATTTCACCAAGTACTACAACGGCGGTTGGACCCAATCGGGCCTTGGCGGCAAAGCTTCGTATCTCGAAAACGTGAACCCCGCCAACTCGTGGCTGAGCGTGTCGTACAACGACCACATCAACCAGGTCGTAATGGTCAGCTCGCAATGGTCGGGCGACGGCGGCGACTTGTATTACGCCACTTCGCCAGACGGCATTCAGTGGTCGTCGCGCAAGCCGCTCGCGGTCGACGCCGGCGAGCAATTTTATCCGTCGATCGTCGGCACTGGGGCCGATCCGTCGCGGACGGGGCAATCGTTTTACGTTTACTACACTGATAGTCAGAAAGGCATTTGGGATCGTTGGAGCGATGCGGAGCTTCGCCGTCGTACGGTAACGATCACGTCGCCCGCCTCGGGGACTTCGACCGGTAATCCATTGGGCTATACCGCGAGTTGGACTTCGATCAGCGATTACCAATCCGATTTCCAGGGGGGTGGACCAGCGGTGGGCTGGAAGTACGCTTGGAACCCTAAAAAGAAGGTGGGCAAGTCGTCTACGTACGCGTCGCTCGTGTGGAGTGAAACCGCTCAGGCTTACAATACGACCGGCGGAGCCACGACGGTACCGAACCCCAAGACTCACAACGATGACTTCCTCTCGCTCACGATCGACGGAGGCCATCCAGGAAATTCGAAATACATGGCGATCGCCGGCTACACAATTCAAGCAGGCGATGGCGCCGGTTTGTATCGCCTCGCCGATAGCTCGATCCAGAAGAACAACGGCGCGCTGGCGACGAAGGAAGACGGCTTGCAGGTGCTGGTCTATGTCAACGACACATTGATCGGTGCTGCTCAGAGCGTGATGACCAATGGCCTGCTCGCCAACTTCGACCGGATGCTCGGCTCGCTCAACGTCGGCGATACCGTCTGGGTGATGATCGATCCACTCAAGAACCAGACCGACGACGGCTTCCGTAGCTTCGACTTCTCGCTAGAGCGGCTTGTTTATTCCAACATCACGAGCCCAGGCGCGATGACGGCGTTCGCCGGTATGTCGCTGGAAACGACGACCATCCCGGAGCCCAGCACGTTGGCACTGTTGCTCATGGCGACGGCTGGCTGCTGCATTCGTCGGCGACATCGCTAGAGCCTGGATAGCGTGGCGGTCCGGCTATTGGGTTTACGAACGATGCGGGATGGTGGTTGGCTGCGGTTGCCGGGGAGATTACTTCGGCACCGGGAGCATGATCACTTCGTTTTCAGCGAACTTTGCCTCGCCGCTTTTGCCGTTTATGCGATATTGAACGACAAGCTGCTTGGGGGCGCCTGGCGCCGGGTCGCCGCCGAAGCTCTTGTTGAAGGTCGGAGCGTGGAGATTAATCACCGAGAAATCGCCGACGTCCTTCTTGA
The DNA here is from genome assembly GCA_964549545.1 of uncultured Planctomycetaceae bacterium. GTDB lineage: Bacteria > Planctomycetota > Planctomycetia > Pirellulales > Lacipirellulaceae > JABDGM01. Next base: position 35,035 of record CAZJWY010000015.1, on the reverse strand, counting down.
GGGCTTCGGTCACGTCGCGCTGCGAGTTTCCGGAACCATACTCGGCCTTTACGATCTCGATTTTGACGGGCTTCACGCCGATCTGGGCGAGCGCCTGGCGAACGGTCGAAGGATCGCTTTTCACCTTTTGGGCAATCACGAGCGACGTCTGTTGGACGTTGTCCTTGAGGCCGGGATATTTGGCGGCCTTGATCGCGACTTTGAAGCCGTCTTCGCTCGGATGACGTTCGAGCGCTTCGAGGACCAGCTTCCGGTCTTCGTCGCGTTTGGCTACGTCCAAAGCACTCTCACAAATTTGAGCCCGTTGGGCGTCTGGCATGCTGAATTGACGAGCCAGGCGAATATAACCACGCAAGGCGCGATCCTGGAATTTGCAGGCTTTGTCGTTCGCTAATGCGAGCAGCACGGGCTCGGCGTCGACCGTCATCCACTTGCCGAGTGCCTTGGTTGCCGTGTCTTGAACCTTTACATCGTCGCCACGAGCAGCCGCGCCGATTGTTTCGAGGGCCCTGGTGCCGCCCATCGCGGCCAGGATTTCGACGAGGTTGATGTTGGCGTCTGCCGAGGCATTGGGCATCGCGGCTGCCAGTTTCGCGGCACACGCCTCGCGATCCGGCATACGGATGCACGCCGCTCGCAATGCCTTGCCCGCAACCGCCGCATCCTTCGCGTGCTTGCCACTCACATATTGTGTGATCAAAATCTCCACATCTTGCGGCTGAATCGTATCGCCCAATGCAGCCAGTGCGGCATGGCGAATCGTTGTATCCGAGTTATCGAGCGATTTCTTCAACTCGGGGGTAGCGTTGATTCTTCGAGCGCCGACTGCGTGAATCAGCGCGGCGAGCGCTTTACCATCGGCCTTGGCCAGGTTGCCGACGAGCGCGGAGCTGATACCTTCTCCCGGCACGGTGGCGAGTGCCGACGTGGCTGCTTGAGCCAGGTCTGCATCCGAAGCGGCCGCAATCTCTAGCAGCACTGGCAAGCAGGTGGCGTCGCCCAGCCGGCCGACGGTGCCGATGGCCGCGATCCGCAGTTCCTTATCACCGCTCTTGGCCGCGTTGAGAACCACCGGGGGCAATCCGCCGTCGTTACGATCGGCCAATACGCTCAAGAGGCCCACCGCCCGTTGCGATGCCAGCTTCGGCAGCTCCGCCGAAAGCGCTTCGGTAACCTCGCGGCCCGATAGCTCGCGGGCAGACGTTAGCCCAATCTGAAAGAAGCCTTTATCCTGGGCATGTAGTTGCTCGATGAGCGTGGGAAGCCCGGCGGTGCCTTTCGCTACGATGTAGCCTCGGGTTGCTTCGAGCTTGCGCTGCTTGGGTACTTCGGCTTTGCGGACTTCGTCATAGATTGCGGCCGCCTCGTCACTTTTCCCATTCTTATGGAGTTGCTCGGCGCAGAGGATGCATCCTTCCGCAACCGCGCTGCGGACGCGAGGTTCGGCAGCACCGAGTGACGAGCGTAGCGTCTTGGTCGCGCTCTCGTTGCCGATTCTGCCTAGTGCAACGGCGGCGGCCGAGGCAATCTGCGGATCTTCGTCCTTCAGATGACCGGCAAGCACGTCGGTCGCTGCAGCGGTCTTACGAACGCCCAGCGAATTGATTGTGCCGACAAGCAATCGGCCCTTGAGGTTGCCGGCGGCCTCGATCAATGCCTGGTCGGCGGCCTCGTCTGGAATTGCCTCAAGAGCAATTCGCGACCAGGAAGCGAGTTGCTTGTTGCTCAGCAGCTTGGCCAGTTCAGGTACACACTGCTTTGTGCCGACGAGAGCCAGTTGCTTGCAAGCGATGGCCTTCTCGGCATCTGGCTTGGCTTTGAGGACCTCGATGAGCACGCTTTCCGGCGGCGTTGCCGGAAGCTCGCCCACGGCGAATGCGAAACTGACATTGAACAGAAAAATCACGCCGGCCGCGTAGGCGAGGCGTCGTTGGATGGGAGTGTTGAGAAACATGTTTATTGCATCCGCTTGGTCGATTGGCTTGGTTAATGAACGAAAGCAGAAATGGCAAGGCACCCTCACCCCGGCCCTCTTCCAAGGGGAGAGGGAGAGGCAACTAGATGCGCCAGGGCTCGCGGAGAGCTTCGGAACGGAGCCGATTGGCCTCGGCATCGTTTACGAACTCGTGTTTCTTGAGATCGTAAGTGAGCTTGCGATTGAGCGCGAGCGCGATGTTCGCCCCGTGGCAAGCGATGTGCGAGAAGCAGGCGGCGTCGGCATTCGCCTTCGGCTGGCTGCGAGTCTTCACGCAATCGAGGAAGTCGCGCACATGGAACGTCGCGGGGTAGCCGTCGATTTCGGCCACGGTGCGGCCAGCTAGAAGCTCGGGGGAACTCAACACATACTTGCCGCTATCGGCCGTCTCGACCCAACCTGTTTCGCCTTCGAATCGCACGGGGCACGAGCCGAGGGGAATCCAGTTGTTTTCACGGAGAATGAGCTTCACGCCGTCTGCATACTTGGCGACCATTTCGCCATTTTCCGGCGGATTGTATTCAACCGGCGCGGTGCCATCGGCGCCCGCCGCCCATTGGCAGAGATCGACGCAGTGTGAACCCCATTCCAGTACACCGCCGCCGACGAGGCCGCCACCCTTTTCGAAATTGAAACCGTCCATCAACTTTCCGTTGTACGGGCGGTACGCAGCCGGGCCGAGATACAGACTCCAGTCAACGTCTTCCTTGGCCGGTTCTTTTTCGGCCGGCAGCCAACCGCTCATCAATGCCTGCATACCGGCGGGATGGGCATAGACAGTCTTGAGCTTACCGAGCTTTCCCGTGCGGGCTAATTCACAGGCAAACGCGAAGTGCGGCAGGTTACGCCGCTGCGTTCCCGCTTGGAACACAACGCCCGAGCGTCGCATCGTATCGGCCAGGGCGAGGCTTTGGGCGATATTCTTCGTGCAGGGCTTTTCGCAGTAGATGTCTTTACCGGCCCGGGCGGCGTAGTTCGACATCGTGCAGTGCCAGTTTGGGCCGGTCGCGATCAAGACGGCGTCGATATCGTTGCGCCCCAGCAGCTCGCGGAAGTCGCGATACATCTTGCAGTCTTGATTGCCGTACTTTTGATCGGCGATTTGCTTTACCGCCGTGCGGCGGCTGGCCTTCACGTCGCAGATTGCCACGAACTGCACATCGCCTTGCTCGAGGAAGCAGCCCAGATCATAAGTGCCCCGGTTACCGATGCCGATGCCGCCGAGGACGATTCGCTCGCTCGGAGCGACAGCGCCGTCCCGCCCTAGCGCGGAGCTAGGGATGATATGAGGAGCCGCCAGAGCCGCTGCTCCGGCTGATACGGCCGTCTTGAGGAACGACCGCCGATGAAGATTCGCCGCCTGCTTAGACATGGATTGCCTCCTGATTTGGCGTGAGTCCAACGAGTGGTGGGACTTGATGTTTTGGAGAACTCGAAGAGACCGAGTCTGGGATCTGGACTGCTGGTCTGGCTGCAACCGATCAGCACATAGCATACCCGACCAATGCCCGGCGTTCCACCATTTCGCTCGCTGGCTGAATGGCCTAGCGCTGCTGTTACAAAGCGCACAATTGGGCCGTGCTCCTTTGCCGTTCTCGGATTGCTAGAGGGATTGTTGCGGGCTGCCCGTTGACGGCGTCTGGGCCGATTTTGCGGGCAAATCGTACGGAAATTCTGCACAAAAGTGCAAAATTGTTTGCTGTTGTGGCCGTAGTTTTTCGTCATTTGCAGCGTTTGAGGCGCTCAAATTTCGAAGGGCGATGTTAGTATGGAAGTTCTACTGAATTTGCATCTTTGTTGGAGTCGCGAGTTATGGCGGGAAGAGGACGTAAGGGGCGATCGTGCCGGTTCGAGTCGCTGGAAAATCGCAATCTCTTGGCGGGTGACGTCACGGCCAGCATTCATAAGGGCGACCTTATCCTCAAAGGCGACAACCTCGCCAACGGCATTCAAATCACCGCCGGCACGACGGCTGGCTCGGTGAAAATCACCGGGATCAGTGTGGGCGGCAGCGCGACGAACATCAATGGCTCGTCCAATGGGTCGGTCACGCTTACTGGCTTCAGCGGTGACATCAAGATCAAGCTGAAGGGTGGCGACGACACCGTTTCGATTATCGATCTGGATGTGCCCGGCAAGCTCAAAATCGAGGCCGGCAAAGGCAACGATTCCGTGACGCTGGACGGCGTTACCATCGACGGCAAGTTCAAAGCCAAGCTGAGCGATGGCAACGATACACTCTCGGTGATCGACACCCAAGTAACTGGCAAGACCAAAATCAAAGGCAAGGATGGTGAAGACGAAGTAACCATCGAGGATTCGACCTTCACCAAGTTACGCGTCTCCTTGGGCGATGATGACGACACGCTCGATATCTCGGGTTCCGAAGCGACCGGGAAGACTCGTTTCAAGGGTGGCCGCGGATTCGACACGTTGAGCAACGCCGACGATAACGAGTTTGCCAACTTCAAAGAGAAGAACTTCGAAGACGTCGATTCCGAGACACCCTCTGGAAACTCGCCAACGCTCACGCTCAGCGGAGCTTCGAGCGTCAACGAGGGCTCGATCTATACGTTGAACCTTGCTTCGAGTAATTCGACGAGCGCGATCACGCAATGGACGATTAATTGGGGCGACGGCACGGCCGTGCAAACCGTGACGGGCAATCCGTTGAGCGTCACCCATACCTTCGCCGACGGCGCGGGAACCCGCACAATTAGCGCCACCGCGACCAATTCCAGCGGCACGTTCAACGCTGGCAATACGGTCGCCGTCACGGTAAACAATGTCCCTCCCACGCTCACGCTTAGCGGCGCATCGAGCGTCGATGAAGGCGCTGTTTACACGTTGAACCTGTCGTCTTCCGACCCTGGCGCCGACACGATTTCGCAGTGGACGATCAACTGGGGCGACGGCACGGCCGTGCAGACCGTGACGGGCGATCCGTCGAGCGTTACCCATACGTTCGCTGGCGGGCCTGGGACGCGTACGATCAGCGCTACCGCGACTGACGAAGATGGCACGTTCAATGCCGGCAATACTCTCACCGTTACGGTAGGTAATGTCGCGCCGACTCTCTCAATCAGTGGCGCATCGAGTGTCAACGAAGGCGCTGTTTACACGTTGAACCTGTCGTCCTCCGACCCTGGCGCCGGCACGATCACGCAGTGGACGATCAACTGGGGCGACGGCACGGCCGTGCAGACCGTAACCGGCAATCCGTCGAGCGTGACGCATACATTTACCGACGGCTCGGCAACCCACACGATCGGCGCCACCGCGACGAATTCCAGCGGCACATTCAACGCCGGTAACACCGTCACCGTCCTGGTGAACAACGTCGCGCCGACGCTCACGCTCAGCGGCGAGTCTAGCGTCAACGAAGGCGCTGTTTACACGTTGAACCTGTCATCGTCCGACCCTGGGGCCGACACCATTACGCAGTGGACGATCAACTGGGGCGATGGCTCAGCGGTGCAAACCGTCACCGGTAATCCAGCGAGCGTCACCCATACGTTTGTCGACGGGCCTAACACCTACACGATCATGGCCACGGCCACCGACGAAGATGGCACTTACAACGTGGGCAACACCGTCACCGTCTTGGTGAACAACGTCGCTCCGACGCTTACCATCAGCGGGGCGTCGAGCGTCGAGGAAGGCGCTGTTTACACGTTGAACCTGTTATCGTCCGATCCTGGCGCGGATACGATCACGCAATGGACGATCAACTGGGGCGATGGCTCGGCGGTGCAAACCGTGACTGGTAATCCAGCGAGCGTCACCCATACGTTCGCTGACGGCCTGAATACTTATACGATCAGCGCCACGGTCACCGATGAAGACGGATCCTACAATGCCGGCAACACCGTCACCGTCACGGTAAACGATGTCGCGCCGACTCTCGCAATTGGCGGGGCGTCGAGCGTCAATGCAGGCGCTGTTTACACGTTGAACCTGTCATCGTCTGATCCTGGCGCGGATACGATCACGCAATGGACGATTAACTGGGGCGACGGCACGGCCGTGCAAACCGTCACGGGCAACCCATCGAGCGTCACTCATACGTTCGCTGGCGGGCCCAATACCTACATCATCAGCGCCACCGCGACCGACGAAGATGGCACTTACAACGCCGGCAATACTGTTACGGTGGTCGTCGATGGCGTCGCTCCCACGGCGTCTATTTCCGGTCCAACGGTCGTGACAGAAGGAGTCGCAAGTAGTTGGACGCTGGCGCTCACAGGTGATACCGATGCCGATACGATCCTTCAATACATTATTCATTGGGGAGATGGTGAAACCACTACTGTGTCGGCCGCGCAATTGTTGGCCGATGGCGGGCAAGTGACTCACACTTACGTCGCTGGCCCGAACGATTACGGGATCTCGGTCGACCTGGTGGGCGAAGAGGACACCTATCTGGCAGTCGCTACGTTGGCCGTGTCGGTCGACAACGCCACGCCTGTCTTATTTTTGGACACGCCACTTGGCATCACGGAAAATCAACTTGCCACGTTGACCGGCTCGTATTCCGACACCGGTTTGACGGACACGCACCTGCTCCAGATAAGCTGGGACGACCCCAACAGCACGAATATCTCGTCGTTCGCGATTCCCGCTCTTCGTGACTCGGCTGGCAACGTTACGCTCCAAGTAGGCGATGAGATCACTTCAACGACCGACTCGGCGACGCTCACGATCACGGCGATCAGCAGTGCCGGGTTGGTGTCGTTCTCTGTCCAGCATCTGTATCTCGACGACGGCGTCGCGCCCGGCAATAACCTGAGTACGGACACCCCGTTGATCGAAGTGCTGCTCGAAGACGAATTCGGCGATAGCGACTTCCAATCGGTGTTTATCACCGTTGCCAATGTCGCGCCGGAAGTCACGCTCGACGCCGTTTCCGATATTTCGGAGATGCAGAGCGTTACCCTGACCGGCAGCTTCACCGATATCGGCTTGTTGGACGCGCATACAATCGCGGTTCAATGGGGAGATGGCGGCAGCTCCTCCTTCAGTATTCCGGCAATCCAAAACAACTTGGGCACGGCCACGCTGCATGTCGGAGACGTCTTCAATTCCACGCTGGATGGCGTGCAACTGACGATCACATCCATTGACGCGGCTACCGGCCAAGTTGGCTTCTCGGTGCAGCATCTGTATGAAGACGATGGCGACGTTCCTGGAAACGAGACTGATAGCGACCTGTATACGATCTCTGTTACCGTGACCGACGACGATGGCGAAAGTGCGACGAGCCACCGATTCGTAACAGTCCACAATGTCGCGCCACAACTCTCTGCCCCGGATAGCGCAACGGCCGACGAGGAAGGCACGGTCACCTTGCTGCTCTCCCTTTCCGATCCAGGCACGCGAGATATCTTGTCGGTCAGCGTCGATTGGCAGGATGGCGTATCGTTCGTCATCGAGGGCCTAGGCGAGACGGATATTCCCCTGCAACAAGTGCCCGACGTGCCCTCGTCCAGCTACTCCTGGGATGCCGCCACGAAGCAATTGACGCTGGTTCATACCTATGCCATTGATAATCCGGAGACAGATACCTACACAGCCACCTTCACCGCCTCCGACGACGATCTCGGCGTCAGCGAAACGCTGCAAACGACGATCACGGTCAACGTTCCACCACCAATCGGCTAAGGGTTGATTGGTGATAGACGGCGTTGCTACCGACGCTATGGGCTCGTGTTAAAACAAGCGCAGTTGTCCCGAGCTTGGCAGCGGTGGTTGGAACGCTTCTGTATTGAGCGGCGGTCGATCGTCGTTGAATCCCAGCTTCGTGTACCACAAGCGAAATGTAGCGCCGATCAGATCGGCGAAGTTTCCGGTGCCCACCTGACGGCTGCCAAAGGTGGCATCGTTGAGCTTTCCACTGCGCACCGCGCGAATCAACGACTGCACCCGCGCTGATTTGTCGGGATAGTTCCGCTGGAGCCAATCCAAGAAGACCGGTTTCACGGTCGACGACAACTTCAACATGACATAACCGGCCCCTTCGGCCCCCGCCTCGCGCGCGGCGGCGAGGATTGCAGGAATTTCCGAGTCGTTTAGTCCGGGAATGATTGGCGCCAAGGATACTCCGGTGGGGATGCCTGCTTGCGAAAGTTCTCGTAGCGTTCGGAGCCGGGCCTCGGGCGAACTGGTCCGCGGTTCCATGATCCGCGCGAGCTTGGCGTCGAGCGTCGTGACCGAGAGATACACGCACACTGCCCGATGCTCGGCCAATCGAGATAAGAGATCGATATCGCGGGCCACCAGCGCGTTCTTTGTGATAATGCCGATCGGCTGCCGGCATTCGACCGCTAGTTCGACACAGGCTCGCGTGATGCGAAACTGCCGCTCGGCCGGTTGATAGCAATCGGTGACACCCGAGAACGAAATCATTTGCGGCCGCCAGCTTGGCTTCGCTAAAAAATCGCGCAGCAATTTCGCCGCGTCAAACTTCACCATTACCTTGGTTTCAAAGTCCAGCCCCGCGCTCATGCCCAGGTACTCGTGCCCTGGCCGTGCGTAGCAATAGCTACAACCGTGCGAACAGCCCCGGTAGGGATTCACGCTGTAGCGAAAGCCGATGTCAGGGCTGTCGTTTTCTGCAACGATCGTTTGCGAATGATCAGGCAGGTACTCCGTCGGCGGCCGCCCCAGCCGAGCTAGGTACTCCTCGTCCTTTTCGACTTGCTCCAAGTCTTCTTCCACATGAACCGGCAGATACGGATTAGCCGGCTGAATGGCCGCCCCGCGACCTTTGATCGATCGGGCCATGGCAAGAACTTCCTTGTTGAGACGAATGGCGAGTTGGAAGAAAACTTTTACCGGTCATAAGTATACATATAAACACTATTTGGTCAACGGAAAGTCCAGCGTCACACATTTAGCCCCCCGGTCATTTAGCCCCCGGTCAATGACCGGGGGCTAAATATGCGCGACATACACAACCTTTTGCCCACCGTTGTGATTACCCCTATAATTTGCGTGGCATTGGGAAACAACGGTTGGCTACGACGACTTGGCTCGGCCCGTTGGAGTCTGGCGGATCATGGAATGTTGCATCAAATGGCCCACGGTTCTGTAAGCTGTCCCAGAGTCGCTCGTCGCCGTTTCGTTTCCACGCTCACTCTGCTTGCAGTGATCGCGTCCGGCGGTAGTTTGTTGGTTGCCAACGAGGAAGCCAAGGACGATCAACCAGCCGCTGCCGCTCCGGTCGAGAAGCCGTCCGAAGAAAAGACCGCGCCGTTAGCAACCGACCTGGGCGAGGGCCGCTTGATCCGCGTCACGCTTCCTCTCTCGGGCAATGACGATGCTCGCATCAAAAGCTCCATCCAACGCGCCCTGACCCAATTGGCCGCGGCGCCCCGGCGCGACAACCATCGGCCGACGCTGATTCTTGAACTGGTTCCCCAACGCCGCAGCGGCAGCTATGGCGAAGGCACCGATTTCACGCGGGCCCTCTCGCTCGCCGATTACCTCACGCAGCCCGAGTTATCGGCCGTCAAAACCGTGGCCTACATTCCACGCACGATCAAAGGGCATGGCGTACTTATCGCCTTGGGCTGTGAAGAGATCGTCATGAATCGCGACGCCGAGCTGGGTGATGCGGGTATCGACGAAGATCCGCAACGCGCGATCAATCCCAAAGTGGTGAGCGCCTATCGTGAGGTGGCGGCTGCCCGGCGCACCGTTCCCGAGGCGATCGCGCTCGGCATGGTCGACCGGCGGCAGGCAATTCTTAAAGTCGACACCGATCAGGGGACCGAGTTCGTCGCCGCCGACAAGCTCGACGAGTTGAAGAAGAACCACACCGTCGTATCGCAAGATGTACTAGTTCCTGCCGGCTCGCTTGGCAGCTTCTCGGGCGGTCAGGGACGCGAATTCGGCTTCGTCAAGCTACTGGCAGGCGACGATGAATCGCTTGCCCGCGGCCTCAGCCTGCCGCTCGATGCGGTCAAACAGGATCAATCGCTCGTCGGTAATTGGCGCCCCGTGATGTTGCGCGTTGCAGGTCCCATTACGCGTCGCAACGTAAGCCAGCTTAAAACGCTCATCGGCACCGAGCTACGCGATCAGCGCGTGAATTGGATTGGTGTGTTGATCGATAGCTCCGGCGGCGACATGGAGGTGTGCCTCGACTTGGCCAATGTTCTGGCAAGCTTGGATTCGACCGAAGTGCAAACCGTCGCCTACGTTCCCGTCGATGCCAGTGGCGGCGCGGCGCTCGTCGCGCTGGCGTGCAATCAATTGGTCATGCAACCGGAAGCGCACTTGGGCGGTAAGGGAGCCCCAGATATCGATCGGGGCACCATGGACGCTGTCCGCGAACAAATCAAAAGCACGCCGGGAAAAGATGGCGGGCACGGCTGGTCGCTCATGACGGCAATGATCGACCCCGACATCGAATTGTTCACCTACCAAAATGGCAAGACGGGCGAGATCCGTTACTTGTCGCCCGAGGAGCGAGGCAGCCTTCCCGACCGGGATAGCTGGCGCCAGGGCGCGCGGATCAAAGCCGCCGGGGAGCCATTCCGCCTGGCCAGCAAGCGGGCCGAGGAATTGGGAGTCGCCTCGCATGTCATCGGCAGCTTCGACGAATTCAAAAAATTGTTCGGCTTCACGACCGACATCCGCACTGCCGAGCCTAACTGGGCGCTAGAGCTTGTCGAAGCACTTTCCTCCCCTGCCCTGGCGATTTTGCTGCTGGTGATCGGTTTCGTGGGCATCTACATCGAGCTTCACGCGCCCGGCACCGGCGCTGGGGCGTTTGTCGCGGCACTCGCGTTTCTGTTGTTTTTTTGGAGCCAATTTCTACACGGTACCGCGGGCTGGCTCGAAGTGCTCCTGTTCCTCGGCGGCTTGTTTTGTCTCCTGCTCGAAGTGCTCGTTTTGCCCGGCTTCGGTGTATTTGGCTTGGGGGGCGGCGCGATGGTCCTGGTCTCGCTCGTGCTGGCCAGCCAAACGTTCATCCTGCCGCAAACCGAGTCGCAACTCGCTGAGTTGCGCCGCTCGCTTACGATTGTCGCGGCGGCGATGGTTGTCGTCGTGGCTTCGTCGATCGCGCTGCGCCGTTATCTGCCCAAAGCGCCGGTATTCAATCGAATCGTGCTTGAGCCCACGCCCGAAGAAGACCTTATCGATCTCGACTATCGCGAATCGCTGGTCGACTATTCCCATCTTGTCGGTCAGGTCGGCACGGCCACGACGAATCTCATGCCCGCCGGGAAAGCCGATTTCGACGGCACGCTGATCGACGTCATCACCGACGGCCTACCGATTGACCGCGGTGCCTCGGTGGTCGTTACGAAAACGCGTGGCAATCGCGTGTTGGTTCGACGCGTAGAGGCATAACTCCCGCGATTTCTGTGTTTGTCGCCTTATTTTCGAGCGCCTGCGTCACTCCTGGCTGCTACGATTGAAATCTCTTGGTGTCGCTCTTCCAACGAGCTAAAATGACGTTGTGCATTCTTGGAATGGAAGGTGGTTCATCTCATGGCAACTGGTTCTGATGCTGGTCTTCCTGTGTGGACGGCGAGTGAGGTGATCGCCCATTTCGGCGACATTCCGATTGCCCGCCTTCGTACCAATCCTCCTCCCGGCGAAGCGACCGAGGCGGACGTGATCAAACTGCACGATCACCACAACCGGCTTTACGAGTTGATCGATGGCACACTTGTGGAGAAGGCGATGGGGTGGAAAGAATCCGAGCTGGCAATCATTATCGCTCGCTTCTTGGGAAACTTCGTGTTTGCCAATCGTTTGGGAAAAGTTTTTGGTTCGGACGGCATGTTTCGTTTGAAGCCGGAGCAAATCCGCATTCCAGATGTTGCCTATATTTCCAAAGAGCGGTTTGCTGGTCGCAAACTCGTCCCTGGCGCTTTTTGGGAGTTGGGCTGCGATCTGGCTGTGGAAGTCGTCAGCCCAAGCAATACGCGCCGCGAAATGGAACGCAAGCTGAGCGACTACTTTGCCGCGGGGGTTGCTATCGTCTGGTTGGTCTATCTAAAAGCACGAGAGGTCGTTGTGTACTCTTCTCCTGCCGACTGGGTCACTCTGCGTGGCGAAGACAGGCTCGATGGCGGCACGCTGCTTCCTGGCTTCTCCGTTTCCGTTGCTGAGCTGTTTGCCGAATTGGATGCGACCGAAGCGTAGCACCGTCTGCGGGCAAGGTCGAGTTCCATGGCTAGGTCGTCCGCACGAATGTGCGTTGTCATCGCGTATTAGTACGACGGGCCAACGCATAAGGGCACAATACGCTGGCATCGCTTGTTTTTGCGGCTTTCTCCAAATACATAGCGGCCTTTTACTCCAAGCCGTTATAATTCCTGTTAAGTAGTCCCTGTGGAGCGGACTCCAGCTTGTTCGGATGTTTTATGGTGACAGGCTAAAGCCTGTCCTACGCAAGCGTATGGTCATTCCTGACATTGCCTGGGCGATTCTTCTTTTGTTGGTCGGATGTGCGCTCGTCGTGTTGGAAGTCTTCATCCCTTCGGGTGGGATCATTAGCATCCTCTCTGGTATTGCCTTCATTACGGCGATCATTGTCGCGTCGTGGGAAAGTCCGACGACCGGCCCGGTCACCGGCTTCGTATTTGCCGCGCTTACCCTTTTCGCCGTTCCCACGCTGGTTGCCGTGGCTTTCAAATACTGGCCCAAAACCCGCATGGGCAAAGCGTTTCTCGGTGAGTTGCCGCGCGAAGACGAAGTCGTCCCCGACGACCCACGCCGCTCGCTGATCGGCCACATCGGCGTTGCCCGCTCGAAGATGCTCCCGAGCGGCGCCGTCGAGATCGACGGCCAGATGGTCGACGCCGTGACTCAAGGCCAGGCGATCGAGCCGGGGGCGTACGTTGTGGTCGTCGAAGTGCGGGCCAATCGTGTTGTCGTTCGCCCGGCTGGTCAGGATCAACGACCGAGTCATGCCAACCCAAAAGACATTCTTTCGCGTCCGATCGACGAGCTCGGCATCGAGCCGCTCGACGATCCCTTAGCCTAGAAAAATCGGTTATTGCCATGCCCCACGACAAGCCAGGCGAGCACCCGCTCAGCGATATTCTCGTTTTCGGCCGCGAGGTCTTCGGTCCCGATACCGACTCACTGATCCGCGGTATCAGCGAGTTCAGCAGCAAGTACGAGCTTTACGAGTGGTGGAACAGGGAGATCAAAGAAATCACTGACCACGACGAAATACACCGAAGAGCAGAAGCCCGTTTTCAAGAACTGTTCCAACGATCCAACATGGGTGGTTGGCATAGCAAGTAAAATACGGAGCAGCACAAAAGCACACATTTAGCCCCCGGTCACTGACCGGGGGCTAAATACGCGTCGTGAACCAAACCTCGCGCAACCTTGAAAAACCGCCTTCTACAAGTTACAAGTGATTGTAGTTATTGAAGTTATCATCGCGAGTCGAGCGTTCGCCACCATTCGCGCGGGGAGAGTGACCGATGCCCAGTCAGTTCGCAAACTATATCGCGCTGCTCGCGCAAATCGAGGACCTTCCCCCACGGCGCGGCCCCTTCAGCAGCAATACGATCTGGCTGGTGCTTCTCATCGGCGCGCTGATCGTGCTTTTGGCGTTCTTCGCAATTTTCGCCCGTTACTTCCGGCTGTGGATTCAGTCGGTCACGACCGGCGCCGGGATCGGCATTCTCGATCTGTTGCGAATGACCTTCCGCAAGGTGAACCCCACGGTCATCACGCGTAGCAAGATCATGGCCGTGCAGGCGGGCCTGTACGACAGCGAAGGCATCACGACCAAGGCGCTGGAGGCCCACTACCTGGCTGGCGGCAACGTGCCGCTTGTGATTCGCTCGATGATCGCCGCCCGCAAAGCCAAGATCATCGACCTCGATTTCAAGCGGGCCACCGCCATCGACCTGGCCGGCCGTAATATTCTGGAAGCGATTCAGACCAGCGTTTACCCGCGTGTCATCGACTGCCCGCCGCGAAACAGCAAGCGGCCGACGCTCGACGCCGTGGCCAAAAACGGCATTCAGCTCAAAGTCAAAGCTCGCGTCACCGTGCGAGCCAACCTCGATCAGCTTATCGGCGGAGCAACCGAGGAAACGATCGTCGCCCGCGTCGGTGAAGGCATCGTCAGCGCGATCGGCTCGGCCGAAACGCATAAGGTCGTGCTCGAAAACCCCGATCGAATTTCTAAGGCAGTATTGGCCCGCAAACTCGACTCGCAGACGGCGTTCGAGATCGTATCGATCGATATCGCCGACATCGATGTGGGTGACAATATCGGCGCCCGGCTCCAAGCTGATCAGGCCGAGGCCGACCTGCGCGTCTTCCGCGCTGCGGCCGAAGCCAAGCGAGCGATGGCCGTCTCCCAAGAACAAGAAAACATTGCCAAAATCGAAGAAAACCGGGCGAAAGTCGTCGAGGCCGAGGCCGAGGTGCCCCGCGCGATGGCCGAGGCTTTCCGCAGCGGTAAGCTCGGAATCCTCGATTACTACAAGCTACAAAATGTGCAGGCCGATACCGATATGCGCGGCGCGATTGCCACCGCGAGCGGTCCACAGCGGAAGTAGAAAATGGTCGTGCTGGCGTTTATCCAACCATTGCTGGCGGTCGATGTTGGCGAAATCATCGTCGGGCTTATAGCGTTGATCATCGTGATCATTCGCCAGCTTGTCGAAGCGAATCGGGCGGCTGGCGCCAAGCGTGCGAAGCCACCTGTCGCACCCGAAATGTTGCCACAAGAGCCCGCCAAACCGCCTGCGCCAGCGGGCGGCCAGCAAGCCGATCCGCTTCGCGCTCAGGTCGAGGAATTCTTACGACGTGCCAGTCGTCCGGCCGAACAAAGCCAGCCCGAACGCCAATCCGAGCCGGCCAGACCCAGCGAGGTGTTGGTAAATCCCACCTCGCCGCGCGAAGCGCGAACCATTGGCGAACCGTTGCAACAAGCGTCTTGGCGACAAACGCCGTCTCCCCCCACCGCGCCGCTTCCCAGCGCTGCCAGCGAACGACCACGCTCCCCGCGCGGCAAACCGCGCAAGCGAAAGAGCGTCGCCGAGCACGTGGCCGAACGGGTTTCGTCTCGCGCCGAAAACCTTGCCAGACAGACGTCCAAGTTGGGGCAGCGGATTGTTGCCGAGGACGAGCAGTTCGACGTGCAGCTCAAGTCGAAGTTCGACCACAAGTTAGGTACGCTGGCCAGTAGCGAATCGGCCGCCAGTGCCGAGTCTGCCGCGCCGGGAGTCCCCTCTCCCGCCGCGGAACTTGCCGCGTTACTGGCCAACCCAGCCGGTATTCGCCAGGCCGTTTTGATCAGCGAAATCCTCCGGCGGCCCACCGACCGCTGGTAGATAGAAGGAACCGTTTTTATGCCGCTGTACGAATACGCCTGCCAGGAATGTGGCAAAGAGTCCGAACTGCTGGTAAACAGCTCCACGCAGCCAGTTTGCCCCAAGTGTGGCAGCGCCAAGATCGACAAGCTGCTGTCGATCGTTTCGACCCACCTACGTGGCGAATCAGCCGGCCAACGGCCCCAATCGTCGGGCGGTTCCTGCGGTGCCCACTGCGGCTGCCATCCACACAGCTAGATCGGCCTGGTTGTACCGATTGAATGGACAAACCCAGCCCATTAAGTGGCCGAAAGTCGCGTTTTATCCCGGGCGCATGGCCGATTTCAGCGAAAAATTGACACTCATTTTGGCCACTGCGTATACTGAAATCAGGCTCCCAGGCAGCAAATCATCGGCCAGGAATTGATACCGCGAGCGTTGCCCAGTCTGCCTGTTTTGCTAATCCACCCTAGCGCGTTCGCCGCTCTGCTGATCGTCTGATTTGAGGATTTCACAACCATGAATTGGCTCGGTAAGGTCTTTGTCGTCGTCATTCTGATCATGAGCCTCGTGTTCATGGGCCTGGCGATGGCTGTTTTCGCGACCCACAAAAACTGGCAGCAAGTCAGTGTCGATCTGAAAAAGAAACTGACCGACTCGCAAAGCGAAAACGCACGGCTGCAAACCGAGCACAATCGCCGTGTCGAAGAACTCGAACGCGAGAAGGTCGCCGCCGAGCAGCAAGGCGCCAAATCGGAAGCCGAACGCGTTTCGTTGGCCGAGCGCCTCGCACTTCTTCAAACCGAGTTAGACGACCTGAAACAGAAGCAGCGCCAGCATATTGCGGCCGTCGCGTCGACGCAAAAAATCAACGAAGGCCTGGCCACCGAAGTGACCGGGTTGCGCGCCGCCATTCGCAATACGATGCAAGATCGTGACAAGCTTTTCAAAACCGCGCTCGACGCGACTGAGGAACTCCACAAAGCCAATAACGAATACAATACTGCTCGCGAACGCAACGAGCAGTTGACCAAGCAGACCGCCAGCATGACCGCCGTCATGAGTGCCAAGGGGATCGATCCTAATACTGACCCAGCCGGGGTTGTGCCAACGGTCGAAGGCGTTGTCAGCCGGATCGAGCGCAAAGCGGGCAGCCAGATGGTTGAAGTTACGATCGGCTCCGACGACGGCCTGAAGGTCGGTAACTTGCTTGAAGTATTTCGCGGCGACAAGTATCTAGGCCGCATCGAAATTATCCATACGTCACCCGACAAGGCCGTTGGCCGCGTCGACCGTAAGTTCCAGCAGGGACAGATTCAGGAGGATGATCGTGTTGCGACGCGGATCAAGCTCTAAGAAAGAGGGCGACAAACAAGACGTTACGGATAAGAAGGCCGCCAAGCTGAAAGCGGCTGAAGAGAAAGCGGCCGCGAAGAAGGCCGCCAAGGAAAAAGCGGCCGCCGACAAAGCCGCTAAGAAAGAGGCGAAAGCCAAGGGCAAGGATAAGCCTGCGAAAAAAGAAAAGCCAGCCAAGAAGCCGGCTACCGCGGGCGCTCCTCGCGGCGTACTCGTTCGCCGGCGCAAAACGTCGGTCTATTCCGTGATGCTCGGCATTGCCGCTGGCGCGCTGACCCTCGGCTGCCTCATGCTTGTGCTAGAAATTTGGACGTACGGCGCGCCGTGGACGTTTCCCTGGAACATTCCGATCAATTTTAAATAACCAAAACTCCCTCTCCCTTTGGGAGAGGGCCGGGATGAGGGCGCCTTGGAATTGGTTTTACTAGAATCCCTAAGCAATAACAGGCGTTAGCCTGCTGGTATTTCAAGAAACAGGCTAAAGCCTGTCCTACAATCGCATGGCCCAAGCAGATATCACCGCGCCACCGGCATTTCGCACCGCTTCGCCTAAGCCGAAGATGACGATTTACTACGCGCTCTTGATCATTGCCCTATGCGCGATGTTGACGGCCTGCCTCTTCATGTTCTTGGAGATCAAGCGGTTTGGTGGCTTCGGCGCCGTAAAGGGCAAGGTCTCGTCGATCGAGCACCGCACGCCGATGCAGTTTGTTTCGTCTATCTCACCCGCTTCACATATTTAGCCCCCGGTCAATGACCGGGGGCTAAATATGCGCGAGATTGCAGGTCTACCCCGTCGCTCGATTTACTTCGCCGACGTCGAAGCCGGTGCCGCCGTGCGAGACCCCAGCTCTCGATCCAGATCCAACAACGCGGCCGGGTCGTTCTTCACAAGCTGAAACTTGTAGACGACATCGCGAGCCGTCTGCTCTTCTTCCACCTGCTCATTGATGAACCACTCAAGTTCAACCAAAGCGGCAAACGCCTTCTCTTTGAACGCCAACTCGTAGAGCGAGTTGATTTGGCTCGTAACCTCTTGCTCTTGCTTGTAAGCGATCTGAAAAACATCGGGCACCGAGGCGAAATCAAACTGTGGCTCGGCGATTGGCTTCAGCTTCACGCGCCCCTGTCGTGCGATTAGGAAATCGTATAGCCGCATCGCGTGGACGTGCTCTTCCTGGCTTTGCAACCGCATCCAGTGGGCACAACCGCGGAACTGCTTGTGTTCGCAATAGGCCGACATCGACAAGTAGCTGTACATCGCGAACAACTCGTTGTTGATTTGTTCGTTGATAGCCTCTTGCATGACATCGTTAAGCATCATCGATAACATTCCTCGCGATTACGTAGCCTAGAAGTGAAACTAGATTAAACTCTGGCCATTATAGAATTTCGAGCGCGTGCTGCCCATTGGCCAATGCCCGGGAACACGGAAAATGATGATCCGTTTCTGCCTGCTTGACGTCTCAATCGCTCTTGAGACTCGCCATCAAATTACTTTACCAAGGCCACCTGAAGCACCGCGTTTAGGTATACTAGCCATCACTCGGTTGAATTAATTCACAACTTGTAGGGAAACTATGCGGAACCAACTGGCTGCGATTTGCCTGCTTGCCGTTTTGTTGCCGTCCTCTGCGCTCTCAGCAGAGCGGCCGAATATCATCGTGATTCTCGCAGACGATCTCGGTTACGCCGATATCGGCAGTTTCGGCGCGAAGGACTATGAAACGCCCGAACTCGATCGCATGGCAAAAGAGGGGCGCAAGTTTACGGATTTCTACGTGGGCGCGTGTGCCTGCACCCCTTCGCGGGCGGCGCTGATGACCGGTTGCTATCCGGTGCGGGCCGGGTTTGCCGATCAGATTTCCTATCGGGCCGATGGCACCTTCTCGCATAGCCGCGTGTTGTGGCCCAATTCGAAATGGGGCATCAATCCGGCCGAAGTGACGATTCCCGAGGTCCTTCGCGATGCCGGTTACACGACCGGGATGGTCGGCAAGTGGCATCTGGGCGATGCGCCGATGTTCAACCCGGTGCATCACGGCTTCCAAGAGTTCTTTGGCGCGCCGTACAGCCACGATATGAATCCATATTATTACTTGCGCGGCGACAAGAAGCTCGCCGAAGTTCCCGATTTGGATCATCATGTCGCGCGGTATACCGACGAAGCGACGAAATTTATCCGCAAGGCGGCGGCGACTGACAAGCCTTTCTTTCTTTATTTCGCCCATCACAATCCCCATACGCCGCTCGAGTCTTCGGAGAAGTTCAAGGGGAAGACAAAACGCGGCGCCTATGGCGATGCGGTTGCTGAGCTTGATTGGAGTGTCGGCCAGGTGCTGGATATGCTTCGTGAATTGAAGCTCGACAAGCGCACGCTCGTAATCTTTACTTCCGACAACGGTCCTTGGCTCTCGCGCGGTGAGGAAGGTGGCTCGGCCACTCCGCTGCGCGGCGGCAAGGGGACGACTTATGAAGGGGGTATGCGGGAACCGTGCGTCATGTGGTGGCCTGGCACGATACCTGCCGGAACCACCTGCCACGAGGTCGCGGCGACGCTCGATTTTTTGCCGACATTTGCCGCGCTGGCGGGTGCGAAGCTGCCGACCGATCGCACGATCGATGGCCACGATATACGGTCGCTTCTGACCGACGACAACGCGAAGTCGCCCTGGGAAGCGTTTTACTACTTCCTTGGAAACGAATTGCACGCGGTGCGCAGCGGCGATTGGAAACTGCGAGCCAAGAATACCTTCTTCAACGAAAACATCTATCGCAAGAATGCGCCCAAAGAGCCGGAGATCCCCGCGGCCCTCTACAACCTTCGGCTTGATCCAGGCGAACAGAAGTCGGTGTTGAAGAATCACCCCAAGATCGTTGCTCGCCTGGAAGGTTTATTGCAAGATGCACGGCGCGATTTGGGCGATTCGCTCACTGGCGTAAAGCCGACGAACGCCCGACTGCCAGGAAGGGCTGAGTAAAGCTCTGCCAAAGTCGCTCAAAGAATAGCAGAGCCCGCAAGATTTTGGCCGTCGAAGAAGCTGCATTCTTTATGTTGAACCAAGTTCTTCTGAATTCCCCCACATTGCAACGAGGCGATTTACCGGCTGCAAAGTCATCCTAATGGGCGCCGATAGTAAATGTTGGCCAGACTTGCGACCAATTGTGCCAAGTTTGTTGCAAGAATCGTTTAAGTCTGCGAATCCGTTAGTCGATCAGCCCTAAACATAATGGCTGCCTGGGCGCTGATGCTGGCATGCGCTCGATTTGCAAGTCGCTTCGCAAGGGAATGCATCGATGAAAAAGGAAAACGAACGCGCCTCGATCTTTGCCTCGGCTACGGTGGTAGCGGCGATTATCAGCGGTGTGACGGCGATCCTGACCGCAATTCTGCCGTGGTTCCTGCAACGTCATGCCACGAAGGATATAGTCGATGAACCAACGGCGTCACGAACAGTCCTTGCACAGGCTGGAAGCCCCTCTGCTCCACCCGTGCAATTGCCGCCGTCGGCTGCGATTACTCCTATTCCCAATTTGACCTTGGGTTCCTGGTCGATCGTCAACTCGATCGACGATGCCGGCACCGACTTCTCTGGCAGTACGCTGAAATTTGTCTCCCAGCGCGAAGTTGCCGGTGGATTGGAAGCGACCGGCTTC
The DNA here is from genome assembly GCA_964549545.1 of uncultured Planctomycetaceae bacterium. Taxonomy (GTDB): domain Bacteria; phylum Planctomycetota; class Planctomycetia; order Pirellulales; family Lacipirellulaceae; genus JABDGM01. Next base: position 14,743 of record CAZJWY010000015.1, on the reverse strand, counting down.
TTCGAATGGCGTAGTGTTGATCAAGTCCTCGGCCGCGAGTATGTCGTGGCCACCTTTGACGCGGTGTCGCGCCACCTCTTTCTCGAGGGAAAATCGGTCGAAAGTCCTACGGGCACTCTTGCAATCGGCTCCTTCTCGGCCCGCGTTTCCGATGACGGTCGCAAATTACTTGATGGTACTTGGGGCAACACGCCTGGCAACCAACGCGGCATCCTTGGCAAATGGGAAGCACGACGGTAGTTCCCCCTCACCTTCTGCAACAGCAAGCCGATGAGCTTCCTCGGCGGCTTTAACCAACTATGCAACCCTACATTCTCATCCTGTTGCTAACACTCACTTTTTCCTGCGAAGGTTGCCAGAGCGTGGCGGGCCGCATGAAGCGCTCGATCGAAACCGCTGCCGACGATTATGAGCGAATCACCACGGGCTCAAGCTCGAAATATATCGCGGCACAGCGACGACAGCCGTAGTCAATATGGTAATGAACGCGCAGCCTACGTAGCCGCTTTGGCTGCCGGTTGCTTATCGGGATGAAGATAGATAAAGCTCTTCCCCAGCCGCCCGCCGTAATTACCGGCTGAGATGCGCATCAGTCCCGGCGTGTTGACCGAGGCCTTGATCGCGGCCTGTGTCGCACGAATAATCGCGCCCAGATCGCGGCCGTTGATGATGATTTCCATCACCGAGCCGACGCCCGGCGGCAACTGCGTATTCGCCTTCGGATCATCGGCCAGCAGCGGGCAGTACTTTTCGTATGTGCTCGCGATCATGAATTTATACTTGCTGCCCGCTTTCGAACCGCTCCCGGCGATGCCGCCCGGAAACGGCATGATTACATCGGGGCAATCGTGAATCGCGGCCACGCCTGCTTCGGCCGCCGTAAGCGCCGCGTCTTCGGTCTCGCCGAAGTACCATAGGTTGCCGCCCATCAATCCGTCGTGGTAGCCGAACTCTTCGTCCAGCACGAACTCGCGCCCGAGCGTCGGAATCCACCACATCGTGCGGCCAAAGCGTTCGATGCGCTTCTGAAATCCATCGCCGAAGTAGGCAAGCTTCTTCCCGATCGCAAATTTTTCTTCCGATTCGATCAGGTTGAAGCACGACGCGGTGGGGCAAGTCAGCACATTCTGGCTGATTCGCACCAGCGCTGCATGCTCGAGCGCTTCCAGCCGATCCTTACGAAACCGCGGCACGTGGAGTTGCACGATCGCTCCTGGGCGGCCATCCGGCGTGGCGAACGATTCATCCCCGCCTGGACCTACGTAGCGGTCGACCCCCGCTTCGCAGTCACATAGAATCGTGCTCGACGCATTGCCGGTGACCGCGTTCACGGCATGGGTCACCCATTGCATGTCGCGGGCCGTGATCAGGAACTCGACATAGATGCTGCGAAATGCTTCAGCGTACGTATCGTCAATAATTGCGGGCATATTCACTCAAGACGGACACTCGGCATTTAGCCGTTCGCCCGTCGACCTCGACCTTCGTAAACCGCACGCTCTGTGACGACTTTGTCCATGAATACATCGTGCGCGTCGACAATCAGGTTATCGAACAACTGGCATTCGTAACAGAGCCCAATCAGTGGGCAATCGGGCCGCACGCTTCCCAGCAGGCGGTCATAATAACCTTGGCCATTGCCCATCCGCGCGCCATCGCGGCCAAATCCCACGCCCGGTACCACGACTAGATCCATCTGCTGCGGTTGCATCTCACGCTCTGGATCGCCCCAGCGATCGCGCGGCGGCTCAAGAATCTTCCACTTGCCGATCACTAGCTCATCGAGCGCCTTGAGCCACCACAGGCCGAGCTTGTTGTCGCCGCGCTCGTCCACCGTGCAATAGGGCACGATAATCCGCTTGCCGCTCGCCAGCGCCTCGGGCAATACCTGTCGCGTGCGTAGCTCCGATCGGCAGTCGAGATACCACAACACCGTTTGCGCGGCCTTGTACTCGGGCAGCCCGACGAGCGTCGCGACTGCAACCTGGCTGACCTCGTCTTTATTCTCTTGAGCATTGCGGGCATCGTAGGCCGCGCGCCGCATCGCATCCTTCGGTCTTACTGTCTCGGTCGACGGGGTAGTTCCTGCAGTCGTCATGCGTGGTTCAAGCTCGCTTGGTTGTTTCGCCCAAGCAGACGTTAGCTTGAAGCGAAAGGTTGAAAGAGTCGGCTGCGCCGGATAAAAAACTTGTGCATCCCGGCGCCCTAAAAGGTTACTTGGAATTGGTAGCGGTTTCAGCGCCGCAAATCGTGGATAATGCCTGAAAACAACAAAGCCAGTTTCACCGACCTGAGGACGGCGAAGCAATCAGCATAACAGAAGCCAAACCTACTAGCACCCCTATTTGGCCACCGGCTCCACAAGCCACTCGATCTGTCCCAGCGCGACATTGTACAACCCGCCGGCAAAATCGATCCGACCATCACGCTCCAATTGAGCCAGCGTGCGACTCTCAGTCCGCAGCAGGCCGATGATGCGCACTACGTTCCGGCGACTAATCTCCGCCAGAATTTCCGTCTGCTCCTCGCCCGAAGCTACGGCCAGCCGTGCGGCGATTGCTGGGTCGATCGCGGCCTGGATCTCGTTGGTTACGGCATCTAAGTGTTGGCAGCCGGTTTTTTCAGATGCCTTCGCTCCCTCGACCAGAAAATTGGCAGCCGCCGTGACCGCGCCACACTGCGTATGCCCTACCACGACGACCAGCTTTGCACCGGCAACCTGGCAAGCATATTCCAGGCTTCCCAACACGCGACCGCTGATAATGTTCCCCGCGATGCGCACGCTGAACACATCGCCCATCCCCAGATCGAAAATCAGCTCCGAGGGCGTTCTGGAATCAATGCAACTCAATACGGCTGCCATGGGAAATTGCCCACCGGCAGAGCCGGCCAATTGGCGACCACTTAGTCGCGTCAGCGGCCGATTTTGTCGAAACCTTTCGTTGCCGTTTCTCAAGACCTCGAAGACTTGGGCAGGAGTTATGTTCTGCTGCATGTCGCGGCTTACGTAGTCGACGTACTGAATTTCGTCGCCGATCGCATGTTTATCCTGAAAACCCAACACGCTCACGCTGATGCCGTGAGCAACCGCGGTGCGCTCGCGATATTCCTTGATAAAGTCGATTACGTCGGGGTCGATGTAAACGGTGTTGCGCGCGTCGAGCAGCACGTGCCCGCCGCGTGGTATTTTGCGGAGCGCGGCATCCAGAATGGGCCGATTGAAAAAGCTGAGCTGGCTTGCCAACTCGAATCGATGCACGTCGCCCGAAACGTGCTTTTCCACAATGTGGCGTAGCGGCCGCTTCAAGTTGCTGGTCAAGATGAATGCCATGCTGACAACCAGTCCAACTATGACGCCCATCAAAAGATCGGTGAATACAATCGCCAGAACCGTGATGAGGTAAGGAACAAACCGATTCCATCCCTCATCCCACATCGCGCGGACGATTTTTGGGCTGGCGAGCTTGAAGCCAGTGACCATCAGAATTGCTGCCAGGCACGAGAGAGGAATGCGATTGAGCACCGTCGGCAAGAAGATCGTGCAGAGCAGCAGCAACGCGCCATGCAGAATAGCGGACCGCTTGCTGGTCGATCCTGAGTTGATATTGACAGACGTACGCACGATCACTGAAGTCATCGGAAGACCTCCGATCAGGCCTGCCGCCACATTGCCGACTCCCTGTGCAAACAGTTCACGATTCGGTGGCGAAAACCGCTGCCGTGGGTCCAGTTTGTCGGCCGCCTCTAGGTTGAGCAGCGTCTCGAGCGAAGCCACGAGCGCGATCGTCAGCGCCGCAACCAAAATGGCAGGCTCGGTGATGTGGGAAAAGCTCGGGAAGCGAAAGAAGGTAGCCACTCCTGCCAGCGTTTCGGAAACCGGTACTTGGACCAAATGATTGGCGCCCAACTGCCACCCATTCGCTCGGGCAGAGAGAACTTTGATCAACTCATGGAGACCAACTCCCGCCAGAACGACAACAAACGGTCCTGGAACAACCGAATTTCGTAACGATTTGATGCCATCCCACGCCAAGAGCATGCCTACCGACAGTAGCCCGATCAAGGTAGCGATCGGATGAAATCGCGCGATAGCGGCAATTGCCTCGGTGATGGTGTTTTGCCCGTCGGTTTGGACAAACGCCATATCGCCTTCCGGATCCGTGTCGAGGCCCACCAGGTGCGGAAATTGCTTGAGAATGAGGATCACGCCGATGGCCGTCAAAAGCCCGCGAACAACGCTCGTGGGGAAATAAGCACCGATTATTCCAGCCCGAGCGAACCCTAACGCAATCTGAATGAAACCAGACAGCACCACCGCCAGGAGGAACACCTCATAAGCTCCTAGTGCTTCGATTTGCGATGCCACAATCGCCGTGAGCCCCGCCGCTGGACCACTCACGCTGGTATGGGAACGACTCAGCGTGCCAACGACGATTCCACCAACGATTCCTGCAATCAGGCCAGCAATCGGATCAGCACCAGACGCCTGAGCAATGCCTAGGCACAAAGGCACGGCGACAAGAAACACAACCATGCTGGCCAAGATGTCACGGCCCAGGTTGCCGACAGCATTACCCGAAGCGCCGCCAGCCGTTGCCGGCAACCTGGGGGCGTTGTCGAAACTTTGTATGGATGCATTCACCTTGGCTACTCCACTTCCATTGAAAGCACAAAGCGGCAGCCATTCTACCCTGTTCCTGTACACCTTCCCAGCAACATACAGGCGCATAACTCGGCAATCTGATACCTGTGTTGACCCAAGCTCGTTGCGTGACGGTATCTGCTCTGACTGATCTAGGCGAGCTATTTCGACTATACTATTCGGCTGCGTTCCGGCGGACGAACGCCGCGATCGGGGCACTCGCTTATGCTGCTTCACCGACCTTGCCGCTTTACTTCATGAAGCCAATTCGCCGACTCCTGATCGCCAATCGCGGTGAGATTGCCATCCGCGTGTTTCGCACCGCCCATGAACTGGGCATTCGTACGGTTGCCATTTATTCGTACGAGGATCGCTACGCGCTCCATCGATTCAAGGCGGACGAGGCGTATGTGGTTGGCAAGGCTGGTCGGCCGCTCCAGGCGTACATGGATTTCGAGGACATTATCGCTCTGTCGCTCGAGCGCGAGATCGACGCAATTCATCCCGGTTACGGCTTTCTGTCGGAAAATGCGAAGTTTGCCAGGGCGTGTCGCGAGGCGGGGATTACGTTTGTCGGGCCGCGCACAGAGCTATTGGAGAAGCTGGGAGACAAGATCGCGGCCCGTGCCGTGGCGAAGCAGGTCGGCGTGCCGGTGCTCGGCGGCAGCGACAAGCCGATTGGCTCGGTGGCCGAGGGACTTAAGACTGCCGAAGCGCTCAAGTTTCCGGTGATTCTCAAGGCGGCGCATGGCGGCGGCGGTCGCGGTATGCGGGTCGTTCAGCAGGCGAAGGACTTTGGCGACGCTTTCGAGACGGCTCGCCGCGAATCGCTCAGCGCATTTGGCAGCGATGAGATTTTCGTCGAGAAGTTCATTGCGCGGGCACGGCATATCGAGGTTCAATTGCTCGGCGACAGCCACGGCAATCTGGCTCACCTATGGGAGCGCGACTGCTCGGTGCAGCGACGGCATCAGAAAGTCGTGGAAATCGCGCCCGCGCCGAATCTGCCGTCGGATGTTCGGCAAAAGATCTGTGAGGCCGCCGTGGCGATCGGGCGGGCCGTGGGCTACGACAACGCGGGGACGGTCGAATTCCTCGTCGATGCGGATACAAATGAGTTGTACTTCATCGAAGTGAATCCGCGGATTCAGGTCGAGCACACAATCACAGAGGAAGTAACCGGGGTCGACATCGTGCGCTCGCAGCTTCTCGTTGCTCAGGGCGAGCGGCTCGATGGGTCGGCGATCGGGCTGCCGGCGCAGGATCAGATTGCGACGCATGGATTCGCCATTCAATGCCGCGTGACGACGGAAGACCCGTCGAACAAGTTCATGCCGGACTACGGCAAGGTCACTCACTATCGTTCGCCGGGCGGCATGGGCATCCGGCTCGATGGCGGCACCGCTTTCTCCGGCGCGGTTGTGTTCCCGTTCTACGATTCGCTGCTAGTTAAGGTGACTTCTTGGGGCCGTAATTTCCAGGAGGCAGCCAGCCGGACCGAGCGATGCCTGCAGGAGTTTCGCATTCGCGGCGTGAAGACGAATATTCCCTTCTTAATTCGCCTTGTCCATGATCCAACCTTCCTCGCCGGCAACTGCACGACACGATTCATCGACGAGACGCCGGAGCTCTTTGAGTTCACGCCCCGACGGGATCGGGCGACCAAGCTGCTGCAGTACATCGGCGACGTGGTCGTCAACGGTCAGGCGAGTGTGAAGGATGCCCCGCGCGCAATACGCCGGGTTCCGGCACAAGTCCCGACGATTGATGCCACCGCTCCGCTGCCGGAAGGCACTCGCGACAAATTGAAGAAACTCGGCGTCGAGAAGTTCTGCGCGTGGGTTCGTGAGCAGAAGCCGCTGTTGTGGACGGACACCACAATGCGCGACGCCCACCAGTCGCTCCTAGCTACGCGGGTGCGTACCTACGATTTGCTGGAAATCGCCGATGTGTACGCGCGAAATTGCGCAGGTCTGTTCTCGCTCGAAATGTGGGGTGGTGCGACGTTTGATACGTCCATGCGGTTCCTCAAGGAATCGCCCTGGCAGCGGCTCGAGCAGCTTCGCGAGCAGGTTCCGAACATTCTGTTCCAAATGCTGCTGCGCGCGTCGAGCGCGATGGGATACGCCAATTATCCCGATAACCTGGTGCGCGAGTGCGTGCGCGAGGCGGCGGACGCGGGGATCGACGTCTTCCGCATCTTCGACGCGCTCAACTGGACGCCCAACATGCGCGTGGCGATGGAAGCTACCTGCGAGGCCGGCGCTATTTGCGAAGCGGCAATCTGCTATACCGGCGACATCCTTGACCCAAGCCGACCCAAGTATCATCTCGACTACTACGTAAAGCTCGCTCGGGAGCTGAAAAAGCTCGGCGCGCACATCCTGGCCATCAAAGACATGGCGGGGCTATGCAAGCCACATGCGGCTGCCAGGCTCGTGAAAGCGCTTCGCGAAGAGACGGGCTTGCCGATCCATTTCCACACGCACGACACCGGTGGCGTGCAAGCCGCGGCGATTCTCAATGCCGCCGAGGCGGGGCTCGACATCGCCGACGCTGCCCTGGCATCGATGTCTGGCGGCACGTCGCAGCCGAATCTGAATACGCTCGTCGAAAGCCTGCGAAACACTCCGCGCGAAGGCGGCCTCGATGGCGCCGTCCTCGATGCCATCTCGGAGTACTGGCGCGAGGCTCGCGAGTTCTACACGCCGTTCGAGAGTCCGGTACTTACCGCCGGCTCGGATCTGTATCAGCACGAAATGCCGGGCGGACAGTACACGAACCTGTTTCAGCAGGCCCAGGCGCTCGGGTTGTCGTCGCGCTGGCCGGAAGTGTGCCGCCTGTATGCCGACTGCAATCAACTCCTCGGTGATATCGTGAAGGTGACGCCCACGTCGAAGGCCGTGGGGGACATGGCGCTCTTCCTGGTGGCGAACGACCTCAAATGTGCAGACATCATGCAGAGCGATCGCGAATTGGCGTTTCCTCGCTCGGTTCTCGATCTCTTGAGCGGACGAATGGGACAAGTTGACGGAGGCTTCCCGCGCGATGTGCGTGACCGAATCTTGCGTGGCGAGAAACCAATGGAAGGTCGCCCTGGCGAAAGCATTCCACCGGCCGATCTGACCGCGACGCGAGCCAAAGTGGCCAAGATGGTCGAGGGGGAGCCGACTGGTCAGGACGTGGTTTCGTACCTCATGTACCCGCAGGTGTTCGAGCAATTGGCCGATCATCAGCGGCAGTTTTCCGATGTCAGCGTCCTGCCGACGCCCGTCTTCCTGTATGGCATGTCGCCCGGCGAGGAAATCGCCGTCGATATCGAGATGGGTAAAACCCTGATCATCAAATTCCTTACGGTTAGCGAAGCCCACCCAGACGGCACCCGGACCGTGTTCTTCGAGCTCAATGGCCAACCGCGCGAGGTGAACGTCATCGATCATTCGTTGCAAAGCACGGTTGCCGAGCGGCTGAAGGCCGATCCTAAGAATGCCAAGCAAGTCGGCGCGATTTTCCCCGGCCTGGTAGTCAAGGTCGTCGTACAGCCGGGCGACAAGGTCGTGGCGGGGCAAAAACTGGTTATGCTGGAAGCGATGAAAATGGAAGCCACCATTTGCGCTGAGGCCGATGGTGAGGTTTCCCAGATCCACGTAGTCGCCGGCACCCAAGTCGAAACGGGCGACCTTTTGGTTACGTTAGCTTGATCTTGCCTCTGCGCGGCGCCTTTGCACCGAAGCTCGCATCAAGCCGCTAAATCAGCCAGCTATCATTAAATAGCCCAAGCTGCTTACGGTTTAGCTCAATTTACGCTCATAGATAGAGTTTACGGTCACTGACAAACCTTGCATTGCTCTCAGTTCCCCCGCCACGTATGTCAAGTTGATGAACCGCCGCCTACTACCGGTGGCTATGATCTACTAATTTGAGGTTCTTTCATTCCATGGCAAATCGTCTTGCTCAAGAATCTAGTCCATATCTACTGCAACATCAGAACAACCCAGTGGATTGGTATCCCTGGGGGCCTGAGGCAATCGAGCGCGCGCGGTTTGAAGATCGACCGATTTTTTTGTCGATTGGATATTCGGCTTGTCACTGGTGTCATGTGATGGAGCATGAGAGCTTCGAGAACGAAGCGATTGCGCGGGTACTCAATGAAAACTTCGTGGCGATCAAGGTCGATCGCGAGGAGCGCCCCGATCTAGATCAGATTTATATGAATGCGGTGCAGATGCTGACTGGGCATGGCGGTTGGCCGATGAGCGTGTTTCTGACGCCGGAGTTGAAGCCGTTTTATGGGGGGACGTATTGGCCGCCGCATGCGTCGCGCGGAATGCCGGGGTTCGATCAGATCCTGGCGGCGGTCGCCGATGCCTGGCAGAATCGGCGCGCTCAAGCGCTGAATGCGGCCGAACAACTCACGGCGGAGCTACAGAACCTGGGCACGGTTGCGGCCGGAGATGCGGCGGCGCTGGATGTTGATCTGCTCGACGGGGCCGCGGGGCAGCTGCGAAGTGCGTTCGATAATGTGTACGGCGGTTTTGGTCAGGCGCCCAAGTTTCCTCATCCGATGGACCTGCAATTGCTGCTCCGCGTGTGGCAGCGAACGCGTCAACAGGGGCCACTTGATATGGTGCGGCTGTCGCTCGATCGGATGGCGACCGGCGGGATTTATGATCACCTGGGGGGCGGCTTTGCTCGCTACTCGGTCGATGCGCGGTGGCTTGTGCCGCATTTCGAGAAGATGTTGTACGACAACGCGCTCTTGGCCGGCGCGTATCTCGACGCTTACCTCGTGACCGGTGAAGTTAATTACGCACGCGTGCTCCGCGAGACGCTCAACTATGTGATTCGCGACATGACGAATCCCGGCGGCGGATTCTACAGCACTGAGGACGCGGATAGCGAAGGACACGAGGGGCTGTTTTACACGTGGACGCCCGATGAAATCGAAGCGGTGCTCGGGGAGGAACGCGGAGCGACGTTTGGACGGGTGTACGATGTGAGCGATGATGGCAATTTCGAGGGGCGCAGCATTCTCAATTTGCCAAAGACGCTTGAGCAATGTGCGGCCATTTTGCGGCGCGATCCAGCAGAACTGTCGGCCGAGTTGGCGGATAGCCGGGAGAAGCTGTTTGCCGTGCGTGAGAAGCGCGTGCGACCGGGGCGCGATGATAAAGTGATTGTGGCGTGGAATGGGCTGATGATTGATGCGATGGCGCGGGCGGGAGCCGCGCTAGACACGGCGGATTATCGCCACGCGGCCATTCAAGCAGCGGATTTTATATTGGAGAACATGCGGCGCAACGATGGTCGATTGTTGCACACATGGCGGGCAGGTACGGCCAAATTCGACGGCTATCTTGATGATTACGCGTCTTTCGCTAATGCGCTCGTCAGTCTCTATGAATTGACGACCAATGAACGGTGGATCGATGAAGCTATCCGGTTACTGGATACGGTACTGGCAAGATTTGCGGACCCCGTCGACGGAAGCTTCTTCTATACAGCCGACGATCATGAATCGCTGATTACACGGACTAAGGAGCTCACGGATAGCAGTGTGCCGAGTGGCAACGCGATGGCTGCAACGGCATTGTTGCGATTGGGCCAATTGCTGGGACGCCGCGACTACCTGGACGCGGCCGAACAAACGCTTACCGCGGCACTTCCTATCATGCAACGCGCACCCATGGCAACGGGCCAGACGTTGCTGGCACTCGATCGATATTTGGGGCCGTCGCATGAGCTAGTACTCGTCGGCGATTTTTCGAAACAGGAGGCACTGGATGCGTGGGGCGCGATCAATCGCTGCTTTCTGCCGCGCTGTGTACTGGCAATTCGCGATTCGGATCATCTGAAACTAGGTATTCCGCATTCGACGGCACTCGATGGTATCTTTGCCGGTAAGGAATCGGCGGATGGTCGGCCGGTGCTATACGTTTGTGAGAACTTTGCTTGTCAAAAGCCGGCGGTGGGATTGGAGGCGATTGAGGCGGCGTTGGATTTGGTGGGGGGACCGACCCAGGATGGGTCGGCTATATAGCCCGGCCGTCTCGGCCGGGTCGGGTGGAGCGCCAAGCGGCGGAGGCGACGGCGATTACTTCTTGAAGAGCAATGCCACGGTCTTGGGCAATGGCATGGCAGGCCTCGTATTCGGGTGTGAATCGCTGAGCGCCATCGGGAAGCGCGGAGACTTTGCCTGCGATCGGACCGTAGGCCGTTTCGACTGTGATCGTTTCGCGCGCCAGCACCGTGCGCAGCACCGTTGTACGACGTACGCCGAGTGTGGGCGTTTCGCGGAACAGGATCGTTTCGAGTCGATCGACGTCAGCAGGGGTGGATTGCACTGTTACAAGGATGCCCGGGCGGCCCTTCTTCATTTGAATCGGGGTGAGCGAGACATCTAAGGCGCCGGCGGACCAGAGGGCGTCGGTTGCGTGGGCGATGGTTTCGCCGGTGGCGTTATCGAGGTTGGTTTCTAGGAGGATGATCGATTCGGTTTGGGGGGAGTGAGTGGAAACGCTTGAACCACTGCTCATGGTCGCTATTAGGAGGCGGAGGATGTTGGGGTGGGGGAAGTCTTTTTGGCCTGCGCCGTAACCGATGCGGTCGACGGTCATGGCGGGTAGGGGGCCAAAACTCTTGGCGAGGGAGGCGACGATCGCTGCGCCGGTTGGCGTTGTTAGTTCGCCTTCGACATCGAGCGGTGCTAATGGAATGCCACGTAGGAGTTCGCCGGTGGCTGGCGCTGGTATCGAGCAGCGGCCGTGGGCGATTTCGACGAAACCGTGGCCGGTGGGTATGGGGGAGCAGATAATGCGCTCGACGCCGAGGAGGTCGAAACCGATCGCCGAGCCGACGATGTCGGCAATCGAATCGACGGCACCTACCTCGTGGAAGTGGACTTTTTCGATCGTGCTGCCGTGGACCTTGGCTTCGGCTTCCGCCAGTTTTTGAAAGATGCGTTTGGCGAGGTTTTTTTGGTTGGCAGTGAGAATGCTGCCGTCGATCATCGCCGTGATGTGATGCAGATGGCGATGCTTGTGCTCGGGCTCGTGTTCGATCGTGATCTGGGTGGCGCGGAAGCCTTTCTTTTTCACCTCCGCGGCGACGAGCCGGCAGCTGGGGAGGCCTAAGGAGTCGATGCCGGCTTGGATGGCCGCCAGGTCGGCGCCGGCGTCGACGAGCGCGCCGAGGGTCATATCGCCGCTGATTCCGCTGGCACAATCGAGATAGGCAATTCGCATGGTTGTTGCTAGCAGTTTGGTGTTCTATGCGTGCATTGTAAAGGAGAGGCAGACAGGCCGCTATCGACCGCGACATTGACCGATGCTGGCAGCACGGCTACAGTCCATCGCCCCAACCTGCGTCCTGGTTCACCATCATCCATGCCTGCAACTCGAAACGCTCCTGAGATTTCCACTCGGCGATCTGCTCCGAAGATATGGGGGCAGATGCCGGCGCGGGTCAAGGTGCTCTATGTAACGACGCCGCACCGCACGGGCGGTTGGTTGGCGGAAGCGTTTCGTGGCGATAGCGCTACCGAGGTCGTGCTCATTGAAGTGGTGGGGGTCGCTGCCGGGCTATCGCGATTGCGCGACGAGGTTTTCGACGCGGTACTGGTAAGCCATGAGCCGGACGCGCTCGATGCTTTGGAACTGGTCGAAGGGATGCGCGGTGGGGGTAGCGATGAGCCGGCGATCGTTCTAGGCAAAATGCCGTCGTCGCAGATGGCCGCGCTCGCTTATGAAGTGGGGGCCGATGCTTATTGTTGCGTGGGCGAAACGACGACACGATCTCTGTTGTGGACGTTTGCTCGAGCCGTTGAGCGCTGCCAACTAACTCGCGAGCATCGTCGGTTGGTTCAGAACGAACAGCAGCGGTTAGCTCACGAACATCAGGAAGCAGAACGGCTGCTCGGGGAGCAACGGGCGCTGATCGCCGAGTTGGAGAAGATTCAGGCAGGAGAGAGGGCTGAAACGGCTACGGAACAGCAGGGGGACGGAAACTCGATTTCGGATTGCGGATTGCGGATTGCGGATTTGGATCGTTCGCAATCGGAACTTCCCCAACGACTCGTGACACACTATCGGGAGATGTTGCGGGCGTATGTCGTGATGGGGGCCGGCAATATGGCGGCCGAGATGGTTCGGCTGGCGGCGATGTTGACCGAGGCGGATGTGTCGGCACAACGGACCATGCAACTTCATGTGCAAGTGCTGGAGGAGCTGGTCGGCTCGCTGGGTAACCGCAGCGCGCGACACGTGATGACGCGGGCTGATCTTTTAGTTCTCGAGGTCATGGCCCATCTGGCCGATGGCTACCGGCGGCGGTACCATGAGGACTCCCGCCCGCAAGCAGCGTGAACTGCCGGTTTTCAGATTCATGAACAGGAGGAAACAGAGAGAAGAGAGGAGTGAAATGCAAATCCTAGGAGGGTAGCATCCTCGCCATTGTTATTTGCCTTTCAACCATTCTTTTTTCTCCGTTTCCTCTGTTATCTCCTGTTCCCATACTTTGCCTGCAACGATGGATCACTCTGATAATTCCACGACGGTTGCTGAGTTGCGAAAGCTTGTTGCCGATTTCGTGGCGGAGCGCGATTGGTCGCAGTTCCATGCGCCGAAAAATGTGTCGATGGCCTTGGCGATTGAAGCGGCGGAGCTGATGGAGCATTTTCAGTGGTTGACGACCGAGGCGTCGCGCTCGCTAGCCGATGATCCCGAGAAGCTCGCCGAGGTGGGCGAGGAACTGGCCGATGTGATCGGATACTCATTTGCGCTCGCCAATGAGTTGGGGCTGGATATTTCGAGTGCGGTGCGGGCGAAGATGGTGAAGAACGCCGAAAAGTATCCGGCGGAAAAGTATCGCGGGCGGTACGAGAGGCCGAAGAAGTGACGTGGCCACGAAAAGCATGAAAAGTCGCGAAAAAAAGGGTGGCGCGGCAAACAGAAAAAGTTAAGAACGCTGATCTTCACGAATCATCACTTATTACGCCTATTTTCTTTTCGTGTCTCTTTGTGCCTTTTCGTGGCTATTTGGATTTCTGCTGAATGTCGCAACCGTTAGCCATCGTTGGGGCAAGCACGCGGTCGGCCGCTGCTTCGGCGGTGCGGGCTGGATTTCAACCCTTGGCAGCCGATTTATTCGCCGACGCCGACTTGCAACGGATCGCCACGACGACGCGCATTCGCCCTTATCCGGAGGGTTTTCTGGATTGGATACGCGCGATCGAACCGTCGGCTTGGATGTATACCGGTGCGCTGGAAAACCATCCCGAGCTGGTTGATCAGATGGCGTGGATTGCACCGTTGCTTGGCAATCCGGGCGATGTGCTCGTTCGAGTTCGTTCGCCGTTTGAGTTAAATCAGGTGCTGGTAGAGAGCGAATTTTTGTTTCCCGAAACACAACTTTCAGCCGCTGGGCTACCGACTGATGGAACGTGGCTGACCAAGACGTATCAGGGGGCAAGTGGGAGTGGGGTACGAGTATGGGACGAGGAGCGAGGGGCGAGGAGCGAGGAAGCTGGCAGTTTTGACGAAGTGTGTTTTCAGAAGCGGGTTGAGGGCACGCCGTGTGCTGCTGTTTATATTGCCAGCGAAGGGAAGTCGCAGTTATTAGGTGTCACGAAACAATTTATCGGCGATCCGTGGTTGCATTCACATGGCTTTCAATACTCAGGCTCGATCGGCCCTTGGCCTATTGATGAATCGACGCGCCAGACGTTGGTGCGACTCGGTGACAGGCTGAGCGAATATTTCGAGCTGGCTGGGCTATTTGGCGTTGATTTCATGCTGGATAGCGAGCAACAAGTTTGGACGATCGAAGTGAATCCGCGTTATACGGCTTCGGTGGAGATTGTGGAGCGATGTACGGAGGTAAAGGCGATTGCGGCGCATGTGGCGGCTTGCGGGGGGCCGATATTAAGCGCCAAGCGAGCCGGGTCGTCCTCGACCCCGGTCACAGGCGGGGTCGAGGACGCCCCGGCTCGCGCGGAAGGAGCCGCTCATGGGAAGGCAATTTTGTTTGCAAGTCGGGATGTTGTAATCTCGCAGGCGTTCCCGGAATACTCGCCTCGCCAAGCGCTACGGACCCCCCGGCCCA
>CAZJWY010000014.1:0-47853 GCA_964549545.1 uncultured Planctomycetaceae bacterium | reverse complement strand
CCCGAAACGGGTCGGCTATATAGCCCGGCCATTCTGGCCGGATACACGCGGCGCACCTGATGGGCTGTTACGCGTACTGCGCCACCAGCGGCTCGACGTTCTCCGCCTTGGCAATCACCACCACGCCCCCCGGCGAAACAACGAACCCGCGTTCCTCGTCCTCCTCCGGATCGAAGCCGATCCGCACGCCCTCGGGAATCGAGACGCCCTTATCGATGATCGCCCGACGGATCTTCGCGTTGCGGCCGATGTTGACCTGCGAAAAGATGACCGAGTCTTCGACTTCGGCGTAGCTGTTGATGCGGGTTTGCGGGCCGACGATCGTCCGCGTCACCTGGCCGCCGGAAATGATCGCCCCGCCACACACGATGCTGTCGAACGCCGCTCCACATCGATCGTCCGATTTGAAGACGAACTTCGACGGCGGCAGATTCGGCTGATAGGTCCGCACGGGCCAGTGATCGTCATACATATTGAGCTGCGGCTCCACGGCCGTCAGTTCGATGTTGGCTTGGTAGTACGTGTCGATCGTGCCGACGTCGCGCCAGTACGCGTCGCGCTTCCGATTTTCATCGAGAAATGGAAACGCCTGCACCTTGCAGTTGCGAATCATCGACGGAATGATGTTCCAGCCGAAGTCATGGGCACTATCCGGTAGCGTGGCATCTTTGCAAAGCTCATCGAACAGGTAATGGGCATTGAACACATAGATGCCCATCGACGCCAGGCAGTATTCGGGATTGCCAGGAATCGCCTTCGGCTCGGCCGGTTTCTCTTCGAAACCCACAACGCGGTTGCTGGCATCGACCTGCATGATGCCGAATTGGCGCGCCGCTTCTTTTACCTTCACTCGCATCGCGGCGATCGTCACGTCGGCACCGCTTTGCTCGTGGCAGTCGACCATTTTGCTGTAGTCCATCTTGTAGATGTGATCACCAGCCAGAATGACGACGTGCTTGGGCCGCTCTTTTTCGAGCGTGTAGATATTCTGGTAAACCGCGTCGGCCGTGCCTTGGTACCATTGCTCGTCGATCCGCTGCTGCGGGGGGACGACATCGATGAACTCGCCCAGCTCGCGGCACAAGTAGTTACGCCAGCCGAGCGTGATGTGCCGGTCGAGGCTCATCGCTTTGTACTGCGTGAGGACGAGAATCCGCCGGATACCGCTGTTGAGGCAGTTCGACAACGTGAAATCGACGATGCGATAGATGCCGCCAAAGGGCACAGCCGGCTTGGCTCGATCTCGCGTCAGCGGCCCTAGCCGCTGCCCTTTTCCGCCTGCTAGCACTACGGCCAAAACTTCCTTCATCGTGCCGATCCTCGCTTGATGTGCGAACCTCGCTCTCTCGCCCTGAACTCCGTGTCAGCGACAAAACGCTTGAGGAACCACTCATTCTAACGAAATGAGCACAAGGGCCAAGACGAACTTCCCGGCCGGAACAGCCGGGCTATATAGCCGACCCGTCTCGGGTCGGTCGGCAGCGCGGCCGTCAGCGTGCGAAAAAACCGAACGATCACTCCGCACAGACGCTCGTGTACAACTCTTCGTGCCACTCGACCATCCGTCGCGGGACGAACCGCTCCGCAACGCGCCGCCGCGCCGCATCGCCCAACCGCGATGCCAGTTCGGCGCTCGAGAAAATCTGATCGGTATGCCGCGCGCGTACTGCCCTCCCCGATCGAAGGCCCAACGGGATCAAATAGCCGGTCTCTCGTTCGACGACCAACTCGCGACTCGTCGGCGTATCGCTGGCCACGACCGGCACTCCAGCCGCCATCGCGTCCATGATCGCCGGCGCGAGGCCCACGTTTTCGCTCCCGTTCCAGAGCACATCGAGATGGGGCATGATCCGAGGTAGATCGCGACGGTCGCCCAGAAATTGAATGTGCTCCAAATCACTCGCCAGCCGAGCGTATTCTTCCAGCGGTAATCGCAACGGTCCGTCGCCGATCACGAGCACGCGCAAGTTGTCGTGCAGCACCCGCAACAGATCGGCCGCCCAAATCAGGTCCTTCGTGCGACTTTCCGGAATCAGTCGACCGATCACGCCGATCAGCTTCGCATCTGTGGGCAAGCGAAGTTCTTGCAAAAGCTCCGCGCGCGACACATCGCTCGGCGGCGCGGGCGGCACGCCGACCGGCGACTCGAGGAACTTCTCGCTCGGCCAGCCTCGCGTCGTAAACCACTTGTGAACGCTTGGGCTGTTCGTCACCACTCGATCCGCCAGGTTCGACAATCGCCGGGCGAAGAAATAATGCCAGCCCGGCTTCCAAGGCTCGATGCGATATAAACCCAGCACGAGCTTCGGATGCTCCGGCTTCACCAACGCGGCCCGCGCCCGGCCATGCCATTTCTGCGGCCACGGCTTGAGCGCCGCGCCGGCATAAATCGCCGCGTCCAGGTTCCAAGTGTGAACCACATCGGGCTGGAATCGTTGAATCAGCCGCACCAGTCGTCCAAACGCCAATGGGTCGATCGTAGCCCGTCGGCTCAGTGCGGTGATGGGAACAGCCGTGGTCGACTTTGACACTTGGCCCGCCGCGTCGAGCGAAGCAATGTGCGTTTCGACGCCATCCGATCCCAGCCCTTCCACCAATACGCGCAGTTGATGCGCGGCGTCGGTCTGTTCGAGCGAATCGATGATGTGTAGTACGCGGCGCATCAGAGGGTGGTGGGGAATAGATAGGGAGAGAGGGAGACAAGGAGGCTCGCGTCGTTAGAGTGTCTCTTTGTCTATGTTGTCTCCCCTGGTTTCCTTGTTTCGAGCACACGAAGGCTTTCATACCGGTGCCAGATCATCTGGCTCGAGTGCCGCGACGTAGGGCAGGTTGCGAAAACGATCTTCGTAATCGAGCCCATAACCGACGACATATTCATCTGGAATCTCGAACATCACGAAGTCCGGCGCGATTGGCACTTCCGCTCGCCCCACTTTGCGCATGAGCACTGCCGACCGAAGCGAGGCGGGCTCATGCTGTAACAACTGAGCCAATACCTCGACCAGCGTATGGCCTGTATCGAAGATGTCGTCGATCACCAGCACATCGCGGTCCTTCAGGTTCGGCAGCAGCGCCTCCGAGATGACCATCTCGCGGAGCGGCTCGTCGGGCGTGCGGAGCCGACTCGCCTGGATGAGCGCCACCCGGAGCGGCATCTCTAGCTGGCGGATCAAATCGGCGAGCAATACGAGGCTGCCCGTGAGGATCGCCACGATCGTGAGCGGGCGATCGCCGTAGATTGCCTTCACCTCGGCGGCCAACTGGCGCACGCCTGCGCGAATCTGCTGAGAATCGAGAATCTGTTTCACGCGAGTCGTCCGTCCAGAGGTGCCAGTGGGTGGCCATTCTACGCGGCAAACAGCATGGCCACTAGACTGCCGCCGGGCGGCCGGTCAGCATGGCCTTAGGAACCGACTCAATTTTTCAGAATAACCACAGAGACACGGAGAGCACAGAGAAGAGATATAGGAGGAATAGGAACACCAATCTTCACTAATTCCCGTTTATTTTTATTAGCGTAGGTTAGTGAAGATTAGCGTTCTTCTGTCTCAACTTTTGTTTTCTCTGTGTCCTCTGTGTCTCTGTGGTGAATCCCATCCGTCGAAGTTATTTTTGAGTCATCCCTCATGAACATGCCTGCAGGCGCCTGGACCAAAATCGAGCTGGCTGGCCACATTTGTCGCACGTACGAGCCGGCCGCTCCCAGCCCCCACAATTACACGGTCGTCTATCTTCATTGCAGTGAAGTGGCCTCGCTGCGCAGTTACCCGGCCTTCGTCCGCGAGTTCGACCGCCATGGCCTGCGGGTCATCGAGCCGGTCACGCAGCGCAGTTGGTGGACGGCACGAATCTGGCCCGAGTTCGATCCGAACATCTCTGCCGAGTCGTATGTGCTGGATCATGTCGTGCCGTATGTGGCCGAGCGTTGGTCGTCTGTGCCGCCACGCCTCGCGCTGTTGGGCGTGAGCATGGGTGGACAAGGCGCGCTGCGCATGGCTTACAAGTATCCGAACACGTTTCCCACCGTCGCGGCAATCTCGCCCGCGATTGACTTTCAAAAGCGAATCGACGAGGGCATTGATCCGGGTTTGGAGTATATGTACCGAGACACCGAGGAGGCGCGGCAAGACACGGCTCTGCTGCATATCCACCCCCTTAACTGGCCTCGTAATCAGTTCTTCTGCTGCGATCCGACCGACTATCGTTGGCACGACTCGGCCGACCGCTTACGCATGAAGCTCGGCTCGCTTGGCGTGCCATTCGAGTGTGACTTGGAAACCGAAGCCGGCGGCCACAGCTTTGAGTACGCCGCACATATGGCTCCCCGCGCGGTTGGTTTCATTGCGGATCGACTCGATCAGGAACGGCGTCGCGTTGTTTAAGTAGGACGGACTTCAGTCCGTCTAATACCCCCTCTCCCTTTGGGAGAGGGCCGGGGTGAGGGTGCCTTGGATTAGGGTTCCTAAAAAATATCAAACAACGAACGCGGGTGGCACCTTACGCCGTTAACCTTTTTCCAATACCAGGCCAACCGCGGATGAACGCAGATGGACGCAGATAGAAGGCGAGTGAAGACCACTACGCACTTACTCATCGATTGGAAACAATCTGCGTTTATCCGCGTTCATCTGCGGTTGCTTCGTAAAATAGGGTTAACGGCGTAGGGTGCTACCCAGCTCACGGACCAAAGTCCATGCCACGAGCTATTCTCACTACTTGGTCTGTGGCGCGGTCGCTGGTTGTCGCATCGCTTTATTGAGATCGCCCGGAGTAATTTCCAGATATTGAATCTGTGCTTTGACCTGACCCGTAGCGCGGTTGTAGAAAATCTTCTCAGCCTCGAGGGGCGGCGAATCGCCGGTCGCGGTGCGTCGCCACAACTTGGCGGGCGTACGGGCGTCGCCTTGAAGAATGAACAACTCCTTGCCTTGGTCGTAACTGACCGAGTCGGCCTGCACCGTGAACTGCCCCTGTGACGGTGATTGGCCGTCGATCTTTACATTGCTTTGGGCCACGAGCTGGATCTTCCCCATCGCTTTGGCGACAGCGCTGTTGGGAGCAGCCGCCGATTTGGTCGCGGCGGGGTCTTCGTTCAGTTGCAGATGATCGCAGGAGAGTGTCATGCTGTCGGGCGGCAATGTCTCGGGCCGTAGCGGGTCCAGTTCTTGTCCCCAGGCATCGACCGGCCCGTAGACAGTCCGCACGCGGTCGTGGAACGTCAGCATCCGCGTGTAGATATTCCCCTCGAGGCCGGTGCGGAAATCGACCCGCAGGAAATAGAGCTTGCTGCCCGGCGCGTTGGCGGCCGCCGGCGGACTGGATGATTTCCCATCCGGCAGGCCAGTCAATAAGCCTGCACCAGCGCCATATCGGGTGGAGCGAATGATGCCCGGCCCTTGGCCGCGGACTTCGCCGGTCTGTTGATTGATCGTGAGATGGCCGAGTTCCATTCGATCGTGCGCGTTGACGCCACCCAGGTCGCGCGACAAGTTCTCGATCGCCACGCGACCGACGCAATCGATCTGGCTGAGACTCGTCACCGCCTGATCCATCCGCTGACCGAATTGAATCGGGGCGGCTAGCTTCGCTAATAGCCGGTCACACTTCAACGTGCTGTCGGCGCTGGCCACGACCACGTTCTCGTCGAACGCGATCGTCTGTCCGTCGAAGCGCAGGCCATTCTGCCAGTGAACTTTGACGGGCGTCGGCGAGGCGGTCGCGTTGCCTTGCAGGTCGCGAGCCATCAGCACGACGGCTTCGCCCGGTCCGTCGCTCCACATGTGGCTATCGCGGCCATCGGCCTCGATCGTGTCGACAAGCAGCGTTACTCCGCGCCCCGAAAGCTGAGCCGGCTGATTGCTCGCTCCTCCGCCTGCCGGCGGATTGGCAGCGGCGCTGTTGGTACCTTTCAACGTGATATGCGGCGTCTTGGTGTCGAGCTTGTCGACGAGCACTTGCTGTCCGCGGATTTCGATCGGCTGCTGGGTATCGCCGGGCTGTGGCACTCCGCGCACGATGATGTTGCCCTCACAGGCAAGCGTCGTGGGGACGGCCGTCTGGCCTTTCACCAACACTTCCAATCGCATTTGATCGGCAACGACCTGGTAAGACTGCTCCGAGGGCGCGCTCGGCGTATTCTTCGGCGCCGCAGGAGGCTGGCTTGGAGATGCGGAAGGCTTGGTGGAAGGCTTATTCGCCGGCGTGGATTGGGCGGGCTTTCCGCTCGGTGCCGGCTGACCATCGGCATTGGTAGGTGGAGCGGCCAACTCCGGTGCGATCTGGAAATTCGCTTGCAATTGTTGCGTGCGTGCGGCCATCTGAGGCGAGGCGATCTCGACTCGGCCGACCGCGATCAGTCGATCCGGCGCCAGTTTCGCTTGCGGCTCCTTCCCGCTGCCGCCACCCACGGCGAAGCCGGTCGGCGACTTGCCGTCCAGCTCGCGCAAGTAGAGGCGAATCTGATCGCCAATGAGCGAACCGGCCGAAGCAAACGCCAATTCCGGCCGACCTTCCATCACGATCACTGGTTGACCTTTTTCGCGGCCCAACTGCACCGAGCCTTGCCAGACCGAATGAAAGATCTGATCCGGCCTCTTTTCATCCATTACGAAATGGAGCGAGCCCGGCCCGGTCGCGCGGAACTTGCCGATCTGGGATTCCGCGCCTTCTTCCGGCTGTTGATAATCGATGATCGGCGCTTGCAGCACGTTGGGGCCGCTTGTCAGACGCGTGTCGTTGCCCCCTTCGATTCGCAGCCGCCGCTCACGCAAGGCGATGTGAATGCGATCGCCGCGGGCCTCGATCCTCTTCGATGGCGAAACCGCCACCGCCGGATGGCCCAGCGCGACGATCGCCGCCGCTTCGAGCCGCCCCAGTTCGCGATTCTGCCTCTTGCTCGGATCAACAACGACCGGGGCATCCTTGTCACTGGGCAACGCAGGCCTGGGCGCGAAGTGAATATCGAGTTGATTGCAATTCAACTGATCGGCAGGCCCATCGGCGTTGAGTTGCCGCACGACCACGTCGCGATCGACGCTCGCCACATAGCGCACAAAGTCGAACGTGAACGGCCCGTTGCAAGTCACGTCGATCGGTTTGGCGGGCTCTTTCTTGGCAACATCGTACGGCTGCGTGGGCTTCGTTTTGGCCGGCTTGTCGTTGCCCGTCAGCATGCTCGACGCATCGAGTTGCATCCGCATCCGCACCTCGCGGCGTATTTCGAGCGAGTCGAAGCCGGCGATTTTGAGGCTGTTGTCCTTGGGCGAAGTATGCTCGTTGGCGAGGAAGCGGACTTCCAGCTCCTGGCCACCGCCGACCGTCTGCCCCATGCGAAAGCGGACCGGCTTCGCGGTGTACAGCAGCTTCGTGTTCATCTGCAAGTCCGACGTTTCGACCAACAGGTCATCCTCCGGACCCGGATCATGCATGTCGCTACGAATACGGATCGGCCCCGGAAACACGCCTTGCGTGATCTGGCCGATACGGCCTAGCTCCGGATGAAAATCATCGAACAAGAGCCGGGCGCCTTGCTGTGCTTCGAGAATGATCGCATCTCGCGGCGCGGCGACATCGCCGTGGGGCGGCGTCGGGAACATCAGCATCGCAAACTGGCTGATATCCACCTGCGTCGTGTCTTCGTCGCCCGTGCCGACCGGACGGCGAGTGTAGTTGTCGATGACGAGCATGACCTGCTCGGTGCCGTTGGTGAAAATTTTAGGTTTTCCAACCAAGCTCCAGTGATCCGTGGGAAAATAGTTTGAGAGGAGGCGCTGGTATTTCGTCAGGCCGCCCCCTATTGGCTCGCCACTCGCTGGCTCCCCTACCCTTTGCTTCTCCTTCAATGCCAATGGCGGCTCTAGCCGCGGCACGGCCAGCAGCACGTACGCCTGATACGCCACGACGACGATGGCGAAAACAATCGTGCTACGGAGGATGCGGCTGAGCATATTGGCTCATCATGAAGATGAGATATGAGTTAAAAGGTACGTAGTTATCACTGGAAAGTGACGCCACCAAATGTGAATTCTTCCTGACAGCACAATTGCCCGAAAACGGTATCCTCCTGCCCTGCTCCGTAAAGTTCTCGTGTGAGCGGCCAGACTGCATCGTCCAACCATTCAGGGCCCGGATCGATGTTGGGCACGGAATAGGAAACGTGAGTGGTTCCTGGTACATGCTTGATGCGAATTCGTTGATACGGCTTGGCAAAATCGAACGGACGTGGTGGTAGTAGGTGCTTGGTGGATTGCTCGATTCCAGGAGCCGCCCACACGCGGTCTGAGATCACGATTGCTGGCAGCTCGAGCGAGGCATTCGGTTCTGCGCCGTTCAACTCTTTCAGGTCAAGCTTGTAGTCGACGTCGTCGCTCCAACCAGCACGGGCCAGAAAGCATGATGTGGCAAGCACGACAACTCGTAAGGTTTGCATCATTCTGCTCCCAGTTAAACGATCATGGGGTGCCACTAACTATGCCAGTAGCACCCATCCATCACATGTTCTCAATTCGTTGCGCAGGCGTCGCTAGCGCTGTGTTGCCAATGACATTCCGTGGAAGCCCTTCATTGGCATTAGTTCCGCGTCATCCCAAAGATCGCGTGTCAGTGGCCAAACGTCGTCTGAAAAAAGCCAAGGCACATCGTCCACAAATTTCGATTGCGTTTCAGACCATCGCAAACCGGGAGCAACCTCGATACGAAATCGCGGATGGACCGAACGCTCAACGCGGCTTGGCGACAACTCCTGCCGAGGTCGGCAACGGCCTGTGTTGTCTACCCCGCCAACACTGTAGGATTGCTCGACGCCGGGCACACACCACTCACGATTTACGACGGCGATTGCAGCGGGTTCCGTTGTTTTCTTTGGTTCGCTGGGTGAAAGACGCTCCGCGTCGACCTGATAGGCGACGTCTGCCGAATAGGCGGACTGTGTGGCCAGGAGGATGGTCAGGGCGATGCTGAGTGAGCGAATTTGCGGGGTTTTCATAGTAGGCCTTTTGTGGGTGGGGGCCGTTGTGGCAGGTTGATTCGGCGTGGCCGCCGACGCTAAACGGGTGTTTGCGCTGGGCCGCCGTAGCGGGTGAGGACGTCGTCCCAGCGGCCGGTGTTTTTTAGAATCAGTTCGATCACTTCGCGGGCGGCGCCGTGGCCGCCGCGGAGACTGGTGGTGTAGCGGGCTGCCTGGCGGACGTCTTCCGCTGCGTCGGCGACGGCGACGCCGAGTCCAACCGCCCGGATTGCGGCCAGATCGAGCAGGTCGTCGCCGATGTAGCAGATTTGTTCGCGTGTGATTCCAAACTCGGCGGCCAAGCGATCGATCTCGGGGAGTTTGTCGTCGATGCCGACGCGGACAATGTCCATCCACAGGTCGGCAGCGCGTTTTTTGACCGATTCCAATTTGCGGCCGGTCACGATGCCGAAGCGTTTGCCGGCCTCACGCCAGAGGCGTACGCCCATGCCGTCGCGGATGTGAAACTTGATGATCTGCTCGCCGTTGTCCTGGACGTAGATGCCGCCGTCGGTCATCACGCCGTCGACGTCGCTCAGGATCAGCTCGATTTTGGAACAGACGGTGGCGAGGTTCATGGACTGATCACCGGCGAACTAAAAACGCGACGGATGGGTAAATGGGGCGGTTTGAGACCACCTAGGTGCGCACAATTCTTCCCCCGGGTTTTGCGCACCTAGGTTAGAGTGCTCAAGAGACGGGGGCTGCGCGCAATGGGAGCGTGGCCATGCGTCAGCCAAGGGCCGGCGCATAGCTTGTACTTGCGACCGCTGACGAGGACAGCGCAGGTGGAGTATTTCGAATTGCCAAGGAGCTAATCGTTGGAGAGCCAGCCTACACGATCTATATACGTTTGTATACATCCCTTTTTGGCCACTCTCGATTTTTTACTCCAGGCAATGCTGGTTCGTTTGCCTGTTTGCGACGTCACGCGACTTTCTTCGCGGCGGGCGCCGTTTTGGTGGTTGGGGGAGCGGCTTCGGTTTCGGCTTCGGTCTTCAGGCCCAACACGTCGGTCACGTCGACGAGGCCCAATGGCCGGCCTTTCTTGTCAACCACGGGCAGCTCGCTGAACTTACGCTGCGCGAGTAGGGCCACGGCGTCGCCGAGGCGCGTGCCGCTGGGCACCATCGTTGGCTGAGCCACCATAACGGTACACATGGGCCGATCGAGCGCCGCTTCGTCGCGCTTCTCAAAGAGCCTAGCCAGATCGCTATCGGTAAAGAGCCCAGTCAGCCGCCCAGCTTTGTCCGTTAGCATGATCGCTCCGCTGCGTCGGCCCGGCTTCGTACACTTCACGATGACCTGGCGGACAGATAGCGAATCGCTTGCACAACGGCACTCGCTGAGCGGCCGCATGATGTCGTCGACTTTGCTGAGCTTGCGTCCTAGCGCCCCGCCGGGGTGGAAGCGGGCGAAGTCGTCGGCCTGGAAGTTGCGCATCTTGCTCATGACGAGCGCAAGGGCGTCGCCAACGGCGAGCATGGCGGTGGTGCTTGTGCTAGGCGCGAGGCCAAGCGAGCAAACTTCTTCCAAATCGCCGAGTTCGATCACGACATTGGCCGCACGGCCAACGCTGCTCGTTCGCGCGGCGGTAATCGCCACGAGCGGAACGCCGAATTCTCGCAGCGACGGCAGGAGTTGCGTTACTTCTGCCGTTTCGCCGCTTTGCGTGAGCATCACGACGACATCGTGTTGGTGAACGCGCCCCAAGTCGCCGTGGAATGCCTCGGCGGGGTGTAGGAAGTGGGCGGGTGTGCCCGTGGACGATAGTGTGGCGGCGATTTTCTGACCGATCAGGCCAGCCTTGCCCATGCCGGTGATGATCGCGCTGCCTTTGCAGGTATACAGCAACTGGATCGCTTCGCAGAACGAGGAGTTCAAGCGATACGAGACCTTCCAAACGCCAGCTGCCTCGCGGCGCACGATCTCGCGCGCTGCACGAAGTTGTTCCTCTGCTGATAGTGTGCCTAGTTTCTTCGGCGCCACCGGGCGCCGCTTGGGAGCTTCCTTGCTCATCGAACCAAACCATCCTTCGTTTCTAAACAGGTTGCCTGTAACCCAACAACTCGCAAGTGTCGACTCGAACAATCGGCCGTACGATTGATGCTTTCATTGATCATGAACGGTTGAACGGGGGCGAAGACGCCCCGGCTCGCTGGTGTTGTTCAATGTCTTTGAGAGCCTCGATTGAGGACCAGTCGCCGGAGCGTTGACCCGCGAGCGACTCCCAAAGCTGGGTGCCGCCGCTGTAAATATCATCGACGCTAATCTCTTGCGGGCGGCGAAGTCTAGCGAATTTGCTAATTGGTCACAATCGCGAGACAAACTGTTGCTAGCAAATCGTGAACATCACGAGCCACAGAACCGACTGCGAGAGCGCCGCGTAGAATACGGCAACAATGTTTCACGCAGACGTGAACAGAGTACTCTGCGACCTCAGCGCCTCTGCGTGAGATCGCTTTGAGGTGCTAGCTGCCTCAACCTATGCGCGCAAAAAAGCTCCCAGAAAAGCACACGTCCCAGGGGGGCAAAGGACGCTGAAACTTTTCCGGGAGCGATTGGACGCAATAACGCTTGCGTGCGGGCGGACTCGCTGGCAGGCGCCTTAGGGGGGAGGAAGCGCTGCCTGCGCGTCGGGGAGTGTATCGTAGCGGATGGGCGGCATCCGTGCCAACACCAACCGCTGCGGGGTTAACCTCGCCCTAGCCAGGGGGCTAACCCGTCCACGTGGTTCGTTGGTCTCCGGGGCGATGGGTTGAATCGTGTGTCACTTAATTCGCCGACTCGCCGCTATCCGAAACTTATGTTTTCAATTTCTTTTTCGTTTGACGAAGACTTGCTTCTTCAAGCAACGCTCATGTCTTCGTCGTGGGGCGGAAGATACGGCAGGTCCGCCAAAGCGGTCAAGGCGAGTTTCCGCCCAATCTCAAAATCATTCCTGACAGCAACAGATGCAAATTCGACATCTGCCTATTTTGTAACGGCTTAGAGCGATCGCGCGAGGTGCGCGCACGAGAGAAAAATGTTGCGCCAGCACGTGGCATGGGCTTCAGTCCGTGCGCTGGCTGATAGGAAAAGCGCGCCGAGTTTCGAGCACAGCGGACATTCGTGTCGCTATTGACGGAAGATAGGCAGGCTGGCGCCTGTGCTGCGGGCTAACCGTCTGCCATCTGGGCTTCGACCTCGTGCCAGAAATTCGAGAGCTGGAGCACCACTTCCGGTAGCCGCGGCGACTGGTATTGATCATTCGCCGGTGATGCAACGACGAAACGGCCATTTTCGTTGAGAAGGAACTCGATATGCTGAGCCTGTGGATCGACGATCCAATACTCAGCCACGCCGTATCGTGCGTATAAATCGAGCTTCTCGACTCGGTCGCGACGGCTGGTGCCGGAAACGATTTCGATCACTAAATCGGGCGCGCCTTCGACTCGCTGCTTGATGATGTGGCGCCGTGATTTGGCGATGTACAAAAGGTCGGGCTGCAAGATCGTGTCGTCGGAAAGGATCACATCCATCGGTGATAAGATCGCTTTGCCGCCACTTTTTTTCGCAGCGGCAACGAGGACTTCAGCCAGTATGAGTACGATTGTCTGGTGCAACACATTCGGACTAGGCGACACAACGAATCTCCCCTTGATCAGTTCGACCGGCTCCCCTTCCGGCAACTGCCAGTAATCGGCGGCCCGATACGGGCCTACGTCGCTGAACGGCGAAAATGCCTCGAACGTCTCGAAATGAAACGATGTCGTGCTCATGCTGACTAGTATAACACCCCGTGGCATGGACTTTAGTCCGTGCGTGAAAATCGGATTTAGAGGCGATATTTTTTCAGACGGACTGAAGTCCGTCCCACGAGCGCTCACATACTCGTTGCAAATCGCTCCTGCAGCGACTGCACCTGCATTTCCTCGTCGCGGAGCACTTCCATCGCCTTGACGGCCGCCGTCGCGGCTTCGAGCGTCGTGAGGCAGGGCACGCCCGCTTGCACCGCTGCGGCGCGGATACGACCGCCATCCGTGCGTGCCCGCTTGCCGCTTGGCGTATTCACGACGAGCGCGACGGCTTTCTGGGAAAAATAATCGAGCAAGTTTGGCTTGCCCTCGGCGATCTTATTGACTCGCGTCACGGGTATGCCGCTTGATTCCAAAGCATCGGCAGTGCCACCGGTTGCAAGGAGCGAGAACTTCAATTCGACGAACTTGCGGGCTAGCACCAGCATCGCGTCCTTGTGCCGGTCAGCAACGCTAATGAAAACATTACCTTCACTCGGCAGCACTGTGCCCGCCGCCAGCTGCGCTTTGGCAAATGCCATCGAGAAGCGATCGCTCACGCCCATCACTTCGCCCGTCGAGCGCATCTCGGGACCGAGTACGATGTCGACGCCCGAGAACTTGATGAACGGGAATACGGCTTCTTTCACCGAGACATGCGACGGCACCGGATCCTCGGTCACGCTCTGCTCTGCAAGCGAAACGCCTGCCATTACCTTGGCCGCAATCTTCGCCACTGGCATGCCGGTCGCCTTGGCCACGAACGGCACCGTGCGACTGGCGCGAGGGTTCACTTCGAGGACATAAACAACAGGGGACTGGGGGTTAGGGGCTGGGGGCTGGCTACTTTTCCCCAGTCCCCAGTCCCCAGTCCCAAGCCCCTCGATACGCACGGCAAACTGCACATTCATAAGGCCGACGACGTTCAGCTCCTTGGCCAGCGCCACCGTTGCCGCGCGAATCTCGGCCACGACCGGCCCCGGCAAGCTATACGGCGGAATCGCGCAGGCCGAGTCGCCGGAGTGGATGCCGGCCTCTTCGATGTGCTCCATGATTCCGGGCACGATAACGGTTTCGCCATCGCTGATGCAATCGACGTCGACCTCCGTCGCGCCTTCTAAAAAGCTATCGATCAGCACCGGTTGCCCATCGGCAACGACGAATGCCTCGGCGACGAATCGCTCGAGCTGCAACGCATCGTAGCAAATCTCCATCGCCCGACCGCCCAACACGAAACTCGGCCGGACGAGAATCGGGTAGCCGATCTTCTCCGCTTCGCGTCGGGCTTCCTCCATCGTGCGGGCAATGCCGTTCGGCGGCTGGCGCAGGTTCAACTTGTGAAGCAGGCGTTGAAACTTCTCCCGATCCTCGGCCGCTTCGATCGCGTCGACGCTCGTCCCGATGATCGGCACGCCAGCATCGGAGAGCCGTCGCGCCAAGTTGAGTGGCGTCTGCCCGCCGAACTGCACGATCACGCCATCCGGCTGGATCGAATCGCAGATGTTGAGCACGTCCTCGACCGTAAGTGGCTCGAAGAACAGCATGTCGCTGGTGTCGTAGTCGGTGCTGACGGTCTCCGGATTGGAGTTCACCATCACGGACTCGATGCCGAGTTCCTTCAGCGCGAAGCTCGCGTGGCAGCAGCAATAGTCGAACTCGATGCCCTGCCCGATGCGGTTTGGACCGCCACCGAGAATGATGATGCGTTTCTTGCCCGGCTGCTTTGCGGGGACTTCGTCTTCATCTTCGTAGGTCGAGTAGTAGTAAGGCGTGTAGGCCTCGAACTCGGCCGCGCAGGTGTCAACGGATTTGAACGTGGCGCGGATGCCCTGGGCGAGCCGCGTCTTCCGCACGTCGAGCTCTGGGGTGTCGAAAATCCGCGCCAGTTGCCGATCGGAGAACCCTTGTCGCTTCGCCCTGCGCAGCAGCGAACCACATTCAGTGATCCCCTTCCCTGCGGCGAACTTTACTCGGAGCTCTTCTTCGGTTTCGAAGATTTCGTGTAGGTTATCAAGGAACCAGGGATCGATGCCCGTCAGCTCATATACCTTTGCCACGCTCATCCCGCTTTTGAATGCGTAGCGGAGATACCAAACGCGCTCGGCCCCCGGCTTCTGGAGCTTGGCGATGATCGCCGCTTCGCTTGGCTGCTCATCGGTTCCCCACAAATCGAGCGGGTCGCTGCCGAAGCCATCGCTTTTGACCTCCAGCCCGCGCAGCGCTTTCTGGAAAGATTCCTTGAACGTGCTGCCGATCGCCATCGTTTCGCCGACGCTCTTCATCTGCGTGGTAAGCGTGGCGTCGGCCTCGGGGAATTTCTCGAACGCAAACCGCGGCACCTTGGTCACTACGTAATCGATCGATGGCTCGAAGCAGGCCGTTGTTTCGCGGGTAATATCGTTCGGCAGCTCGTGCAACCGATATCCGACCGCGAGTTTGGCCGCGATCTTCGCGATCGGAAAGCCGGTCGCTTTCGACGCTAGCGCGCTCGATCGGCTGACGCGCGGGTTCATCTCGATGACGATCATCCGCCCGGTGCCGGGGTGAATCGCGAACTGAATGTTCGAGCCACCCGTTTCGACGCCGATCTCGCGGATGACGGCGAGCGAAGCGTCTCGCATCCGCTGATATTCCTTGTCGGTGAGCGTCTGCGCGGGGGCCACCGTGATGGAGTCGCCCGTATGCACGCCCATCGGATCGAAATTCTCGATCGAGCAGATGATCACGACGTTGTCATCCTTGTCGCGCATCACCTCCATTTCGTATTCTTTCCAACCGATGATGGATTCTTCGATCAGAATCTGGCGCACGGGCGACAACTCGAGCCCGCGCTGGACCAGCCGATCGAAGTCGGCGTCTTCGAACACGATGCCCGAGCCGCTGCCGCCCATCGTGAAGCTCGGCCGCAGCACGGCGGGGAGACCGATTTCTTTGAGCCATTCGCGCGCCTCGGCCATATTCGTCACGGTGCGCCCGCGGGCCACATCGAGACCAATGTTGGCCATCGCCTGCTGAAACCGCTCGCGGCTCTCGGCTTTGTCGATCACATCGGCGTTGGCGCCGATCATCTCGACGCCGTACTTCTCCAATACACCGTGTCGTGAGAGATCCATCGCTACATTGAGCCCCGTCTGCCCGCCGAGCGTCGGCAGCAGCGCGTCTGGCCGCTCCTTCTCGATCACCTTCGCAACCACTTCCCAGGTGAGCGGCTCGATGTACGTCCGATCGGCCGTCGACGGATCGGTCATGATCGTCGCCGGGTTCGAGTTCACGAGCACGACCTCGTAACCCTCTTCGCGCAGCGCCTTGCAGGCCTGGGTACCCGAATAGTCAAACTCGCAGGCCTGCCCAATCACGATGGGGCCGGAACCAATGATCAGAATCTTCTTTAAGTCGTCGCGACGTGGCATTCGTAAAATCCGCGACCGAAGCGCGCGGCATCACACAGTGGGGGTGGGAAAATGTCAAAAACCAGGACAATAGCCGCCCCGCTAGGAATCGCCGGTCTCCGGCGAGCGTCTCGCGAAGCAACTAAAATCTCCCCAGATTACCGCGCCGGGTTGTGAGCGTATAGGATGCGCGCGGGTTGCGAAGATGTTTGCGAGAAACCTTGTAAAATTAGGAGGCAAAACAAAGGTGGTTTGCACAACACCTGGACACTCGCGGCTTAGGCAACGACTTCGCACCACGCCCGACAACGCTGCTATAGATAGAAGCAGACGCCGCTTAATTGATTCGTATTTACAGGGTGCGAAATGTCTTCTAACGACCCGTCCTCACCGCTTCGTTACGATTTGCAAGTGCCTTCGGACGGTCGTATCGAGCTTCCGCTGCCGCTGCCGCCGGGCGCGGCAATCTCGGTGTACGTTCTCGAAAAATCGCAACTCAGATGATATTGAAGATGTTTTAAGCGCCGCCGCGAGCAGCATCGATTTTTGGGACAACGCGGAAGATGAGGAGGACTGGAACAATGCCTGAACAGGGCGATATTGTTCCCATTCCGGTTCCGTTCACCGATTTGACTTCCCAGAAACGGCGGCCAGTAATCGTCCTATCAAATGACGCCTACAATCGCGCGAGTGCCGACATTATCGTGGTCGCAATGACGTCCAATCCTGCTGCCACGCCTCATAGCTTTCGAATTACGTCGGCGGATCTGATTAGTGGCACGTTAAATCGGCCGGGCACCGTTCGGGCTGACAAAATCTACACGCTCGCTCAAACAATCGTCGTGAAAAAGTTCGGTAAGGTGTCGCCACAAATCATTCAGCAGATTCGGCGACAACTCGAAACGATCACGACGCCCTGACAAGCCAGCGCATGAATATCGTCTCCCCTTTGGCTGCCAACATGCTTCGTTGCTCGCACAGCTAGCGACCACCAACCCCCGAATCTTCACCAAACCTGTCCCGCGCCTACCTCATTCCCCCCAAGACTCGCCCCCATTTCGCCGATACGAAAGGATGACACAAGCGGCACGATGCATATCGTCCGCAAACTTATCGCTGGCGATCGAGTGTCTCGTCTGATCGCGTAGGGGGGGGAAATCATGGCTTCGTTCTTTTCCGGCAGCCGGCTGCGCCGTGCTGCGGTGGCTTGTTGTTTACTTGCATCCGCATGGGCAGCCTGCGCCACGAGCATCGTCGCCCAACAGGTTACCAACCCCTTCCGCAGTCCCACCGGCCCGGTTGCCGATGGCGGCTGGGATTCGCTCCCTTGCGAAGCCGACTGCGGTGTCCCCTATGGCGATGCTTGTTGCGATTGCTGCGAGCCCTCCTGCGGCTGCGCCAGCCCTTGCGGATTGAACAACAAGTACTGCCAGGGCGGCTGGTTCGGGGCCGAGTGGATCTACTGGCAACTCGGCGGCAGCCGCCGGCTTCCGCCGCTCGTCACCGCCAGCCCCTCCACCATCGATCTGAATGAAGCCGGCCGACTCGACAACCCGAGCACGTTCATCCTTGCCGGCGATGAATCCGTGAACGACGGCTGGCGCAGCGGCTTCCGCCTCTCGACCGGCGTCTGGCTCGATTGCTGCCACAATTGGGGCATTGGCGGCGACTACTTCAATCTTGGCAATGACGGTTACAACTACCTCAGCCAACCCAGCGCCGACCTGATCGTCGCCCGCCCCTTCTACAATACCGAGCTCGGTGAAGACGATGCTGAGCTCGTTTCCGTGCCAAATGAACTCGACGGCACCGCCCGCGTCCGCTCCGGCGACAGCTTTCAGGGCGCCGGCCTCACCGTCACCCGCTGCCTGTGGAGCTGCTGCGACCCTTGCACCGGCAGCGAGTCGCGCCTCGCCGGGCTGGGCGGTTATCGTTACTACAACTACGATTCCGATCTCACGATCACCGAAAACCTGACGGTCCTCGAAAACACCACCACGCCCCTCGTCCCCGGCACCACGTTCTTTGTGCAAGACCGCTTCCGCACCCGCAACGAATTCAACGGCGGCGAGATCGGCTTGCAGGGCTACAAACAACATTGCTGGTGGTGGGTCGACGGCACGGCCAAGATGGCCATCGGCAACCAACGCCGCTCGGTCACCGTCAGCGGCCGCACGATCACCTCGGTCCCCGGCGACGACACAACCGACCTGCCGGGCGGCCTGCTCACCTCGAGCGAAACCAACATCGGCACCTATCACGACTCGAGCGTCGTCGTGATCCCCGAGTTTCGCCTCGGCGTCGGCACGTGCCTCACTCGCTGTTGGTCGATCCATGCCGGCTACAACGTGATCCTCTGGGGCGACGTGGCCCGCGCGGCCTCACACCTACCGCCCGGCCTGGCCGTCGATCCGCGTAACTTGCCGCCCGTTCAGAGTGGCGGCGGTGATGATCCCGTGTTCCCCGGCATCCGCGGCACGCAGCTCATTGCTCACGGGCTCGATCTGAGCATGACGTGGCAGTACTAAAGCGAATTGTTCTCGCAGGGGCCCCGTTGGCGGGAGATTCGGCCTGGCGGCCGACGCTAAACTGCGTTTGTTCTTTTGATCTACTGCAGAACGCAATTTGGTAAGTTGCTCTAGCACAGCGCTCTCCGCCACATCACCTCCATACAGCCGACCCATTCTGGGTCGCGACAACGTTCGCATACCCCCGCGCCTTCACGCCAACTCGCTCAATTGCCATCCAGCCGATTCGCCTGCTGCCGATGCACTTGCACATCGATGTCGTACGCCACATCCCGCACCGAGCTATCGCAGAAGGCCATGTTGAGCGAGCTCGGGTGCGCGCTCCCGAAGGCGAAGCAGCCCGCATACTCCGGCGACGGCCCGTCTTGCCGCGGTTGATAAACTTCCTGCTCCCACCGCGAATCCGGGTTCCACGCCACCCGGTGATTGTCCCACTCGAAGCCGGCCCACGCCGATTGATTATCCCCCATCATGCTCGGCGCATCCGTGCCGTTCACGTCCTCGTAATACTCCGGCTTCAAAAACTTCTCCCCACACAAATACGTCTTGCTCATCCCATCGACGACCTGCGCCCCGCGCACCTGGCTCCGATAGTACGAAATCCCGTTCTGAAAATACTGCGTCTTCCGATCTGCCGTCTCAGTCCACAACTGCGGCTTCATCTTTAATTCATCGTAGTTCTTCGGCACCCACATTTGCGGCTCGTCCGAGAACTGTTCGGCCGCGCTATAGATCGAGTCCCCACTGCTGGCCGCGTAGTCGGACTTGGTCACATGAGGCAGCAACAACGTTCCTTGTGCCACGGCCAGCGTCCAATGCCCGTTGCCCGACCGCTTGAACGGGTACGGCGCCGCTACGCGGCGGCTCGGGCAGTAAAATACCGTCGGTGCGCTCTGGTAGAGCGCCGCGAGCCCCGGGCCTAGCGGAAAATCTTCCAGCCGATTCCCCTCGGCCTGACGCAGCGCGGGTTCCTCCAAGTAATCGAGCAAGCTGAAGAGCCACCCGCCCGGCTGATCGCGGCCATACCCGCGCCGCGGATCGGCCAGGTACGCCCCAGACCAACCGCCCGATGGATAGTACCCCCGCGTGTCCAGATGATTGTGCGCCGCCAGCGCAAGCTGCTTCAAATGATTCTGACACGTCAGCTTCCGCGCCCGCTCGCGCGAAGCCTGCACCGCCGGCAACATGAGCTGCACCAACAGTCCGATGATCGCCATCACGATCAGCAACTCCACCAGCGTCACGCCAGCAGGTCGCCCGAGCCGAGGGCGACCTCTCCACCAACGCGAATAAAAGATGTCGGACACACTGCTTCCTTTCATGGATGACGTAAACCACTACGTGAAGCGACGTTTTCCTCGTATAATCAACGCGACTAATAAACAAATAATCAATATATTTACCCCCAAAAACCACACCCGCGTACCAGATTGAAAAAGCTCTCCGGACTTCTTGGGATCCTCAACTGGATCAGCGGGTGATTCCGATATGCCCTTTCCGTCCCAATAACCGGCCAGCCGTTGGATGCGGTAGTCAACGATCATGGTATTGAGAGGCAAATCCATTGACGAGAGAGTGAAGCGGTTGGGAGCTATATTCGTATCCACTTCTACGCTGTTAACTGTGATACGACGTTCGAGCAGACCATTGTTGTCTTTTCGAACAATTTCAACTCGATTAGGAAATGGGGTTGTCGTGTCATTTTCGGCAAACTCGGATTTGATTATTGTTTCGTAGTTTCCCCATTGAATACTACGCTGGTGAATTCGGAATCCCGGTTCTTCAATCCAATAATCGGAAGAGGCATCACTACTTTTGGCCCTTACCCTCCAGGCATCGACGCCGTTGATTTTTTCTTTACCTAAAACTTCCAAGCTCTTCACATTCTGATACCAAAGACATTCTTTTAATGGAGTGTCTGCGGTGAGAAGGTCGGATAATCCCAAAATACGCGGATCAAATGCTAAGTCTCCGGCAGTATTCACCACATACTTCATATCGCAAAGCCGCACGTCAGCATACTTATCTCGAGTAAATGAATATACGTTTTCATCGTTCAACACCAACACGACGCCACCACTATAGCCTGCGTTGGGAAATGTCTCGAAACGACGTTTGGGGCCATTTATTTCAACCAGGCAATTGAACTTGGCTGCGGGTTTCGGTGAAGTCTGCTCAAAGTCAAATCGAGCTACTATCGATTTGTGTCCCGATCGCGCTGCCTCGGCACCCTGCAACAATGCCTGCGAGGATGGCGTTGCGCCGAACGCGCATTTGGCGCTCACCGCAACCGCAATTAGGATGACACGCAAAACCAAAAAAGCTGTCTGGTAATGGTCCATCAGAGCAACTTAAAGCTTGAGTTGTCCGACCAGCATCCCATAGCACCCATGTATTGTGCGCCGCGTTGAAATCATCGCGTCACACCTCCGGCAGGCATAAATCACTACTTACCCTCTCCGCTCCCCATTCCCCACTTATTCCTTCTCCCCGCCCCCGGCTCCCCGCTCCCCGCTTTGCCTGGCCGGTATCTTCACCACCTCCCCCTCCAACCCCATCGGAATCGGGTTCCCCGGGTTCTCCTTCAAGCGCGACGACAACTTCGCCCGGTTTGCCTCGTACACGGTCGTCCATGCTTCTTCGTCTCCATAGCATCCCTTCGCGATCGACCGCAGCGAGTCGCCCGGCAGCATCACATAGTCGGCCGGCAACTCCTTCGGGTATTCCGGCGTCGGCAGCCGCATATCGAGCTTCGACCTCTCCGGCACGACGATCGTCTCGCCCACCTCCAGAAAAAACTTCGGCCGCTTCTTGATTTGCGGGTTCGCGTTCAGCAGATACCGCCACAGATTCATATCGCCGTAGGCGCGAATGGCGACGCGGCTCAGGCTATTGCCATCATTGACGACATACTCACCGGGCGGAATCGGTGGCGCCGCCACCGGCTTCTTCGAGCAGCCATTCAGCCCCAGCCCAACGCCCCCCACTACAATAAGCGCCAACCAACGATTCGTTCTCATACCTTACCTCCCCCTCTTCTTCTTTATTCCCCACTCCCCACTCCCAATTCCCCACTTATTCTTACCTTTTGCTCCCCGCTCCCTGCTCCTCGTTCCCAGCCCGACTCCACGTTCCATCAATGACGATCTCCGTCGTGCCGGCAATCGAGTTGTCGTGAATCAATCGCGCCACTTCCGGTTTCAGGCGCACACATCCCATAGAGTCGGGGTACGGTGGAACGAAATCATAGGAATGAAAACCAATGGCCCTTGCCTTATCGATCAGCGTTACGTAGCGACAATCAGGGCGAGATCTCAAGTTGTCGAGAAAGCCCTCAACTTTGCGCACGCCCTTGGGAGTACATAACGAATTTGGTGCGTTGCTCTCTATGGGATCGTTACAATCATTGGAGCCCCAGCCAGCCCCAGTCGAACTGCGAAACGGGCCTGTTTCCATCGCAGACGCCCCTGTGCCTTTCCATTTCAAGTCCACGTACTGATTGGGGCTAGTCAAATCTAGGTGAATACGCTCGATGTACGTTTCCGGAAATTGGGGGTTTTTGCGAGATGCAACTTCGCCCGGCTGCAAGGCAGTTGCGGTTTTGTACAGCAACCATAAGAGGCTGGTCAGGCAGGCCAAAAGTGCAAGTTCAGTTGCCCGGCGCCTAAATAGGTCCAATGTAGCCATTCTGTTTGTAGCAGCTCAGTGCTAGTTCATTGCTTAAAGAGCTATCGCTCCGCAGTATCTTGTTCCCGTTACTGTGTCGGCCGTTCAGTGGCCTCTGGAGCTAGTTTGGGCACGGCGGGTTTGCGTGTCTCGTCCACGCATGGACCGCTGAGACGCGAACAAGCGGGCACGAAGGTTGCAATCTACGGTTCAGAATACCAAAGTGTCCGGCGGAGGAATCCACCGGCATCAAGTTATTTTGAAGCATCCGGTTCATTACGGCAGCGGAGATGGCAAAAAGTGAAACCAGATCGCTTTCAATTATGAGCTGTTATCGCGCAGTTTTGCTCCATCGCCGCCAAATCACGACAATCAGTGCAATAACCGCCATGGTATTCAAGGCCACAAGATACTTACCCATGGAATTGCTTCTGGAAGGCGTATCCGCAAAGTTGGCAGGTGCCAGCCCATAGGACTCAAGGGTAAATGACTCATCGCTTGCCGTGCAGGGCTTGGGGGCCGAGAAGGTGTGATCGTTGCGTTCCGCCAGCCTTCCATCCGGCACATATGTTTCATCAAATGAAGACTGGGGGAATCGGCCGTCGAGTGCAGTGGCAGAGTACTGCACACCACCCCGGCGTTTCATGGGCTGAGAGAGGACTTCCCATTCTCGCACAACCCAGCCGCGGTTGGCCCAAAAAACAACTCGAACATCAGTATCGGCATTGGCTCGATTTTGAAAACTTAGGACGCTCGAAACACACCCTTCATTGTCGCTCGGTTCTAACACCTTCACTTTCAATAGGCCGTCTTCCAGCAAAATCGATAAATCCCGCCCTGCCGCATAAAAGCTTGCAAAGGTAAGTCGAAAGTAGTAATTGAGCGAACTATCCACACGCGAATCCGGCTCACTATTTGGCGCATAGTTGCCCACGTATAGAGGGCGCTCACTGGAGTTACGATCCACCTCAAATCGATCACGCAGATTCTTCGCGTATACCGTGATCGCGCCGCGATCCGGGTTGCTAAAAATCTCAAACTTTGCAAGCTCGTCGCGGAAGCAAAAGTGGATTCGGCGGCGCTTTACAACCGGTGGTCTCGTGCCGTTCGCTGGCACGCTCACTGTTTCATTAATTTCCCCACCTAGTTTCCTGATCTTGGCCTTCAAAGCGATCCATTCTGGTAGCGCTTGCGCGCGTAATTGTGACGTTAGATCGACCTCTGCCTGGCACAATGTTGCGGCAGGCGATGCGAAGTAGATCAAAGATACAAATGCCGCGCTACAAAGACGCACAGACGATGCGCGTCGAGTTCGCGACCACTTATTCCAACGCCAAATCGCCAATCGCGTTGTTACCTTACATGTAGTTGGCAAAGTTACCGCCCACGACACTACGTCGATCAAAGGCTTAGGCGCTCCTTCAACCAATGCCACAGCCTCAGTACGCTGTGGCATTGGTTACGCCAGCGAAACGATGATTCGCTTATGTTGCAATTCAGGCGTCGTCCCACTCATTCACAATGACACGCATGATTATGCTCATCCAGAGTAGGTTCCTTGCACAGTTTCGTGCCGCTGCAACATCCCGCAGTACAGTATCCAACGGTGGCACCACTTATGCACCCATCATTATCCGTTTTACCATCTGCTAATGCAGGTAGCGCGTAAAACGAGAATATAGAAGCCGGGGCGAATGTCAGCGCAGCTGCGCACAGAAAATCGGCAATACGCGCGTTCATGAAAATACCTCGTTTAAATAGGGTGTCTTGGAAATTTAAGCCCAATCCTCACACGTTGGATTGCTGCAACCTCAAAAATAAAACTAATGCTGTGAAGCGCTGTGAAGTGGTTCGTTCTGTGTCACAAAGAAATTTGCCTTGACTTCATCCAGCCAACCAAGCTTGTCGACAAGCAAGGTGCCGGATTGAACTCGACTACCAGACTCGTCAAGTTCATCAACATGAACCTCGAGCTTTAGAATCGATTCGGCGTGCGGCTCGATCAACAGCGGTAGATTGATACAAGCAAAACAGCCACAGTTAGTACGAAAACCTATAACTCGAAGAACGTCATCCGTCGTATTCTTTACAAGCACCTGGCCAGAACCCACGCCTCCAGGGGCAATGTTTCCTAAGTCGAGGGTTGTTGGCTCAACAATCAACTGCCCGTGGCCGGAACGCCTAGAGTCCAAAACGGCAACGTATGACAGCGCTGAGCCAGCAAAGAATACAAAAAGCAGACCAAGTAGACCGAGGGTTTTTGGCGCCATAATTCTACTAGCCGATCGCAGTCTGTTTCTGCGAAATAAGCGAAAAGCCATGGCACCTACCCTCATGAAGACGAACGGCAGGCCAGCATGGGGCCTTTATACTGGAGGATTCTCAACCCGTCAACAGGGGGGAGCGAAGATTTTCGGGAAAAAGTTTATTCCTTGTGTTTTCTTGCTGAATAGCTCTGCCAATTGCTATGGCTGTCGGCTATCAGCTTTCGGCTGTCGGCCAGATTGCGCTCCCGTTGCGCGTGGAGTCAATGCGTCGCGTTGAAATCATCACGCCGCGCCCCCGGCAGATAGAAACCACTGCTCGCTATCGGCTGTCCGCTATCGGCTCTCGGCCAGACCGCGATCCTGTTGCGCGCCGAACCTCGGGTGGCACGCTACGCCGTTAACCTTTTCATCAGCCACAAAAAACGCGAAAAGCAGATACTTTTTGTGCCTCTTCGTGTTTTTCGTGGCCAGGCTTAATCAGCTCACGCAGAGGCGCAGAGAGACGCGGAGGATCAATCGCTTGGGAGCCGCGAACGTTCTATTCACGACAGACTGGATGGGCGATTACAAGCGAAGATTACGTGTTCGTATTGTTTCTGCGCAATCTCTGCGCCTCTGCGCGAGATCTTTCTGGCCCCGCTCGAAGAACTGGCAGTTTCCTTTAGCCAGAGAAGGTTAACGGCGTAGCGTGCCACCCCATTAGCTCCCATGGATTCGAGCAACTACGCACAATCCCCATCTGGGGTTTTGCCACTTCCCCGCTTCCCTTCGAAAAACCACACGGGGGGTGTGAAAACGCATGCTCGTAAAGCGCCTTGCTGCCGCTCGGCGACGATCGGTAGAGGAGAAAACAGCCCGACCCGACCGCCGACGCGGGCAGCGTCGGCGGACGAGCCAGACTGTGACTAGCGACTTTCGATTAGTTCGCGCGACGGCGACGAAGCGCGACGCCAGCCAGCCCCAGGCCGACGAGCGCCAAGCTGCTCGGCTCGGGGACGGCCACGGCGATCGTGTCGACCTGCGTTCCCTTGAAGCTCATCGACGTGCCGCTGGAGACCGCGTTGAAGGTATAGCTGGCGGCATTGCCGGGCAACGTCCATTCAAAGAGGTAGCCCTTGGTGTATTCCGGGCCTTCGCCATAACCGGCGGCGATGCCGTAATACAACCCCAGGTCAGTCAATGAGCCAGTGCCGTTGGTCGTAGTGACAGCATTGGGATAGATCCAAGTTTCTGTTGCCTCGTCGTACTCTTTGTCCACGTAACTTTGTCCAGGCGCGAGCGAGACCGGCGAGCCGCCCGCGGGCGTGACCGTCACGGTGGAGAGGTCGAGCCACTCGCCAATGACGTCGATCGACACCTGCCAGCGAAGCGTCGTGTTATAGCCATCGCCGAGGTTGTAATTCGGCACGGTGACGACGGGGCGCACGAGTTGGCTAAAGCTGTAGATACCTTTCGACGAAGTCACGAAGCTGGTGTTGGCGCCAGCCGGATTGGGAGCGGGAGCGCCCGCATTCCCCGCTCCGTTCGGATTGTTGGGAGCATACAATGCCTGAAATGCAGCTAGCTCCGCCGGTGTCGTCGGGCTGCCTCCAGTTTCTTTAGCTCCGTTCGGTAAGTACCCCGGGGAGTTAGTCAGGGGATTATTGAACCCATTGACCCACTCCTGGTAAGTCGAGTTCGGCCCTCCTTGCCACGACGGATCTTGGAAGCCGTCGTTGTAGAGCGCGGCCGACGCGCTCGTTGCCAAACCAACAGCCAACAACATCGCGGCGAGCGCCGCGGTCAATGTCGTCTTCATGAGACAATCTCCTTTCAAAAGGTGATGCAACTCAATGTTGCGCAACAGAAAAACAGAAATATGTTGGAAAACTCAGGACAGTTACGGCCGCGGCTCTCATCTGCGTCGCCGGCGCAACGACGTCGCACCAATGCCTCCCAAGGCAAGAAGCACGATCGCGCTTGGCTCGGGAACAGGCGCTAACTGGGCGACGCGGAATCCCGAAGAGACGTTCCCGGTATTGTTCCCAAGAGTCACGGCCGTAGCCTGGGTGTCCTGGGGGCGGGTAATGCTGTTGTTGAAATAACCTCCGTAGAGATACCAGCCGGAGACCGGCGACGTGACTGGATCGCTGGTTATTTCGCTGATGTTCCCCGACTGGTCGAACGTGCCCCAGGGACTGGGCGAGCCGGCGAAGAAACCAACGTTGGTTTTATTACTGTTACTCGCGCCGTAGCCGAAGTTGACGTTGTTCGTGCCGCTGGGGTCCTTGATATTGCTGGGCGCGTTATTGGAACCGGTGGCGTACAGGTAATACGAGCCCGTCGTCGGGTCATAGGCGGCCGCCTTGTACCATTCGTCGGTCGTCGGCACGACAACCGTCGCCTGGGGCGAGCGAACAACCGCCTGAAGCGCGGAGATGGTTCTTGCCCCATCGAGCGTGTAGGAGCCGCGCTCGGTCGTCGTCGCGCCCTGCGGCCCGATAGGCTGGCCGTTGTGCAACCAGTTGGAAAATCGCATCACACCGGCCATCCCCACAGAACTCACCGGAAAGTTCTCGCGTCCGCTGACCACGGTGTAGGTGCGCGCTCCCACGGCGCCCCCTCTGGTGATGTCTGCATTGGTGGAATAGATGCTATAGGTGTCGTCTACGGCGACGGCGTTGAGAAACTCGGCGTACTGGGCATTGGTGATTTCGTATTTGCCGATCTGATACGTATACGCGACGGCGCCAAAGCCGTTTGCGCTGTTAGCCGCGTTGCCCGGGCTGCCGACCGTCACCCAGTCGATGGTCGCGGCAGGCAAGGCAGACGCGCCGCCTGCCAGGAATAGAAATGCAAGAGCAAAGGATAAAAATTTCGATTTCATGGTATCTCCAGAAGTTGAAATGAAACTCGTAGCGAGGAATTCACACGCGCCATCGGCGCGCACGTCGAGCGTTTCCGTGCGACCCGGTTCGTTTTTGAAACCGAGCCGCACGGATATTGCCGGAAAGATGTGTTACAAGTAACGGCCGCCGTTTACTTGCCGCGGCGGCGAGCCAACAGCCCGATGCCGCCGAGCGCCGTTAAGGCCAGGCTGCTCGGCTCGGGAACCGTGCCTACGCTGAAGTTCGCCAGGCTTGCGGCGCCATCCATCGCGCCGATGGCCGTATCGACGCGGGCCGAACTGAACGCGGCGTGGACGGCGATGCCCGTATCGATCTTGAAATCGCCGGTCCACTCGGGCAGCCAGGCCGTCCACAGCAATTCCTGCCACGACACATCACCGATGCTGCTGGGGACCTTCTTGTCGGCGAAGTTGACGCCAAAGCTCAGGATCTGGGCAGACTGCGGTAAGGGCGAGCCATCCTGCTTGGTGAAGACGATGCCCAGGGGATCGTAGCCGTTGAGGTAATCGCCGCCGGGACCGCCGATGGAATACTCGCGCCCGGTGCCGGCCTGGTTGATGGTAACGTCGGGGTTAAGGCCAGACGAAGCTTGCAGAACGACGAGCGTTCCGCCCGGCCGCGAGCCGGCCGCGCCGCCGTAGTTGGCGACGTTGAGATGGGCGCCGTAGTCGCCGCTGAACGAATAGAGATTGCCTGATCCCGTAACGTAACCGGGCGCATGGACCGTGAGGGTCGGCGTGCTGAGGGTCGCGCTGCCGTCGTGGATGAAGCCATTGCTCGCGTCGACGTTGACCGAGGCATTCGCAGGGGCGGTCGTTCCCACGCGCCGCGCGTAAAGATCGGTCCACTCCTGCTTGGTCG
The DNA here is from genome assembly GCA_964549545.1 of uncultured Planctomycetaceae bacterium. Taxonomy (GTDB): domain Bacteria; phylum Planctomycetota; class Planctomycetia; order Pirellulales; family Lacipirellulaceae; genus JABDGM01. The sequence continues at coordinate 19,474 of CAZJWY010000014.1, read as the reverse complement.
TGTCGGCGTCGCCGACCGTCCACAAGCTGGTCGTGCCTGTCACATCAGGCGTGCCCATGCTCTCGATGCCATCCACGCTGCCTGGGCCATTGCCGAAAATGGGGATGTAATTGTTCGGTCCGTACGCGGGAACCGCCGTCGGCTCGACGAAGTGCTTGGGGTTGGTGTAGGCAGCGAAAGCGACGGACGCGGCGTTGCCCGCGAGCCATGTGGTAGATACCAACACGGCAAGAGTAAGTGGCCAGCGGCCATACAAACAATGCGAAGTCTTCATGAGAACTTCCTCCAAAACGAGATAGGGAAAAACTGCTGTTCAACAAACGCGACAACACATCACGCTTGTGACGATTCGATGATTCCATTCCACTCACGACTGAATCCCGGCCGCCTCCGGCGGACGAGACCGGCGGCAACAGCGCCGCCGAACAAAACCAAAGCGAAGCTTGCGGGCTCGGGAATGACGATGGCCTTATCAAGACCCGCGCCTGCTCCCGTGTTGAGCGACTCGCCGAAATGTGCCCGCCACACGCCGTAGTCCTCGGCCGTGTATGGAGCGCCGAGGTTTTTGCGCCACACGACGTAGTCAGCGGCGTCAACTATGTCGTCGTGGTTGAAGTCGCCGTCTAACTCGGAGGGGGGCGGTCCGATGACGAAGTTTTCCAGGCTCGCGTCGCCGTCCATCCAACCGATGGCCGTGTCGAGCCGCGCCGCACTGAAGGCGCCGTGATTGACGTTGCCCCAGTGGATGCGAAAGTCGCCGGTCCACTCGGGCATCCAGATCGTCCACAGATTTTCCTGCCAGGGGATCTCGCCGTGGGGGCTCGGTTCGCTAATGGATTGAAAGTTGAGGCCCCAATGCAGAATGGAGGCGCCGCCGGGAACAGGCGAACCGTCGTGCAACGTGATCTCGATTCCCAGCGGATCGTAGCCTGTTTCGTAGGATCCGCCGGGGTTGCCGATGGCATACATCGGGCGCACGTCGGGATTGACGGCGGTTGACGTTTGAAACAGCACGAACGTGCCGCCGTCGCGCGAACCCGTGGCCCCTCCGTAATTGCCGGCGAGAATCGTGCCGGTGAAGTCGCCCGCGTAGGCGTAAAAATTACCGCTGGTGGTGATGTAGCCTGGCGCCGTGGCGGCGATCGTGCCGCTAAAAACTTCGGCGCTGCCGTCGGTCTGTAGGCCCCCTGCATTGATATTGGCCGCGCGCGAATTGATGCGGCGATCCCACAGGTCGGACCATTCTTGGCGCGTGGTGTGCGCATTGCCAAGTGTCCACAGGTCGGTTGTCGCAACCACGTCGGGCGTGCCCGCATCCTCGACTCCAAACACATTGCCAGGCCCGTCGCCGAAAGTGGGAATGTAATTATTGGGGCCGTAGGTCGGAATCGCCGACGGCTCGGCAAAGTGCATTGGCCCGTCGAGCGCGGCGTTTGCAGTCGTGCTCGCGGCAAATAACGCTGCGACGACGAGAACGAAGTAACGAATGCTCTTCGAATTTGAATGGCACATCATGACTCTCCTTGCACATGTAGGGATGAAACATCCGCTTCGTTGAGTTGTTAGTGAGTTGATTGCAGCTTGAAGTCGAAATTGCCTTGTCCGCGCTCGTCTATCTCCAAGCGAAGCGGCGTCGACGTGGCGTAGGACTCGGGAAAAACCCGACGAGGCTGACGTTGACCCGCCGGCAGGTCGGGATCGATATCGGGAGGATCGTCGACGACCTGCACCTGATAGACGCCGGGAACTAGTCCGACATCGGCCGGCAAGCGATACCTTCCGGCCTTAACGATGCTCCCGGTCTTCTTGAGTCCAGGCATTTCGGGAATGAACAAAATCCTCGCTTCGGTCAGGGGCTGGCCATCGAGCGTGACAGTTCCCTCCGCAGCATGCTTCGTCGGCCCTCCACAACCGGCGCAACAGGCCACGACCATCCCGAGCAACGCGCAACGATGCCTTTTCAGCGGATTGTTCACGGCCCATCCTCCCTTTCGCCGTCATCGCGCTGAGCAAGTCGATGGAGCGTGACATCGGCCGTGGTTTCGTCGACGAAGCGCACCGAGCCGTCGACCATCGCCATGTTGACGCCGCCTGGATGATCGCTGCGGAACGTCACCCACTCGTCGCAACCAGTAATCAGGCGATCGGCGTTGAAAACGCCGCTGAACCCGCCTTGGTTGGCGTACATGGGGTAGGAGTCGTACCACAAAGGGCAGCCATGGCCGGGAACCGTTCCTCCCGTTTCCGCATCGACTCCACAAAGCACGGTGTCGGGAGGCGCCACGGCCGGCGGATAAATGAGCCCCGCATCCATGTCGCCGACCATGAATGTCTTGGAAGCGCCGTCGAGAGATGAGATCAGCGAAACGCTTGTCTTCTTCAGACGAGAATTCTTCGGATCGATGATGGCGCCATTGTGGTAGCTTTCCTTGGGCTGGCCGCTGCCCGTGCAGCACTTGCCGAAGTGTGGATAGCCACTGCCGGTACTCATCGCGTAGCCGGACCACGTGTACGATGGCTCGCCTTCTCTAAAGGTCATCGACGGACAACGGTAGAGAGGCACCGGCGTACCACGGAGTACCGCATTGTCGCTGTGCCCGATCGCGCGCTTCGGATTGTACGAGTCGTAAAGCGACTGCTGTTCAACGTAGGGCAGAATCGGAATGAACGCGCTGCCGCCAGTGAACGTGCGTACGGCCCCCGTGCTGTAGAAGGTTTCGGTCCCGGGCAATCGCTTGTAGACCCCGTCATGCTGGTGCAGCGCCAAGGCAATCTGCTTCAGATTGTTTGCGCACTGCGCGCGACGGGCAGACTCACGGGCTGCCTGGATTGCTGGTATCAACAGCGCGACGAGCGCGCCGATGATCGCAATGACAACAAGCAGCTCAACCAGCGTGAAACCGCGAAGCCGAAAGCAATAGTAGTGACTATTACTTTGTTCGCGCGCAGTTCGAACGCATGGCAGCCACGGGCATAGCCGTTCCATCGAGGGCCAACTTCACACAAAACCGACGCTGGTCCTGTCGATGCCGCCCTGATAACCCCAGACACATGGAGCAAGGGGGCGTGATGATAACCAGCAGTTGCCAGGAAGGTAGGAGCGGAATCCGCTGTTAAAACGGCCGATCCGCGTGCTGGCTCGCAAATAATAGAAGCTGGCTAGCGGGGATGCTGTTGAGAACGAATCTCAACTAGCAGGACCGCATTATGGACCATAACATTGGGGCCGTCAACACTCGTGATAGAAAATGTTGGAATTTGTTTTTGTTGTCAAACGCACTCTTGAGTAGTGAGTAGGTGGGGCCATCTGGCCATGCAAGAATGTCCGGCCGAGACGGCCGGGCTATATAGCCGAGCCGTCTCGCCTCGATGGCGCGAAGCACTGCCTATTTCTTGGGCGATGGATGCTGCCCACTCGTTGACAGCTTTGCCCTAAGGTGTTTAGGCTAAAGGTGTTGCCTATTCGATCGGCCCCTACCTTTTTGCTGCTTTCCAGCGCGCCACCAGGCAACATAGGCGAGGCACTCTCTCCGAGGTTCACATTGTCCGATAAGCCGTGGGGCGGTGTATTTGATCAGGCGATGGATGCTCGCGTCGAGAAGTTCACCGAAAGCGTGAGCTTCGACCGCCGGCTGTACGCTCACGATATCCGCGGCTCGATCGCCCATGCCAACATGCTCTCCAAGGTCGGCATCCTGACCGACGACGAGCGTCACCAGATCGTGACGGGCCTGGAGCAGATCGGCCACGAGATCGCCACGGGCAAGTTCCAGTTCCGCCAAGAACTCGAAGACATTCACATGAACGTCGAGCGGACGCTCACCGAGCGCATCGGCGACGTTGGCCGCAAGCTCCACACAGGGCGCAGCCGTAATGATCAGGTGTCGAACGACATTCGGCTGTGGGTTCGCGATGAGATCAACGCCATGTCGACGCGTTTGGAAAATGTGCAGCGGGCGTTTATTGGTCGGGCCGATACCGACGCGGGCGTCGTGCTGCCGGCGTATACGCATTTGCAACGGGCCCAACCAGTGCTGGCCGTTCACTACTGGCTGGCGTATTGCGAGAAGCTGGAGCGTGAGCGCGAGCGGCTGGCCGATTGCCGCCGCCGCGTGAATCAGATGTCGCTCGGCTCAGCCGCGCTGGCGGGAACGAGCATTCCGATCGATCGCCATATGGTGGCCGAGGAGCTCGAGTTCGAGGGCATCCTGGCCAACAGCCTAGACGGCTCGAGCGCCCGCGATTTTGTGCTTGAATTTGCATTCTGCCTGGCCAGCATTGCCACGCACCTGAGCGGCTGGGCGGAAGAGTGGATTTTATGGTCGACCACGGAGTTCAACTTCTTGCGCTTACCGCAGAAGTTCTGCACGGGCTCGTCGATCATGCCGCAGAAGATCAATCCCGATGTGTTGGAATTGATCCGCGGCAAGACAGGCCGGGTCGTGGGCAACCTAATGGCGCTGCTGACGATCCTCAAAGGCCTGCCACAAGCCTACAACCGCGACTTGCAAGAAGACAAAGAGCGGCTGTTCGACTCGGTCGACACGGTGGCCGCGTGTCTCGAACTGGCCGCCCCGATCGTGGCTGGCGTCGAGTTGAATCGCCCGGCGATTGCCGCCCGGCTGAACGAGGGTTACCTCGATGCCACGACGCTGATGGAGCACCTCATCATGAAAGGCGTTCCGCAGCGCACGGCGCACGAAATCATTGGCCGCTTGGTGGCAACCGCCATGAAGCAAGGCGTGCCGTTGGCCGAGTTGCCGCAAAGTGCGTTCACCTCGGCCCACGAGGCGCTCGATGCCGGTGTGTACGGCGCGCTCGGCGCGCAGCGGGTGATCGAAGCGATTACGAGTTACGGTTCGACCAACCCGGAGCAGGTGGAGCATCAACTCTCCATCTGGCGTGAAAGGCTATCCGGTAACCGTTAGAGGTCAGCCGCCATACCGCGCGGTGAGGTCAATGATGTTTAAACAATCATCTAGCTGGATATGTTTATCGATAGCGAGCTTGCTTTTGGGCTGCGCGGTGGTGCATGGTCAGGATGCACCGGCGGCGGATGAGAAGCCGGCTGTTGCCAAGCCGCAAGCGGCAACGACGAAAGGTGCTGCTGACGATCTTGGCCCGCAGCCGGAGAAGAACCCGGCGGTGCTGTCGGCGCTGGAGATGCCACGGAAGACGCCGGCCGATTATGTGCAATCGGTGCTGCTGTTGATCGACTTGGGGCGACCCGAGTTGGCCAAGCCGATCTTGGCCGATCTGGCTAAATTGCAAATCACCGATGCTCAGCGTCAGCAGCTCGTCGAGCAATTCGGCTCGGCCGGCATGCTCAAATTGTCGCAGGCAAAGGAGCTCGCGCCCGAGGGGGCGACGTTTGCCGAAGCCTGCATGGCGGCCGCCTCGGCGGCGGCCAATAATCCCCAGCGAATCGCAGGACTCATTAAAGATCTTACCGATCCATCGGCCGAGACGCGCCTACTCGCGCAACACGACCTCGCGGCTATCGGTCCTCAGGCTGCCAGCGCCACGCTCGAGGCATTCGCCAAGGAGACAAATCGCGACCGCCGCGCTGCGCTAGCGGCGGGGATCGTCGGTATGCGTCCTGCTGTCGATCGCATGCTACTGGCGATGCTCGATACGCGCGACACCGTGCTGTACGCCGACGTGGCCGATCTATTGCGCCAGCTCCAAGTGCATCAGGCGGCGCCGCTCGTGACGACAGGCGAAGGCTCGGCCGAGCCAGCCATTGCCGCCGCGTTGTCTTCGTATGAACGGGGCACGCCGATCTTCGTGCCGGATGCAGACAATCAGGTCGAGCTCTGGCAATGGAACGACGCGACGAAGCAGCTTTCGTCGAGCCGTGTGCCGGCAGACGAAGCGCGGACGGTGTGGATGTCTAAGCTCGCACGGATGCTGACGCTGCTTCAACCTGAAAATCCCGATTATCAGCGGCAGGCGCTGGTGCTCGCCTGGGAGGCCGAGACGGCCAATCCGGCAGTCCGCAACTGGCCGGTGAATCCGAAGTTCGTTGCACAGGCCGAACCGTATTTTCTCAACGCCGCGCTCGCCGATGCGCTGAAAGGAAATCACCCTCGTGCCGCGGTTCACGCGATCCAGGCAATCGCCGAGCGGCGTGATCCGAGTGTGCTGATGACCGGTGATGGCAGGCCGTCGCCGCTGGCCGCGGCCCTGCTGAGCCCGAATCGGCGAGTGCGGTTCGCGGCGCTCTCGGCGATCATGGCGCTCGATCCTTCGGCGCCGTTCCCCGGCTCGAGCAGTGTGCCTGAAGCGCTCGCCTGGTTCGCCGATAGCGCCGCTGAAAGCCGTGTGCTCGTCGCGATGCCGACCACTTCGGCCGCAAGCGACCTGGCTGGACGGCTCATGACGCACAAATTCATTCCGGCGGCGACGAACAACGGCCGCGAGCTGCTGACGATGGCCCGCACGACGACCGACGTCGACGCGATCCTCGTCGACATGAACATTCTGCTGCCGCATATTCGCGAAGTGTTGTATCAGCTTCGCATGAATCCGACGACAGGCGAAGTTCCGATCGCGATTTTGGCCGCCGATGGTCAACTTGAAGCGGCCAAGCGGTTGGCCGAGGAACATCAGCGCGTGATCGCCGTGCCGCGGCCCCATACAGACGAAGTTTTGACCAGCATCGTGCAGCAATTGGCCCAGCTGGCCGGTCGCGACGTGGTTCCCGCCAACGAGCGCGCGGCGCAAGCGAGCCAGGCCAGGCAGTGGCTCGCGAAGCTGGAATCTGGCACGCGTCCGTTCTACGTCATACGGCGCACGGCCGGCCGTGCTGCTGCCCCGCCTGCTCGCGTTGAACCGGAAAGCCTGCCTCCCCAACCATGACCCGGACGCCGAACAGCAACGGTCCTCCTATCGAGCCGCTACCGGGCATCATCGGCTCGGGCCGCCCGATGCTCGACGTTGCGCGCCTCACGCGCCAGGTTGCGCGCAGCCGGGCGTCGGTCCTGCTCTTGGGCGAAACCGGAACGGGTAAAGAACTAATCGCCCATGCAATTCACGATCTCAGCCATCGTCGCAACCGGCCGTTCGTGCGCGTGAACTGCGGCGCGCTGAGCGAGAGTCTATTAGAAAGCGAATTGTTCGGCCACGTTCGCGGCGCGTTCACCGGCGCGATCGACAACCGCACAGGGCGGTTCGAGGCGGCCCACACGGGAACGATCTTTCTCGATGAAATCAATTCGACGACGCCTCATCTGCAAGTCAAATTGCTTCGCGCGCTGCAGGAGCGCGAGTTTGAGCGCGTCGGTGATACGCAGACGATTCGCGTCGATACTCGCGTCATTGCCGCGAGCAACCGCGACTTGTTGGCCGAGTCGGCTGCCGGCCGCTTTCGTGAGGATTTGTACTACCGGCTGAACGTGGTGCCGATCCATTTGCCGCCGCTCCGCGATCGGCGCGAGGATATCCCCGAACTAGTCGCCCACTTTCTCGACATCTACAATGAACAAAACGACCGGTACGTGGCCCACATCGATCCCCGCGCGCTGGCGGCGCTACAGCAATACCAGTGGCCTGGGAACGTTCGCGAGTTGCAGAATTACGTGGAGCGGGCCGTCGTCATGGCGCCCGGTGATGAGTTGACGCTCGATTTGCTGCCGTCGGCGGTGACGACCGGTCGCACGCCTCGGGCGATCGGCGTGGCGATGGACTTCAATTCGCTTGCCGAGGAGCTGGTCCACCTGGGGCTCGGCGAAGCAGGCGGCGAAGCCGATGACATCCACAGCCGGATCGTCGACCGCGTGGAGCGCGAGGTGATCGAGCAGGTTCTCCACGAATGCGAGGGCGTGCAAATCAAAGCCGCCAGCCGCCTGGGCATCAATCGCAATACGCTGCATAAGAAGCTCAAACAATACGGCCTCGACGGCGAAGCGCCGCCCGCCAAGTAAACATCCCGTTGTTTCCACGTAGAACTTGGAAACGAGAGTTCCCATGCCCGGCATTTTGATCATCTGTGCTGCAGCCGGCTACATGCTTGCGTTTGCCTTGGAGATCGCAGGGCTGCGTAAACGCTTTGTCTGGCGGCCGATCGCGTTGCGCGCATTGGTATTCTACGCTCTTCTGGCTCACACGATTCATTTGATTCGCAACGCGATCGGCCCCAGCGCGATTCCGATTTCGACGGCCGATTGGTTGTTGTGGGCGTCGTGGCTGATCGCGCTCGCTTACTTCGTGGCGCTGTTTTATCTGCCGCGCAGCCCGACGGGCGTGGTGCTGCTGCCCATTGCGCTGGGTCTCGTGTTCGGCTCTCAATGGGCCAGCACCGAGCCCTTAACCTCGGGCCAATCGCTGCGCATTTGGGGCATGGTTCATGGCATGATGCTATTGGCGGGCACGGTGACTGTATCGATCGGTTTTCTCGCCGGTCTGATGTACCTCGCTCAAAGCTACGCGCTCAAGCACGCGCGGTCGGCGGCCAACGGCCTGCGATTGCCGAGCCTGGAGTGGCTCGAGCGGATCAACAGTCGCACGTTGGGCCTCTCGGCTGTCCTCATCGCGCTCGGCTTTATTTCCGGCCTCGTGATGAGCATGGCGAAGCATCGCAACGATGCCACGTATACCTTTTGGACAGATCCGGTTGTTCTTAGCCTGGCGGCGATGGCGCTGTGGCTGGTGGCGGCGGAAGTGTTTCGCCTGGTTTACCCCGCCGCGCGGCAAGGCCGCAAGGTGGCCTACCTGACGCTCGCTTCGTTCGTCTTCCTGGTGATCGCGCTCGCGTCGTTCACGCTGCTCGATAACGTCCACGGCACGAAGAACAATCGCCAAGCAAGTCGACAGGTATCGCAGGCAAGTAGCCACAAAAAGCACAAAGAAGCACAAAAAGTAGCATGGTTTACGCAAGCGCTTAAGCAGACGCCTCGCCAATTTTTTTCGTGTCTTTTTGTGCTTTTCGTGGCCACTGCCTTCCTTCGGTTTCCGCTCAGTTATTGATGAATCGCTCCGTTCGCTTAGCAATGGTTGGTTGCACCCACAGGCATTCGAGCCTGGCGGTTCGCGAACGGCTGGCCTTTACTCCCGAGCAATCGCGCGACGCGCTGGCTGCGTGGCGGGTGACGCATCCTGATCAGGAAGCGGTGTTGCTCTCGACTTGTCATCGCGTCGAGCTGTACGCGGCAGCGCCCGATCCACAGGCGAGCCTGGATCCGCCTGCACTGGTCAAATACCTGGCTAATTTTCACAACGTGCCGATCGAAGAAGTGGATTACGATCTAATTGCGCTGGAGGGAGAAGAGGTCGTGCGGCATCTGTTCCGCGTGGCCGCGAGCCTCGACAGCATGGTGCTGGGCGAAGCGCAGATTCTGACGCAGGTGAAGCAGGCCTACGAAATGGCGAACGAGATCGGCAGCGTCGGCCCGATCACGCACAGCGCGTTTCAGGCAGCCATTCGCACGCGCAAACGGATCGCTGGCGAGACCGCGCTGTATCGTCATCGGGTGAGCATTCCGAGCGTGGCGATTGCCGATTTCGCGTCGCGCATTTTCGAGCGGTTCGACGACAAGCGCGTTTTGATAATCGGTGCGGGGAAGATGGCCCAGGAGACGCTGCAATACCTGGCCGATGCCGGTGCGAAGCAGATCGTCGTTTTGAACCGGAACTTCGAGCGGGCCGAGGCGCTCGCCGCCGAATGGAACGGTCGACCCGCTCCATGGTCAGAACTGAACGAGCAGCTCGCGCGGGCCGACATCGTGGTCAGCACGACCGGGGCTGATCGGCATGTGGTGACACTGCACGATTTCCAGGAATATGTGGCCCGCGGGCGCCACCAGCGGCCGCTGTTCATTCTCGATCTGGCGATGCCGCGCGACTTCGAGCCGGAAATCGCCAACGAGTTGGGCGTTTATTTGTATGCGATTGACGACCTGAAAGACGCGGCCGACCGCAACCGCGAGGCGCGAGAGGGAGCGCTGCCGAGCGCTCAGCAAATCGTCGAAGAGGAAATTCGCGCGTTCGCTGCCGAGACGCGCCACCGCGCCTCGGCACCGGTCATCACACGGTTTCGCGAAAGCTTGGAAGGCGTGCAGGCAGTCGAGCTCGATCGGCTCTACGCCAAGCTGCCCGAATTAGACGACCGCTCGCGACGGGAGATACGCCAGTTCGCCGATCGGCTGCTGGCGAAGATGCTTCACCCGCCGCTGGAATCGTTGCGGGACGAATCCCGCAACGGTTCCCCGCATGGTCTCATCGAGGCGTTGCAGCGCCTCTTTCAACTCAAAGGCGACGACGAGTAGTCGCCTCGCACAACGAAACTACTCATCCTCGTCTTCGAACTCCTCATCTTCTTCCAGGTCGTCGTCTTCATCTTCGAAGTCGTCATCGTCGTCCTCGAGATCGTCGTCGTCCTCATCTTCTTCCAGGTCGTCGTCTTCAACTTCTTCCCATTCTTCGTCTTCGAGATCGTCGTCTTCATCTTCGAAGTCGTCATCGTCGTCTTCGAGGTCATCGTCGTCTTCTTCTAGATCGTCGTCGTCCTCGTCGTCATCATCTTCGAAGTCTTCGTCTTCATCTTCGTCCTCATCGTCATCGCGCGCGGCTTTCAACTGACGTTCCAACAAGGCAACGGCACGTAATTCTTCCAGGCTCATCTTCGCAATCTCCAATTTCGACCCAGCTACAACGAGCTACGACAGGTCTCGAACAACAACAAACAGGATCTTAACACAGGACGCAAGACACACAGCCTATGCAGCACCGCAGTCGGCGGTCAAGCGGGTTCTGGAATAGGGTTTATCGGCGACGATTCTGGGGTTTCTGAGCCTAACTGGCCTGCTGGGCGCAAGTCGTTGGCCCAGGGAAGCTCCTCCAGATTCGACAGGCCGAAAACCTCTAAAAAACGCTTCGTTGTGCCATATCGTAGAGGTCGCCCTAATTCCTCCGAACGACCAACAATACGCAACAGGTCCCGATCAAGCAATTGGCGTAAAATTTCGCCACAGGCGACGCCCCGAATGGCCTCGACTTCGGCCCGCAGAATTGGTTGCCGATAGGCCACTACGACCAACGTCTCCAAAGCGGGGGGAGACAAGCGAAACTCCTGTTCCGCGGCAGATTGAGGGCGAATCCAGGTCACAAATTCCCGCCGTGTCATGAGCTGGTAACCGCCAGCGACCTGTGCCACTTGAAACGCGCATTGCCGCTCATCATACCGTGATTGCAGACTTCTGAGCGTCGTGCGGGCCTCGGTCGCATCGGTCAGATTGGACAATTGCGCAAGCTTTCGCAGTGATAACGGTTCGCGAGCCAAAAACAACACGGCTTCCAGCCGACTGCGACGGGCCGACGCACCGGCCACTTGCGGATCGGCCGTTCGCGTTTCCGGCAGCCAATAGAGTGGCCGCGGCGTGGATTGCCCTCCGCCCAGCCGACGCATGCTAGCGCTTTTCCGTTGCCAGCCGTTCATGTTCATGTGATCGCGAGGTTGAGAGTGATGTGAGGGTGTTCGGGAATTCCGGGTAGCATGCTACGCCCTTGACCATCGCCAAAGAATCTCACGCCCAGGCGCGAAGAGGCAAAGTACACGAAGATCGCAAAGAATGAGCAGAATTTTGGCAACTGCTTCAAAAGCACTTGGTGTCCTTCATGCCCTTTGTGATTCAATTCCTTCTCTCTCCCTGCCTTCGCGTCTGGGCGTGAGCCTCCTGAGGAAAATATATGCATGCTTGCAACCAGATTAGGGAGCCACGAAAAACACAAAAAGCCACCAAAACTTTCGTGTCTTTTCGAGTTTTTCGTGGTTAGGAAATCGAAAAAAGATTAACGGCGTAAGAGGACACGTTTTGTCGGCTAAAGTCCAACCTACTTAGCGCAGCATCGAGAGACCTCGCTGCGCCGAGCGCGAGGCTTCGACTTTCGCGACCACCTGTTCTATGGCAAGTACCGGTTCGGCAGCGACGGCTTCGAAATGTTGCATGACCGAGGCTGAGCTAGCGACCGGCGCTTGGCAAGTGCAGCGAAACAGGCGGCCGGTGCTTCCCCAGGCCGCTACCTTGGAGTTCGACCCGCCGAGTTGTTCCAGCCGCGTAATGAGCGTGCGAACTCGGTCTTCGCTGGTGTTCGTGTCCGACGCGGGTGGGACGGTCACACTTGGTGTCGTGTCGGTCATAGGCGCAGGTGTAATCGCCGGGGCTAAGCCGACGGGGGCCGACTCGATCGACGGATTCGGTGTGAGTGTTTGCAACTGTGTGGCTAGCGGTGGAGGTACGATCGCCGTGTCATTTGCCGTCTGCGCGAAAGGCAGAGCGTTGGTCGGTGCGGCGGCTGCCGGCGGGTTTTCCTGCGCGGGAGATTGGTAGTTCTTCCAAGCCGCCTGAGCCATATCGATCGCCCGGGTGGCCACCGATTTCACTTTTTCGGTCGGCGGACCGTACATTTGCCATCCTTTGAAGGCAGCGGCTCCCACGCCTAGCATCACGATCGCTCGAAACATGGTCGTAAACGATGGCATAAAACTCCTCCAGCGGGACGCGCCTGGACAGCCAGCGGCGCGGGGGTGAATCATACTGGCCCCGTTTTCCCGCCCGCAATGGCGGTTTTGGCTGGAGGGGTCGCGCGTCTTGCTCGCATCGCGGCCATTTTCCGCAGTATCATTGGACTATGTCTGCCAGCACTTCCCCTCCGATCTACCTCGACCATAACGCCACGACCCCGGTTTTTCCGGAGGTGATCGAAGCGATGCGCGCCTGCTGGAGCGAGCCCTATTTGAACCCGGCCAGCCAGCACGAGTTCGGCCGGCGGGCCCGGCGGGTCTTGGAGAACGCACGGGACCGGGTGGCTGAGCTTCTGGGCGCGGGGACGCGAGACCGGGTGTTGTTTACAAGTGGGGGAACCGAGTCAAACAACTTGGCACTGTGCGGACTACTGCCTAGACGGCATGGTCGCTTAAGCGACCATGCCAGAGGGGCCCATCTCATCATTTCGCCTCTGGAGCACCCTAGCATCGCTTCGCTCGCGAATGAATTGTCGCGCGAGGGATGGGGCGTCGACCATCTTTCGGTTGATCGCAACGGCGTCATTGAAACGGATGGACTGCCGCAGTTGTTGACGCAGGACACTTGTGTCGTTGCCGCGATGCTCGCGAACAACGAAACTGGAGTCTTGCAACCAATCGCCGAACTGGCCGCAGTGTGCAGCGAGCGAGGCGTGCCGCTCCATACAGACGCCACTCAGGCCGCTGGTAAGTGGCCGCTAAGTTTTCGCGAGCTGGGGGCGGCCACGATGACGATTGCCGCGCATAAGTTCGGCGGGCCGGTGGGCATTGGCGCGCTGTTAGTGCGTCGTGACGCAACGCTTGCGCCGCTGCTACGCGGCGGTGTGCAACAAGGAGGCGTTCGCCCTGGCACGGAATCGGTGGCACTCGCGGTTGGTTTGCGAGCGGCGCTGGAGCTTTGGGAGCGTAACCGAGGTGAATGGGCCGCACACCTCCAATCGCTACGCGATAGTTTCGAGTTGGCGCTCCAGCGGGCGCTTCCGTCTGTGGAAGTGATTGGCAACACGGCTGATCGCCTCCCCACGACGTCGAACGTGGCGTTTGTGGGCCTGGATCGGCAGGCGCTGTTCGTCGCGCTCGACCAGGCCGGCATCGCTTGCTCAACCGGCTCAGCTTGCGCGAGCGGATCGAGCGAACCCTCGCCGACGCACCTCGCGATGGGGCTCGATCCGGCCGTCGTTTCGAGCGCGCTGCGGTTCAGCTTCGGCGTTTCGACGACACACGCCGATGTAGCTGGTGCAACCGATCGTATCACTAGAATTTGCAACAACTTGCGAAGCCGGAAAGTCGGTTGAAAATCGCCTTCCGAGGCTCCCGTTCGGGCTCCAAATCGGGTAGAATTTCGGTTTGCGTTTTTACTCGTCGCATAGCGCTCTCCGACCTGCGTTTCGCGGCTTTGTTCTGCGGCAAGTTTTACGGACGGACCCGACGTGATCGACCAACTGAGCGAGATTCCCCTGCCCGGCCGAATGCTCGGGTCCGCCGCTGCGCACGATGGCAGTCGGACGGCTGCTTCGACCCCGTTGGGCTTCATCGCCGGCGCTGAGAATCGGCTCGTCGCCAGCACGCTCCATCGGTTGCTCGCTGGAGCGACGGCCCCGGCCACGCCCAAGCTGCTGGCGCTCTTCGGCTCGACCGGCACGGGTAAAACCCACCTGGTGCATGGCCTGGTGAACTACTGGAACACCCACCACGGCGCGGAGAGCGCCATGTATTTTACAGCGGCCGATTTTTATCGAGGCCTGCTCGATGCGATCAAACGCGAGACCGTTGCAGACTTTCATGCCGAGTTGCGCCGCTATCGGTTGCTGGTGGTCGACGATCTGCATCAACTTCCTAGTGATGACTACGTGTCGCGTGAATTTCGTTTCACGCTCGACGCTTTTGAGGAAAAAGGGGGCACGGTTGTGGTGACGTCGCTTCGCCCGCCGCAGACGCTCGCCAATATTTCGGCCGACGTACGAAGCCGCCTCTCGGCTGGTCTGTCGCTGCAACTGGCACAGCCGGCGGGCGCAACGCGAGTGCGGATTATTCGTCGGGCCGCGGAGTCGTTGGGACACCCGCTGTCGGACGAGGCGGCGGTTCGGCTGGCCAACCATGTCGATGGGAACGCGAACGATCTGTTTGGAGCTGTATTCGAGTTTTGCGCACAGGCCGCCAGCGGCTCGGATGTTCCATCTCGGTTCACGCGTCAGCCGCAACTCCGCGAGATCATCTCCGCGGCCGCTCGTCATTTTGGCCTCCCCCAGAAAGACTTAAAGAGCCAATCGCGCAAGCAGTCGATCGTCACAGCCCGGGCGGTTGCGATTTACCTAGCCCGCGAGCTTTCCGACGCCAGTTACGAGCAGATCGGCCGATCGCTGGGGGGCCGCGATCATACGACGATCATCCACAATTACCGAAAAATCGAGCAAGAACGCACACATAACCCCACCATTTGCGAAGCGATCGAGGAGCTTACTCGTATCCTCCGCGCCCGGTAACACGTGGTGGATAACTTGTTGACCGAATGTCGAGCTCAACCCAGAAAATTGCTGCTATCGACACTCAAAAACGTACCCCCAACGAAACACAACCAACCATCAACATTGCACGAACAAGCTAGCAACAGCGAGTCGTCAGGTTTTCCACCAGCGAAAATTCGCCGCATCTGCAAGCGAGGCAAGGAACTTCAAGCTATCTGAAAGATGTAATCGACATTCGACGCCGCCGTGTAATTACTACTACAAAAATTAAACATATATAGATATTTAATTCAAAACTCGTCCGGCGGCTGAGCCGTTCGAAACACAACTGGGGGAACGCACCGAACGCGTTCGAAAGGACTTCACAGCAATGAAAATCACCTGCAACCGAGAAAAGATGTTGCACGCGTTTCAGACTGTCGCGGCGATTGCGCCAGCTCGTAGTCCGAAGCCGATTTTGCAAAACGTCAAACTGGAAGTCGCCGAGGGCAAAGCGACCCTGATGGCCACCGATCTCGAAGTGGGCATTCGCTACGAGGTGGACGGCATCGAAGTCGAATCGCCGGGCGCTGCCGTGCTACCGGTGGGCCGCTTCGGCTCGATCTTGCGCGAGTCGAGCGACGCCACGTTCCGGATCGAATCAGGCAGCGATGGCACGACGATCCGTGGCGAACGGAGCCAGTTCAAGTTGCCGTCGGAGAATCCGCAAGACTTTCCGCCGATCGCCGAGTTTGGCGAATCGAGCTATTACGAGATTTCGGCGCGGTTATTTCGCGAGTTGATACGCCGCACAATCTTCGCGACCGACAACGAGAGCAGCCGCTATGCCTTGGGTGGCATCAAGCTCGAATGGAAAGACAATTTGCTCACGGCAGTCGGTACCGACGGACGTCGGCTCGCCAAGATGGAAGGACCGGCCCAGGGAGTTGGCTCACCGGCACCGTTTGGCGATGTCACGGTCGTACCGACGCGAGCCATGAACCTCATCGAGCGGGCGCTGGTCGAAGATGGCAGCGAAGTGCAACTTGCAGTTCGCCAGAACGACGTTTTGGTGAAGAACCCGCGAGCGACGATCTACTCGCGGCTGCTGGAAGGGCGTTATCCGCGTTGGCGTGATGTATTTCCGCAGCGGCCGAGCTCGACGAAGATCGATTTGAGCGTGGCCCCGGTTTACTCGGCTGTCCGCCAGGCAGCGATTGTAACGAGCGAAGAAAGTCGTGGCATCGACTTCACCTTTGGCAGCGGTAGTCTGGTGCTCGCGGGCCAGACCGCCGAGGTGGGCCAGTCGCGCATCGAGCTGCCGATCGCGTACGACGGCGAGCCGATTTCGATCACGCTCGACCCTCGTTTCGTGAGCGATTTCCTCAAAGTTTTAGAGCCTGAAAAGAACTTTACGATCGATTTGCAAGACAGCGATGCAGCGGCTGTCTGCACGACAGATGATGGGTATGGCTATGTGATCATGCCTTTGGCTAGAGACCGGTAACCACCCGCTTCCTCTGGCGGTTGATGAAAACTTTTTGTGATTTTATTTGCTGGGATTTTTCTAAGTACATGCATCCTGCTCAGGACCTTGCCGCTGACTTCCTCGCTCGCCGCGATCGTGAGCAACGCCGGTATCGCGCGCGCAAACCAAAAGCGATCGGGAACATACTTGCGCAACTTATTACCGCACGTGGCATTGGACGCATTCAGGCCACGGCCGATTTCACCGCCGCTTGGCGACAGGCAGCAGGAGATACAATTGCGAAATTTACCCGACCGGGTCGCATCCGCCGCGGAATATTGGAAGTGACCGCGGCCAATTCGATGATCATCCAAGAACTGACTTTCCAAAAACAACAAATCCTGATCCAACTACAAACCGCCCTGCCCGACGCCAAAATCCGCGACATCCGCTTCCGCGTCGGCAACCTTTCATAGAACAAGCAGAAGAATCAACACATTTACCACGGAGAGCACGGAAAACAAATGACCAATGACCTAATCTCAACGACCAAGAATTATTGGCCATTGGAACTTGGTCATTAGGGCTTTCTCCCGTGTCTCCGTGGTGAATTCTGTCCGAATCACCAACAGCAGGCTCATATCAACAAGATGGCTGAAGCAAACGAAAACGATCAACCCGAAAAGAAGCCCGCTGCCCCGCGCGAGGCGGGCCAATACTCGTCCGAAGATTTGCAGCATCTCTCCGACCTCGAACACGTGCGCGAGCGGCCGTCGATGTACATCGGCGACACGACGCAGCGCGGCCTGCATCATCTTGTGTACGAAGTCGTCGACAACTCGATCGACGAAGCAATGGCTGGCCACGCTACGACGGTCAGCGTGTCGATCAACGTCGACGGCAGCATTACGGTCGAAGACGATGGCCGCGGCATTCCGGTCGAGCGCCACGCGCAGCTCTCGGAAGAGGCCGGTCGCGATATGTCCACGCTCGAAGGCGTGATGACCGTTCTCAAATTCGGCGGCAAGTTCGAAAAAGGTGCTTATCAAACCTCCGGCGGCTTGCACGGCGTCGGCGTCACGGTCGTCAATTTCCTTTCCGAATGGTGCGAGGTCGAAGTCTGCCGCGATGGCCAGGTCTACCACCAGGAATACGAACGGGGCGTCCCCAAGAGCGAAGTCCGCCGCGTCGGCAACACCACCAAGCGTGGCACCAAGACGACGTTCAAGCCCGATCCGCAAATCTTCCAAACCACCAAGTACATTTTTGCTACGCTCCAAAAGCGCATGCAGGAACTCGCCTTCCTCAACCAAGGCGTCCGGATCACGATCGCCGACGAGCGCACCGGCGAGAAGGAAAGCTACCAATACGACGACGGCCTCCGCCAATACGTTCTGCACCTCAACCGCGCCAGCGAGCCGATCCACACGGATGTGCTCTACATCAAGGGCGACCAAGAAGGCGTCACGGTAGAAGTCGCCATGCAGTACTCGGCCGAGTACACCGAGAACGTTCACTCCTACGTCAACAACATCAACACGACCGAAGGTGGTACGCATCTCTCCGGCTTCCGCACCGCGCTGACCCGCTGCATCAACAAGTACGGCAAAGACAGCGGCCTTTTCAAGGACCTCGTCCCCACCGGCGAGGATTTCCGCGAAGGCCTCACCGCCGTCATCAGTTGCCGCGTGCCCCATCCGCAGTTCGAAGGCCAAACCAAGACCAAGCTGGGCAACGGCGAAGTCGAAGGCATCGTCAACAGCCTGTTCGGCGAATATCTCAACAAGTTCCTCGAAGAGAATCCCAAGGCGGCCAAAGCGATCGGCAACAAGGGCCTGCTCGCGGCCGAGGCGCGTGTCGCCGCTCGCAAGCAGAAAGAGTTGATCCGCGAGCGCAAAGGCGCGCTCTCCGGCGGCGGACTCCCCGGCAAGCTCCGCGACTGCTCCAGCCGCGATGTCGATAAATGCGAGCTCTACCTGGTAGAAGGCGACTCGGCCGGTGGCTCGGCCGAGGGTGGCCGCATCCGCGAGTACCAGGCGATCCTGCCCCTGCGCGGCAAGATCATCAACGCTTATAAATCACGCGAAGACAAGGTACTCGCGAACGAGGAAATTCGCAGCATGATCTCCGCCGTGGGCACGGGCATCGGCGAAGATCAGGATCTCTCCAAGCGCCGCTACGGGCGCATCGTCATCATGACCGATGCCGACGTCGACGGTTCGCACATTCGCACGCTGCTGCTCACGTTCTTTTACCGGCAGATGTTCGAGCTGGTCAAAGGTGGGCACGTGTACGTCGCGCAGCCGCCGCTGTTCCGCGTGAAAACCAAATCGAGCACCTACTACGTGCAAACCGAAGAGGAAATGCGCAACCAGCTCCTTGATGTTGGTTTGGCCAACGCCGTTTTCGACCCAAGCGATGGACGGCTCGTCGAAGGCGAAGAGATGACACGGCTCGTTCGTACATTGGCCGTGCTCGAGGAAGCGCTGATCGCGCTGGAGCGCCGCGGGATTAGTCTGAAGATTCACGCCGAACGTCAGGACACTTCGGGCCGGCTTCCCATTTACCACGTCTACACCGATGGCCGCGAGGAATGGTTCACTACCCGTGGCGACCTCGACAGCTTCATCGCTACCCAGGAACAAGCCGCCGGCGGCAAGCTCGATGTCGATGTCGGCATGCACACGCCTAGCCCCCAACCCCCAGCCCCCAGCCCCAATGGTGACGGCGACGGCGCGGCCGCTTCAGCGGCCGTGAGCCCCGGCGGCTCCCGCCTCCGCATCGTCGAGCTCCACGAAGTTCGCACGATCAACACCGCCCTCACCGATCTCGCCAAGTTCGGCTTCTCGATCGAAGCACTCATCCCCCAAGAGCGCACCGGCGAGGAAACCAGCCGCTACACGCTCCGCCGTGGCGAAAGTGAAACCGGCCTCGAAGACCTCCGCGGCCTCCCCGCCGCCATTCGCGACGCCGGCCAAAAGGTCCTCCACGTCACCCGCTTCAAAGGCCTCGGCGAAATGAACGCCGAAGAACTCCGCGACA
>CAZJWY010000013.1:45137-48035 GCA_964549545.1 uncultured Planctomycetaceae bacterium | reverse complement strand
CCGGCGTGCCGATCAAGTTCATCGGCACGCCGGTGACCTGCTTGACGGAGAGGGCCGCGCCGCCGCGGGCATCGCCGTCGAGCTTCGTCATGATGACGCCGTCGAGTTCGAGCTTCTCGTTGAAGATCTTCGCACTGTTGACGGCGTCTTGCCCGGTCATGCCGTCGACGACCAGGTAGACCTGCTGCGGCACGATCTGGCGATCGATGCGCTCGAGCTGCTGCATCAGCTCATCGTCGATGTGGAGCCGACCGGCCGTGTCGAGAATGACGGTATCGACGCCGCTCTTCTTGGCCTCGCGGACGGCAGCTTGGGCGACGGCGACGGGGTCTTTGTTCGTGCGATCGGAGTAAACGGGAATCTCGAGTTGCTCGCCGAGGACGTGCAACTGATCGATAGCGGCCGGGCGCTGCAAGTCGCAGGCAACGAGGAGGGGCTTGCGGCCGCGTGACTTGAGCATGCGGCCCAGCTTGCCGGTCGAGGTTGTCTTACCCGAGCCTTGCAGACCACACATCATCAGGACGGTGACTTCGTTCGCTCCCTTGAGGTGCATCGAATGGTCCACCGGGCCCATCAGATTGACGAGCTCCTGGTAGACGATGCCAACGACCTGCTGGCTTGGGTTGAGGGCCTTGAGTACTTTCTCGCCGACGGCCTGCTCGGTGACGTCCTGCATGAACTGCCGCACGACGGGGAAGCTGACGTCGGCTTCGAGGAGCGACTTTTCGACGAGCTTGAGCCCGTCGCGCATGTTCGATTCGCTGAGCTTTCCATGCCCGCGAAGCGTCTTCAGCGCGGAACCCAAACCATCTTGTAGTGCTTCAAACATAAGGAGCGGGGAGCAGGGGGCTAGGAGCGGGGAGAGTAAGACAATGGTTGGCGAACCTGGACTCGCCGGAAACGCTTAATTCTAACGGAAAACGGCCTGCATGGTCGACCCTGCCGACTACGGTCTCGGCGTCGCTTAGGGCCTGCCTTTGTGACTATACTATCTGTTCTACAAGTCTCGATCTTCGCACCGCATACTTGCTCCCCATGACTTCTGAATCCGACCTCATCGTAATCGGTGGCGGCATTGTCGGCCTGGCCACTGCTTACCGCTTCCTCGAACGCTTCCCAGGCAAGACCGTCACGGTTCTGGAAAAAGAAGCGGAGATTGCCCAGCATCAGACTGGCCGCAACTCGGGCGTGTTGCACACGGGCATCTACTATCGGCCCGGTTCGCTCAAAGCGACCAACTGCCGCGCAGGCAAGAAGGCAATGGAAGAGTTTTGCACGAAAGAGAACATTCCGTTCGACCTGTGTGGCAAGATCATCGTGGCGGTGGAGGAAAGCGAGTTGCCGCGGATGGAGATGCTTCTGGAGCGTGGGCCGCAGAACGGCGTGGTTTGCAACCGGATCACGCCGGAGCAGATTCGCGAGATCGAGCCGTATTGCGCCGGGATTGCGGGCATTCATGTTCCGGAGGCGGGGGTGGTCGATTACGCGCGGGTTTGCCGACGGTTGGCTGAGATCATCGCGGAGCGCGGCAGTCGCGTGGTCACGTCGGCACAAGCTACGAGTATCAAGCGCGACCATGATCGAGCCGTGGTCGAAACCACTGCGGGCGAGTTTGCCGCACGACAGATCGTCAACTGCGCCGGGCTGCATTGCGACCGCGTTACCAAGATGAGTGGAGCGACACCGTCGGCCAAGGTGGTGCCGTTCCGCGGTGAGTTTTATGCGCTGCGCCCGGAAGGGCAGTACCTGGTGAAAGGATTGATCTACCCCGTACCTGATCCGGCGTATCCGTTCCTCGGCGTTCATTTTACGAAGCGGATGAGCGGGATGATCGAGTGTGGGCCGAATGCCGTGCTGGCGTTTGCGCGCGAGGGGTACAAGAACACGACGGTGAACCTGCGCGACCTGGGCGAAACACTCCTGTATCCGGGTTTTTGGCGGCTGGCCACCAGGTATTGGCGGATCGGCATGAACGAGATGCATCGCAGCTTCTCGAAGCCTGCGTTCGTGCGGGCGCTTCAACGACTCGTGCCGGAGATGAAGTCGGAGTTTCTCGACTGGGCCCCGGCCGGTGTGCGGGCTCAGACGGTCAGCCCTGACGGGAAGATGGTCGACGACTTTGTGATCGAGGCGACCGATCGCGTGGTGAATGTGGAGAACGCGCCGTCGCCGGCGGCTACCGCAAGTCTCAACATCGGAAAGCTGGTGGTGGACCGACTGGCGCCGAGATTTGCGTGAAGGGTTCAGCGTTGAGAGTTTAATAAGTAGCCGAGCGTGCGGCCAAAAACGAGAAAACGGGCAAAATGGAACGCTAATCTTCGCTACTCCGCACTAATCGGCAACACTTGGGTGGGGCCGACTTTGCCGTATTCCGATGCCCGTAGTAAAATAACGACATGATCCACAACGTCGATGCGATTTACGATCATGGCGTTCTCCGGCCGATAGAGCCACTGGCGCTGCCCCAGGGGGCGCGCGTTCATTTGCGCGTGGAGGAAGAGAACGGTAGCCCGACAAACTCATCGGACTACAAAGCGTGGCTCGATAGTCTGGCTGGCCGTTGGCAAGGTGAATTTGTGCGTGGCGGTGAAGGAGACCTGGAAACGCGCGAGCCGCTCTCTTGAGCTACCTTCTCGATTCCAATACATGGATCTCACTTCTTCGCTGGCAAAATGCTGGTGTGCTCGCCCAACTCCAACAGCATCCGGCGGACGAAATCTTCTTGTGTTCGGTAGTTTTGGCAGAGCTTTGGTTCGGCGCTGAGCGTAGCGATCCGAACCGCCGCGCCGACAACTTTAAGCTTGTCGATGAAATAGCAACGAAGTACGAATCACTGCCGTTCGACAACGCGGCCGCCCGCGACTACGCCGCGATCCGAGCGCACTTATTCATCACGGG
>CAZJWY010000013.1:26415-45127 GCA_964549545.1 uncultured Planctomycetaceae bacterium | reverse complement strand
GCTGCCATCGCTCGCAGCCGAGGCGCAACATTGGTCACCCACAATGAGTCTGAATTTAGCCGCGTTTCCGGATTGTCGATTGAAGATTGGCAATCGCCGTAGCCGGCGGCACCTCCCGGCAGATTGTACTTCCAAAGACTGGAAAGCCGAGGCGCTGCCCTTTACGTGGAATCGGTGTTGATCCGGTAATGCTCGCGCAGTTCTGGGGCCCAGCCGCAGTCGCAGGCTACGTATTTGCGTTCGTCGGGCGATGCGTACCAGATGCGGAAGCCGCGGGTGTTGATGCGGCGGGTGGGGACGATGTTGTTGTGGACGAGGATCTGGCCTGTGAGGATGGTGGTTGGCATTTCCTCCAGGTAGTCGATGTTGCTGGGGCGGACTTCGCGCTGGGGGAGTCTTCGTTTGGGCATGGGGTTCAAGCCGTATGAGGAAATTGCCAGATGGCAATCTGGAACGGCCGCGGGGAAGATGGCGAGGGCAGCCCACTTTATCTTATCTGGTCACGAAAGTACGCCGTGTTCGGAATTGATTTTAGTGATCGGCTACGAATCGGAGTTTTCGTCGCCTTCGTCGAAACCAGGCAGGGTAAAGCATCGCTCTTCGCCGAGCGACTTTCGCCACTCCGCGGGCACATCGAGCGCGCCGGCGGCCCGTAGCTCATCGACGGAAATCAAGTGGGGGCCTTCCGTGGTGTCGGGCTCGTCGCCGTGTAACAAGACCCATTCATCAAGGGTAGGATAGCGTTGGTCCTTCACAGATCGCCTCCAATAGTTTCGCTTGGTCCGGCTCGATTTCCACGAGCAGCGTCAAAACGTGCAACACATTGAGCAGTTCGGTCGTGTACTCGGCCAGCCAATGGTCGGGCTGAATCTCGCCGAGCTTCGAGGGTGGCCGGCGGTCGCCGATGATCGGCCGCTCTCTGTTTTTCTTACGGTAGCTGAACCACTGCGTCAACACCCGCTTGCCGGAGACTTCGTATTTCCACACGGCGGGTGACACATTATCGATGAAGCCCTTGCCGATGTTTAAGCGGTGCTGCGATTCATCGTACTCGATTTCATCGGGCATGGAATCGGCATCATCCGGGATCGCGCCATCCTTGGGGATACGCGGCGCGTGGTCTTTCGGCGCGCGTGGCGGCCCGGGCGGGCGGCCGGATTTCTTGTCGGTGAAGCGTTCGCCGAATGTGTGGAGCCAGATCACACGGCGGCCCAACACAACAGCTTTCGTGAACAGCTTAGGGTTCGACGTGATCGGGATGCGCAATCCTGGCTGGGCCAAGTCGGATTTGAATTGTGCCGTGTAGGCCGGATTAGCTGCGACCGCGGCAAGGTAGGCCACGAAATCCTCGGGCGTCACGGGGAACTTGAATTTCTTCGACAGGAATTCTAGCAACTTCGGCGGTAGGTTGGGTTGCGTCGCGGCAGCATCACGCCAGAGCGGAAATACACGGCCGCCAAACGAACCTTTGTAGTGATCGTAGTCTGGAATTGCGGAGGTAAAGGTAAATGCCGGGCCGTTTGTTGGCGACGAGCGATGGAGTGCGGTCAAATATACTTGCTTGTCAGAATGTGCCATCCACAGTGTCGGATTGGGCCGATTTATTAGGCGATTATCGGGGATGATCCATTGACGGTCGAAGGAACGAAAACCGTATCTTGTTGGTGTCTCGCACGATCCTTGCTCGTCTGCAACTGAAAGTTGTTTCGGTTCGTAACCCGGCAAGCCACGCTTATGAACCCTGTTAACATGATGTGAGCCAATTCGCCCATGTTCCATTTGTGGGTGAAACAGTACCTCTTTGTCCGCGGGTTTGGCCCTCAATAGTTTCTGCCAGCGACGAAGTAAGGAGTCCTGATCGGCTGCGATGACCCAAGTGCGGGCAGGCTGTGCACCGGAACCGTTATACGCAAACAATTCATCGAGCGACGGGTAACTTCCCCACGCGCCAGTCGCGGCAGGCAAAAACGGTGCATGCCAGTCGGTCGAGCAATCCTGCCAGGCCTTCGATGTGAGCTTGAGGGTTGCAAGTGCCGCAAACTTCTCTTCGCGCTTGCCGGCCGGCAATGCCGTGTATTTCACCGCAGCTGGTTTGTCGGATTTCTTTTCCTTGGATCGCGCGGCCAGCACGATGCAGACTGGTTGCTGCACACCTTGGAAGATGCGCGTCGGCACATCGGGTTGATGGCCTTCGGGCGAACAGTCGATGACCCAAATGCGATCGGCCGTGCGCCGCAGGTAATCGCGCATCCGCTGGAATCCAGGACCATTCAGGAAGCCCGCGACGGTGATGAAACACACGATGCCGGTGTCGTTCTGCGGATCGTGGTCGAAGACTTTCCAGGTGGCCCAGCGCCAGAAATAGACGTACAAGTTGCGTAAGTGCTTCGAGTGAGCGCTGACGCCCCAATCCGCGGGCGGAATCCAGGCTTCGAGCAAAGCGACTTTCGCGACTTCGTCGGTCCCTTCCTCGATCCAGCCACCGCGCCCCATCGCCTTTTCCTTGTAAGGCGGGTTGCCGATGACGACGGTGATCGGTTGTTTGCGCTTGATCTCATTGGCCTGCAGTCGCGATTCTGAAATGGTGCGGTACAGTGAGCCCAGCTCTTCCACCTGTGCGTATGGATTCCCCAGCGTATCCGTAACAAACATACGGGGCGTGGATCGGGGCGCTTTGCCGATCAGCTCAATCAACTCGGCGTAAACGCGAAGCTGGGCGACGGCGAACGGACCAAGTTGTATCTCGAACGCGACGAGCCGATCGACGGCCGACTGAATGGCTTGCGGAACCGCTCCCGCACCCTGATCGGCCTCGACGTCGGCAGCAATGCGCCGCAGCACACCCAGAATAAACGTGCCTGTTCCGACGGCAGGATCGGCCAGCGTCACGTCGTCCGAAGCTAAGCCGGTGCTGCGGCCGAAATGTTTGCGGAGCACATCATCGACGAGGCGAATCATCGGCTCCACGACTTCCGGCGGTGTGTAATACGAGCCGGTGAGCTTGCGCAGCTTGTTGTCGTACTCGGCCAGAAAGTCTTCGTAGAAATAGAGCCAGGCGTCGGGCTTTCCCTTGCTGATCGCTTGCCAGTTGACGGCGTCGAGTACGCGGACGAGCGTGCCGAGCGATGTCTTCAATGTGGCGTCGCTGCCGGCTTCGTCGGTGAGCAGGCGGAGGGCCGCGCCGATAAGTGAATTTGTTTTGCCAAGTTGCTTGCCGACCTGGTCGAGGCCATCGGCGAGACGGATGTTGCTTGACCGGGCCATCAGGAGGCCGAACGTGACGGCCTGCGCGTAGCCGTCGGCGAATTGTGCGTCGTTCGCTTCAGGAAAAAGAAGTTTGCGCCAGTCGGCGGCGAGAGCGGTCAGGGCTGGACTTTTCTCGGCTAGTTGTTCGGTGACTTCGTCGCGCAGCAAGCGGCAGAGCCGGGCCGAGACCTTGGCAAGTTCGGCGGCAGATTTGGGTGGAATTGGTTCCCAGCGGAGAAAGTTGTCAAATCTTGCAACGAGTTCCTGCGGTGCGGAAAGCTTAGCACCGGAGTTTTCAATGTCGCCTTCTAGCTTCACGATTGAACCAACGAGTTCGCCGTTTTGCCACAGACTGAACGAGTTGCCATCCGTGTACAACAGATTGGGAACGGATTGCAGTTTTTCCCATTGTTCTTTGTCGTGTCCTTTGTAGCGGCGCGGGTCAGCACCTTTGCCGGGCGCTTTGACTTCTACGAATCCGACGAGCACGTTGCGGAGGGTAATGGCGTAATCGGGTCGCGTGTGGAGCGTAGAAAGCGATGATTCACCGACGGCCGCGACCCACTCGCGCTTGAATCCGCACAGTTCCGCGAGATCGGCGAAGAGCGCTTCTAGCGGGGCGCGAAGCTGGTCCTCGGGCTCGCCGGTTGCGCTGGGATTTGAGAGCTTCGCTTTTGCGTCGGTACCGAAGCGAGCAATTGCCGTTTTTAGGTCAAGCATTCCATCGCCCCCCGATGCTTTGCGTCTACTTCACGAATGGTGATTTTGTGAGGTTGTTATAGAACTTAAACAGCATTTAGACAATGTAAATAGGTAAAAGTCGAGATAGCGTCGTGCCACTTTAATAGGTGACTTCGCTGAAGATCGGAAGCATCGGCCATTGCCGGGCGTCGAATTGGATGATGCGAGTCATGGCCGAGGTGATCGGCAGGAGAGTGGTGCGTTTCTTGATGCCGCGTTGAGTGCGGCGGGGTTGGCGCTACTTCATGTTCGCGCGAGGTGGCCTTACAACGTCGCGGCATTATGCCAGTTGATCGCCGAATGTTTAGCACGACATCTCTGATTCAACGCCTGCAGGGTTGTGAATTTGATATCGTATCTGGTCCCAAGGTAGCCTTCGTTCGGCTCAGGCAACCTTGGGCTGAATGATTTCAATCCCTTTGGGATTGTTCGTATTGCTAGAAGCGGTTTCAAGCACGGAGAGGGGGACGGGCACAGTTTGCTCGGCGGACTGTGCAAATTGTGCTGGTCACCGACGGTTTTGAAATTGCTTTTTGTTGTTAAGCGTGTTGGTCGAGATTCGGCCTAGCGGCCGACGCTAATCCTTTGTGTGGTGCTGCACCAAGGGGTTTGCACCCTCGCCATGTCGAGTCTTCGACTTGGCGATTGGTTTTCGGCTGTTGGTGTTTATCTTGGCGACTTTGTGGGAATTGTGAGCGGGCGTAGCCGGGCGGCGAGTAGAATGAAACTTGGACGGGTTATCTTCTTTCACTGTCCGACGACGGCCTCTAATCGTCGATTCCCCTTCCGAGCGCTATCGCGTTTTGCGAGGCGTTCTCTCTCCTCTTTTGAAGGGATCGCGCTATGATGGGCGGAAAGAATCCGGCCGCTGATAAGGCTCTGCAGAAGCTCGTTGATCGGCGATTGCAACAATCGGGCGGCGCGCAGTTGGGGCTGAAGGCGGTGGTTGTGAATGGCTGCGTGACGATGACCGGCAAACTGAAGTACGACAACCAGCGGATGCCGCTGATGAAGGCGATGCGTGGGGTTCCTGGGGTGAAGAATATTCAAGACCAGGTGCAGGGGCCGCCGAAGCATGTGCCGAAGCGACCTGAACAGCAACACCGGCCGGCGCAGCCGGCGGTGGTGGTAGAGGAGCCGGCGGCGCCGGAGTAGCCAGTTGAGTTGGAGCAGCCGGAGCAGGGCGAGTGAACAGCAGGGAGTGAAATCCTGGGCTCGCTTTGGTTTTTTGTGGTGATGAGACGTGTGGTCGAGATTCGGCCTGGCGGCCGACGCTAAGGCTGCTGAAGGTTTTTTATTCTTTCCGGCTTGTTGGTGCGGACAACTGCGCGGCTTTAGCGACGCGTCGGTCGTTTTTTCTTCTCGACCTTACCGTTTTTCAATTCTTCGAGCTCGCCAGCAAGGCGGAGATGAAGAGGGCTTTCACCGCTGAGGCCATCGAGGAGTTTCCCGGCCTGCTTGAGCGCCTCGGGAGTGGCGCCGTTTGCACGAAATAGGTCGCGCCACACACGTATGACATCTCGTTCGTCCACGATTCGGCCTCGCTATATTTTTAAAAGGTTTAGTTGTGAGTCCGCACGCCCCGGCCACTGGCGATTGTGGCTATTGCTTCAGGTCAGGTAGTCGCCGAGATCGTAGCGGGGCAAGACGGCCATGAAGCACGCGCCTTTGCCTTCGCCTGATTCAACCTCGAGCGAGCCGCCACTTTCCTCGATGAGAAGCTTGACGACTGGCAATCCGACGCCGATTCCAGGACTGCGCCGGAACGCGGATCGATTGAGAAACTGGGAGGCGGTCATCGATTCTTCGTAGGGAATTCCCAGCCCGTTATCTGTGATGCACAGCTCGATCGACTCGGATTGATGATTCAGCCGTACATTTACGCGGGCCTCGCCCTTCTCGGGGTCACGAAACTTCAAGGCATTGGAAATCAAGTTCTCGATAATGTGGCGAAGGCGCAAGGGAAACCAATTAATCGTCTCCGCCGAAAGATCGAGATGGAGCGTTGCGTGTGCGGCGCCCGACTGCCGCTGCTGCCAACGAAAAATGTGCTCAATCAGCGGACGCACTGGAATCGCAGTGACCTCGTCATGATCCAATTGGCAACCGGTTGGATCATTGAGGTCCTCGATCAACGCACTCAGCCCGTCGACCGCTTGAAAGAGAACTTGGGCACTTGTGGGCAGAGTGTTATCACGGACTGAATTCTTCGCGCGGTTCAACTCATCAGCAAAAGTCTGCCGCAAGTAGGCGTCTTGCTTTCGCAAGCGATCGACCTCCAGCTCGAGTTCTGCGATGTAGGCAGCGAGCAGGTGGATATCTGTTTTCGGCTCGAGGTCGGCAGGTACGACTTGCATTATGGCACTCCTTTTTGCGATCGATCGAACCGGGCCAGCGCCGATAACGGCTCTGTGAACACCGGACGAGCTTTCGTGCGACGACCACCCTCAGCCGCCACGCTTAAGTGCTGGGAGTCGTGTCGCGCTGTCACTACGTGCTGGTGTCTACGTGCGCGATGAAAATTTGATTTTCGCGCTCTGTAAACCATTCATGATCGACCGCGATGCGGATAGTTGCCTCGTCGCATTTTGCTTGAGCAGCCAATTCCGCGACTAATTGGGACGATTTCGTTTCGAAAAGATAATCCCAGATCCTCTCGCGAAGATCATGAATATCCGTCACACCATTCACTTGCATTGCTGTATTTGCTCCATCGATATCAGCTTGCAACTACGTTCTGAACGTCGGATTTCGACGCCGACGAACTACTTCGCACGGAACGAGTGCCCGCACTTGCATACGCCGAGGCGGACATGGGCTTCGTTGCCGCATTTGGGGCAGCGTTTTTTCCAGACGTTCTTGGCGGGCTTTTTCTCTTTCGATGCTTCTACGCGTTGGGTTTTGAGCCTGGCCATTCGCGAACCATCGGCTTGATGAACCGCGCATTGCGGGTGAATACCGCCGGCCGAATAAGTCGGGGCGCCGCACACAGGACATAAAATCTTGGGTCGTTGCGGAGCGATCAACACCGGTTCTTCTTTACTCATCGTGCGCCTCGCTGGTTTCAGGGTTTACCCGGTCCATCGAGTGTGTTGGCGACGGCGTCATGGCGTCGAATTTTTTTCTGGCTTCTCGCTTCTTGCGCTTCTCCTGTGCTTTCAGCTTTTTGTCTGTCTCTCGGCGACGCTTTTCAAAAGTGTTCTGTTTCTTTGCCACAGAAATCCCTGTTTGTTCGAGAGAAGAAACTCTGGCGGCCATCTGGGCGGATGAGCCATTGGCCCACCGGGCCCATCGTGGCCGCTCAGGAATTTCCATTACATTAGGACGCGTGACTGCGCCCGTCGTCCGATCGACAGGTTAGTAGCGGCGACCGCCACCACCACCGCCGCCGCCGTAGCCGCCGCGTCCACGACCACCACCGCCGCCGCCCCCGCCATATCCGCCGCCGCCCCCGCTGCGCGCTTCGCGTGGCCGGGCTTCGTTGACGGTGAGTGAGCGTCCGTCGTGCTCCTTTAAGTTCAATCCTTCGGCCGCGGCCGAAGCCTCGGCGTCGTTGCTCATTTCGACGAAGCCGAAACCTTTGCTTCGGCCGGTGTCTCGATCCATGACGACTTCGGCGCTTTGGACGGTGCCGTATTCGGAGAACAATTGCTCCAAGTCGGAGTTGGACGTGTTGTAGCTAAGATTACCGCAATACAATTTCTTTCCCACCTAAATGCTCCTGTGGCTGGGAATCGCAGCCCACATGTACTTTCGGGGCTGAAGAGAAAGGGGCCGAACTTGGCGACCCGCCAGGAGGGACGGCAAAAGATACATCCGGGGCCGTCTCAAAAGAGGTGGCGACGCATGACACGATCGTCGAACCAGCAAAATCTAGTATAGCAGGAGAGGGGGCTTCGGGATAGGTATGAAACGGGCGGAATAGCCGTCGATTTCATCACAGTTCAGACAGTCGGCGAGCAACTCCTTTGCGGCGCTGGTGCGAAAAACTCAGTGCCCATCGCAACGTGTGCTGCTCAAGAGCTTATTATTGAATAATAAAGCTTGCCTACTCGGTTGTGCCGGCGGATTGCGTTGTAGTGGCAGCGCGTTGGAACAACAGCGCGGAGACTAAGAACATCGCGACGAAGGGCGCATTCAGGCCGATGACGGGCAGGTAGCCTGGGGCGAAGCGTTCTTCGGGAACCCAGGTCATCGCGATGAGGGGTACGAGAAACTGGGCGAGGGCGGTGGCGACGAGGGCGCGGGCCATTCCGCGTGGCTCGAAGCGAGTGAGGAAGGCACCCAGGAAGCCGATGATGAGGACGCCGAGGTACATCACGTTGGCGAGGTCTTCGTCGCCGATGATGCCAACGGCGGCGTTGACCCAGACGAGCAGCAGACCTGCCAGGCAGCCGATGCCGGCGGCGACGCGGTAGGCGAGCGTGCCGCCTTGCTTTGAGATGAGGTCAAAGGTGAGGCCGGTGCCGAAGAGGAGAGCACCCATGATCAGGAAATCGAGCGGCCCCCAGTGCCAGCCGTCTGAGAAGAGCATGCCGATGACTGGAATCAGTAGGATGAGGCCGGTGCCGAGGGCGATGCGAGGAACGCTTTTGTTTTGAGTGAGGGCGGAGTTGAGATTTTGTTTGATCATGGCAACGGATGTTTCGAGGAAGGTCCAGAGTACGAAACCGAATAGTCCTTTTCTTTCGTCGACGCGGTCGCGGAGGAGGTCGGTGAAGGTTTGCTCCATGCTTTCGGCAAAGCGCTCGTGGTAAGCGCGCGGATAGAGGCGAAGGAGCCGGGAGTACCAGCGGCGGTAACGGCGGATGGAGTGCTCAGATGCCATAGGCGAGCCTCGTGGGCGAGAGGCGTCGTTCTTGGGAGATAGCCACGACCTGGCGGTAACGGTCGAGTTCGGCCGCGAGTGATTTCTGGCCGAGCGAGGTGATTTTGTAGTAGATGCGGCGTTCGTCATCGAGCTTTGGATCGATTCGCTTTTCGCTTTCGCGGATGAGGCCGGCGTCGATCATGCGGCCGAGCGAGCCGTAGAGAGTGCCGGGTCCCATTTTCACTCTTGCCTGCGAGTCGACTTCGACTTGCTTCATGATTCCGTAGCCGTGCCGCTCACCGGTGGACAGGGCGAGGAGGATGTGGAGCACGGCAGGGGTAAGCGGGGCATTGGTTGCATTCTTGGGCATGGACTCATAATATATCCGTGACGGATATATATCAAGTGGGGAAGGTTATCGGCTGTTGGCTCTCGGCTTTCGACCAGATTACTGGTTGGATTGAGGGATTCAAGACGGGCTTTGCATTTCAAAACACGTTCTGAGTTTTTCTTGTTGTTGAGCGGTGGGCGGGGGGACGGCGTGGCCGCCGACGCTAAAAGATTATTGTGGTTTTGACACTTACTGCTGATGCGTTGCGCCCTCAACGGTGGCGCTTCGTCCTGATATACTCGAATGCATGGACAAGCCCGCAAAACTAGCTCTTGAAGATGGCACGGTTTACACCGGCACCTCGATTGGCGCCGATGGCGAAGTCGATGGCGAGGTGTGCTTCAATACGTCGATGACTGGCTATCAGGAAATCCTGACCGATCCGAGTTATCGCGGTCAGATCGTGACGATGACGTACCCGCAAATCGGCAACTACGGCGTGAACGCCGAGGATGTCGAGAGTCCGCGGCCACACTTGGCTGGGTTCGTCGTTCGTGAGCATAGCCGGGCGCAGAGCAACTTTCGTTGCGAGCAGAGCCTGAGCGAATATTTGAAACAATCGGGCATCGTGGCGATCGAGTCGATCGATACGCGGGCGCTAGTGCGCCGGCTGCGCTCGAGCGGGGCGATGAAGGGTGTTTTGTCGACAACGGACATGGATGATGCGAGCCTCGTGGCCAAGGCGAAGGCGAGCCCGGGCTTGGTAGGGCGCGACCTGGTGCGCGAGGTGTTGCCGGATCATCAGTCGTTCGAGTGGCAGCAACCTCTGAGCGAGTGGACGCACTTGAAGAAGCAGGGCGCAGGGAGCGGGGAAGGGGGAAGGTGTCGGGTGTCAGGTGTCGGGTGTCAGGAAGTAGAGACCGATGCCTTGGCGAAGCCCCATGTTGTTGCCTTGGATTTTGGGATGAAGTGGAATATTCCGCGGCATCTGGTCGACTTGGGGTGCCGTGTGACGATTCTGCCGGGCACGGCGACCGCTGAAGAAGTGCTCGAGCACGAGCCAGATGGCGTGTTTCTCTCAAATGGGCCGGGCGATCCGGAGCCGCTGGAGTACGCGATCAAAACGATTCGCGGCCTATTGGGCAAGAAACCGATCTTCGGCATCTGCCTGGGGCACCAGTTGCTGGGGCTGGCATGTGGCGCGAAGACGTTCAAGTTAAAGTTCGGTCATCGCGGCGGGAATCATCCGGTACAGAACCTGGAAACGGGGGCGGTCGAGATCACGTCGCAGAACCACGGCTTCGCGGTAGCGGAAGATTCGCTGCCGAAGTTCATGCAGGTAACGCACCGCAGCTTGAACGACAACACGATCGAGGGCATCATGCATCTCGACGTGCCGGCGTACAGCGTGCAGTACCACCCCGAGGCATCGGCCGGGCCGCATGATAGCCACTATTTGTTCCGGCGATTTCTGGAATCGATGGAAACGACGCGTTCTGTGCTCAGTTAACCGAAATGCTCCCGCCCGCTTACCGCTTTGACCGTTCCCATAGATATTCTATGTCTACCCATTGACACCCTATGGGTAGGTGGTAAATTGCGTTCAAAGCGAACGATTGGAGGCAGGTAAATGCCGACGAAGCAGGAAAAAACTGATCTGGTACAGGGGACGCTCGACATGCTGATCTTGCGCACCTTGCGCACGGGAACCAAACACGGCTACGCGATTGCCGAACACATTCAGGAAACAAGCGACGGAGTTTTGCAGGTCGAAGAAGGTTCGCTCTACCCGGCGTTGCACCGCATGGAACGTCGCGGCTGGATCGAAGCCGAATGGGGGCTATCTGAGACGAAACGGAAGGCGAAGTATTACCGACTAACCGAGCCTGGGCGGACCCAACTTCGGGCGAAAACGAAAACGTGGGAATCGCTCGTGAGTGCGATCGGCAGCGTACTTGGCGCGCGGACGAAGGAGGCATGAGCGATGTCGACCATTCGCAGTTCGGCTACCCAATTGCTGAAAATCGATCCGCGGTCGACCGCTGAAATCGACCAGGAAATTCTCGACGAGCTCGATTTCCACATCGCAATGCGCACCGATGACAACATAATCCAAGGCATGCCGGCTGATACGGCACGTCAGGCCGCGCTTGCTAAATTTGGCGATTTCGCCACCGTCCACAAGAACTGCCGCCACACCCTGTTGGGAGCCCGAATCATGTGGCAACGCATTCAGATAGGGTTGTCCGTCGTGTTGTTGGGTGCCGTGGTGGTGTTGGCGGTGCAGCTTTACACTGGCCAACGGGCGAATCAGACAGCAATTGATAATATCACCTCCGCGCTCAAGCAATTGGCGCCAGCGTCGACCGCCGATACGGCAACTACGAAGAACGGCAACGATGTAAACAAAACGCTGTTGGATGCGGATGGCCCAGGTAAAGCCTACCCGATCAAGCTGAATGCTGGCGATGTGCGCGAGTTCAAGTCGCTGTCGATCAACTTTGGAAAACTCAAACTCAGCGGAGATTCGATCACGGTCGTACCGATCTCAACCGAGGTCGGCGTGACTGGTGCGGTGCTCATCGGACAGGGACAGTATCAATACACAGCCGGAGCCGGCAAAGAGTTCAGTGGCCATTTCTACAATGCGATGCTGCGATTCAATCCCAAGGACGCCGATGCAATCATCAAACTGAGCGCGGGCAAGGCGGTCGGTGGCAAAGGTGCGGTCGCATTTGCGAAAGCAATATTAGGCGCTGTTTGGTCACACTGCTGGTACGGCGATCCTGACGCGCTCATTCCAACCGAACGTACAGTCGCAGCCGATATTTTCACCCAAGAGCTGGGCGACGTACTCTTCTCGGGAGACGATAAGACGACTGTCGTTTACAACTTTACCGAGCGACAGCAACTGTACGAAAAATACTGATCTTCAAGCATTCAGCATATGCCCTCTGCAAAACAAAAAAGGAGCTCAAGAATGAAGGTGGCTTTGTTCGCGATTGCTATAATTCTCACGGCTGAAACGCTCAATGGAGCCGAGCCCCAGCAACACAGTGTGGCAACGCTGCCGGCGGTAGTAGTGAAAACCGAGCCGCAGGCCGGGCTGAAGGATGTGGACCCCAATACGAGTGAAATTAAAGTCACGTTCAGCAAAAAGATGCTGGACAAGAGCTGGTCGTGGGGCCAGATCTCGGACGAGACTGCGGTCAAAGGGACAGGTAAACCACACTATCTCCAGGATGGGAAAACGTGTGTGCTTCCAGTCAAGTTGGAGCCAGGGCGTACTTACGTAGTACAACTCAACGCGCTCGACGGCCACTTTGCGAACTTCAAAGATCAGGGCCGTCGACCGGCCGTTCCCTATCTGCTCGTCTTCGAGACGCGAAAGGCAGAAGCTACCAAGTAGGCGGCGTTTTGTGGGTGCTATCTAGTAAGACTTATCGACCAGAAGCGAGATGATCTCGATCGCGGCGAATACTTTGTGCGGCGGGTGATTGGGCTCGTAGCGGAGTGTCTTCCAGACGGTCTGCGCGTGGCGCACGTATTGTTGCCGCGACTCTTCGAGGGCCGGCTCTCCTAGCTCGTCGAGCGTCTGGTTCCAGGCATCGGCGGCACAATCGAGGGCGACCGGATCGCCATCGATCGCGGCGAACATCAAATCGTCGAGCCATTCGAGGCGCGTGATCGGATCGAGTTCGTCGTCGCCGCTGCACGACTTGGGTGGGTGGGACCAGGCAAAGCTTTTGAGGGTATGCATCACGGGCGGCGACGTCGTCTCGTGAAGCACCCCTGGCTGGGAGTGTTCGCGATGATGGGGGGGCATTCGAAGCTCCAGAAGGTCCAGAGGGATTGGGGGCTATCGCGAGCGACTGCACAAGCGACTGACAACGCCTGGGTTATTCCAATTTTCATCGAGTTCGGTCATCAGCCAGCCGAACGGCTCGATGATGCCGTGGGGCTCGATGCGCAGAGGCACTTGTTGTCGTCGGCCGCAGCTTTCGCGCATGGCGGTGGCACCGGCGACCGAGCACGCGAACACCTCGTGGCGAGGGAATCGCTCACGGCAATCGTTCCACAGCGCGGCGGCATGGGCCTCGGCAAATTCGTGCGGGTTCTCATGCAATCCCTCACATTTGTCGGCCTTGGTGAGGACGAGCGCCAAGGGTCGTCGTTCTGGATTTCGGCCACGCCAGGAGTGGGAGTGATCGTCGCGCAGATCGCCGATCAGCGACAGCAACTTAAGAGCGACGAAATCTTGTGAATGATCTCCTGCTTGCAACTGTTCCGCGTCGGCCAACACGATGATTCCCGCCGCCTTGGTGAGGAGCGAGCGTAGCGCCGGGTAGCGATTGGCTCGTTCGGTTTCGACGACGAGCGATTCGCCCGATACATCGGGGACGACCAGCTCCAGCGGGCGGCGTCGACGCCGGCAATTGAATTGACAATGAACCCAGTGCCAATGTTCGGGCGTGGTCACCGTTTTTTCGGGGAACCAGCCGGTGGCGAGGGCAGTGGTCGTTGCTTGCTGCAGCGAAATGGACATGGGCCCACGGGCGGTGGAGCGGAGCAGCCCCACGTGGCGAGTGAGCATATCCATCAGCAGGCCGAGATAAACCGTTTTGCCGGCGCCGCTAGCGCCGATGACGGCAATCAACTGCGGTTTGCGTCGAGACGATTGCGAGTTGTGAGCGAGCGACATTGGAGCCGAGCAATTGCGACAGCGGGCTGCCGAGACGCAGTTTTCATGGTCACACACAAGGCAGGCGATGGGCGCTGCGTGCTCCGCGAGGAGGTACGTTTCCAACGGCATTTGTGCGAGGTAAGTCATGGCGGTAGGAAGATGCAGGATGGTGGATGCAGGACGGAGGAAAGAACCCTCCCCTAACCCCTCCCTATAAGGGAGGGGAATTTCAAAAACACGCACTTATTGCGTTGCAAGTTCCAGTTCAGTGGGAGATTCTTGTGGTTCTTGTGCAGTGGGTTGTTGCTCGGGCTCTTCCGTATTGGCCGGTGCCTCGAGATCACTTAGTGGGATGGCGAGGCGGAAGCCGATGTTGCGGCGGCGGGAGAGAGTTTGTTCGCCACTTTGGAAGTGGCAGGTGGCCTGGTTTTCGAAGTAGGTGTCGAAGGCGCCGCCGCGGATGCTCATAACCGATTCCGATACGTGCAGTGTCGGGTCGGCCGCGTCCGCCAGCGGCGTAGACGTCCATTCCCAGACGTTGCCGATAAGCTGGTGAATGCCGCCCACGCTGGTGCCGCCGGGGAACTCGTCCACCGGCACCGGGGCGTTGTGACCCGAACCATACAAATGAGCGCGACGAACATCGAACGATTCGCCCCAGGGATAACGCCGTTGAGCAATGCGGCCCGGCGCCGACTCGACCGGCCAAGCGGCCGCTTTGGTCCACTCGCCGTCGCTCGGCAGTTGCTTGCCGACCCAGCGGGCGTAGGCCCAAGCCTCGAACCAACTGACGCCGACGACGGGCAGGTGCGGATCGTCGGCCGGATACTGGCCATCGGCCCAGAAGCGTGGTCCTGGCGTGCCGGTTTGATCAATGAAGTCGAGCAGGGCAGGCAGGGCTTCTTCGTGCCAGAACTCTAGTTGTTCGTAACCGCCTGCGTTGACGAACTTCTGATACTCGGCATTGGTCACGCAAAAGCGGTCGAGATAGATCGAGGCGACCGAGACGAGGTTGCGGCGCAATAGCTTGGGATCGATCTCGGATTGTCCACAGGCGGAACTGGAAATCTCGGCGAGCTGGCCGACGAGGACGCGGCCACCGGGGACGAGGGCCATCGCTTCGTCCAGTTGGCGAATCGCGCGCATAAGTTGTGACTGAGTGAGATGTTGCTTCGTTTCAGGGCGCAGCATCAGGGCGTAGCGGCCGTGGGCGAGCAGCTCTTCGACGAGTGCATCGGTGCTTTTGGGCGGATGAACGCGACAGGCGCGCTCCTCGGTCGTGTTGCGGTCGGTAGGGAGTGGTTGCTCACTCTCGACTTCGCGCATGGCGCGGATTGGAAGTTTGCTGTCGTGCCGTCTGTTCCGGCGCTGCTCGCGACTAGGAGCGAGATGGGTTGTCTCGTTCCAAGCCCGGCGGAGCACGAAGCAGAGCAGCACTGCACCGACGCCTAAGAGGGCAGCGCTGTGCCAACAGAGTCCGTACGCGAACACGGCGATCGCGATCGCCACAGTCGACCATCGCGAGATGAGTTGAGTCGACGGGAGAGAATATGTCCGTGCGGTCATCGGGGTCTACCTCTGTCTGTTTTGGGATTGTCGCTCGATAGCCCGTTGTTGACGGAGTTTGCCGAATTGCTCGGCGATGGAACCGAGCAACGGATTTTCACCTGGGGGGATTGGTATGGCGTCTGTTTGCGGTTTGTTTGCAGAGGAAGTGGAGGCGAGCGAAATTGGAGACGAAATCGAAGCAGGCGCCTCGCTTGCGAGACGAGCTTCGTTGTGGGCTGGCTCTTCTAGTTGGCGCTCGATGGCAGTGCGCAAATGCTTGAGTTCCTCGGCCCACTGGGATCGTTCCTGGTCGACCGAATGCTTGTAATCATCTAGGGCGGCTTTGCTTTCACGTTCTCTGGTGCGAGCCAGTTCCAACTCGGTTTGCAGCTCGGCCCGGCTAAGATCGAGGGTGCGGAGTTCTTCCGTTCGGTTCAGAAGGAGGGTGGTAAGGGCCGTGATTTTTTCGCGGGCTTCGTGGAGCTCGGCAAGAGTGGCTGAGGATGTTTCGGATTGGTTTTTCGCTGCAAGTTCGCGGTCATGATCGAATTGCTCGCGTGCGTCGCAAAGTTCTTTTCGCTCACGGACAAGCTGTTGGTGCCATTCATCGAGATGACCCTGATATGCTTCGAGCGCAGCTAGAGATTCGCTCAGCTCGGCGTCGAGCGCGTTGCGCTCCTCGTTCCATTCGCGGAACGTCTCGCGAATCGCATCACTGGAGATTGCTGGCGCCAGAGTCATGCAACCGACCGCGCACGCGGCGAAAGGTTGCGCCAGGTATGCGCCGCCTATTCGCTGCCTGCTCAATGAGAAAAGATGCTGGGAAAAGGTGGAAGTGCAACGTGGCTGCCGACGCAGTGCAAATTACGCCTGCCATTGAAAAGGTAGGTTACGATTTGGCGGTTCGCAAATGGCGATTGGAATTTGATGAGCTGTGCGCAATAGCACGGAATAGAAGGCGATTGGCGCTGAAATCAATAGAATCGACTGTGACGGCTTTAGCATGAGGGTACTTGTCGTGCGTTGGCTGCTTGCAATATGCATAGAGGTTTCACGCAGAGGCGCGGAGACGCAGAGGAGATTATTTTTGTAGCCGTGAGTGTGTTGGTGGGAGATTCGGCGTTGCCGCCGACGCTAAATTTCTTGTGTCCTTCGATGTCGATTGCTCAAGAATTCTACAAATCGTTTCTCTTCTTTGCGCCTCCGCGCCTCTGCGTGAGACTTCTTAGCACTCGGCTTAAGAGGAGCGAGGATCGAGCTTAAAACTCGGCGTTGCCGGGGGTACGAGGAAAAGGGATGACGTCGCGGATGTTGGCCATGCCGGTGACGAATTGGACCATGCGTTCGAGGCCGAGGCCGAAGCCGGCGTGGGGGACGGTGCCGAAGCGGCGGAGGTCGAGATACCACCAGTAGTCGGCGGCACTCAGGCCTTGCTCTTGCATGCGCGACTCGAGCACGTCGAGCCGGTCTTCACGTTGGCTGCCGCCGATGATTTCACCGACGCCGGGCACGAGGACGTCCATCGCGCGGACAGTTTTTCCATCGTCATTTACACGCATGTAGAACGGCTTGATCTTGGCCGGGTAGTCGTGAATGATGAGTGGCTCGCTGAACTTTTCCTCTGCCAGGTAGCGCTCGTGCTCGGCCTGCAGGTTGTGGCCCCATTCGACTGGGTATTCGAACGTTTTGCCGGATGACTTGAGAATGTCGACGGCTTCGGTGTAGCTCAGGCGGCGGAAGTCTTTGGTGACGATGGCTTCGAGCCGGTCGATGACAACTTTGTCGACATGCTCGGCGAAGAGCTTCAAGTCTTCCTGGCAGTCGGCCAGCACATCGCGGCCGATGCGCTTGAGAAACCGCTCGGCGAGGGCCATGTTGTCTTCGAGTTCGTAGAAGGCGACTTCCGGCTCGACCATCCAGAATTCGGCGAGGTGGCGGGTGGTATTGGAGTTTTCGGCGCGGAACGTGGGGCCGAAGGTGTATATCTTGCCGAGGGCGGTGGCGTAGATTTCGCCTTCGAGCTGGCCGGAGACGGTGAGGTAGGCGCGGCGCTCGAAGAAATCCTGAGCGTAGTCGACTTCGCCCTTGTCATTGCGCGGCGGATTGGCGGGGTCGATCGTCGTGACGCGGAACATTTCGCCGGCGCCTTCGCAGTCGCTGGCGGTGATAATCGGCGTGTGAAGGTAGAGGAAGCCTTCTTCCTGGAAGAAGTCGTGGATCGATTTGCAGATGCGATTGCGCACGCGGGCGACGGCACCGAAGGTATTGGTTCGTGGGCGGAAATGGGCCCACTCGCGGAGTTTTTCGAAGGAGTGTCGCTTCTTTTGCAGCGGGTAGGCCTCGGGATCGGCCCAGCCGTGGACGATCACTTCGGAGGCGTGGACCTCGGTGGCTTGCTCTTTGCCACCCGAGGCTTTCAATTCGCCGTGGATCGTGACGCTGCAACCGGCCGAGAGTTGCTTGATCTCGGAGTCGTAGTTGGGGAGCTTGGCGTCGGCGACAACTTGGATGTTGGAAAGGCAGGAGCCGTCGTTTACTTCGAGGAAGCTGAAGCCGCCTTTGGAATCGCGGCGGGTGCGGATCCAGCCTTGGATGGTGACTGGCTTGCCAACCACCTCCGGATTGCGGGCAGCTTTGACTGAGAGTTTTTCCATAGCGCCAACTTCCGTGTTGTTATGCGACGATTGCGTCGGCCTCGATTTCGATGACTGCATCGCCGTCGATGAGCCTGGCTACTTCGACGATCGTGGTTGCCGGACGGATATCTTTGAAGACGCTGCCGTGGACGCGGGCGACTTCTTCCCACTTGCTCACGTCGGTGACGTACATGCGGGTGCGGATGACTTGCTCCATTTTTCCGCCTAGCGCTTCGATCGCAGCTTGGATGATCGCAAGGGAGCGGGCAGTTTGGTCGCCGAAGGATTTTGAGTAGGTGCCATCGGCGTTGATGCCGACGCAGCCGGTGACAGCGATCGTATTGCCGCTACGGACGGCGCGGCTGTAGCCCATGATGGGTTCCCACTTGGAGCCGCTAGAAGCACACTGGCGGCCGGCGCGGGGTTCTACGGTGATTTTGATGTCGGACATGGATGAACCTTCTTGATGTTTTGATTATTTTTCCGCAGATGTCGCAGATGAGCGCAGATAGAAAACAAGAAAAGGCAAGCCGTTTTTTGCTTCTTCATCTGCGTTAATCTGCGTCCATCTGCGGATAGATATTTGAAAAGTTCTAGTGGATTCCTTGCGCAGCTAGCCAGCGTTCGGCGTCGAGGGCAGCCATGCAGCCGGTGCCGGCGGAGGTGATGGCCTGGCGGTAGTAGTCGTCGGCGACGTCGCCGGCGGCGAAGACACC
>CAZJWY010000013.1:0-26405 GCA_964549545.1 uncultured Planctomycetaceae bacterium | reverse complement strand
TGTGGCCGATGGCGAGGAAGACTCCGGCGGTGGGAATCTCGCGCGAGCTGCCACCTTCGGTGTTGCCGAGACGGACACCGGTGACACCTTCCTTGTCGTTGCCGATGACCTCTTCGAGGGTTTGATTCCATTCCATTTTGATTTTGGAATTATTGAGCGCACGTTCCTGCATGATCATGCTCGCGCGGAGCTTGTCGCGACGGTGGACCATGTGGACGGTCGACGCATATTTCGTGAGGTAGCTGGCCTCTTCGACAGCCGAGTCGCCGCCGCCGACGACGACGAGGGGCTTGTTGCGGAAGCGGGGGAGGGCGCCGTCGCAGACGGCACACGCGCTGACGCCACGGTTTTTGAAGGCGTCTTCAGAAGGCAGCCCCAGGTAGTTGGCCCGCGCGCCGGTCGCGACGATGATCGCGTGAGTTTCGTGGCAGTCGCCTTCGAGTGTATGGACCTTGAAGGGACGTGTATTCAGATCGACTTTAATAACGTCGTCGGTGACGATCCGTGTGCCGAAGTTGAACGCTTGTTGCCGCATCAGTTCCATCAATTCGGGACCGGTGACAGCGTGTTTATGGTCGAGAATATTCATATAGTCGGCGCGCTCGGGACTGATGGCCGACTTGAGGAAGTGCTGGAGATCGCCGGAGGGGAAGCCGGCGTAATTTTCGACCTCGGTCGTGAGGGCGAGCTGACCGAGTGGCAGCGTACCGGCGAGACGGTTTTCCTCGGTAATCGCGCCTTCAAAGAGTAGCGGCTTCAATTCGGCCCGGGCCGCGTAGATTGCCGCGGACCAACCCGCCGGTCCACTGCCAATAATGATCACATGCTCTGCCACAAACGACTCCTGTTCGTAAAACGTTCGCTGATGGGCAGAATTATAGAGTGTGGACCGCGCCCGTCCAACCGGCTCGGCTTGCTCCTCGTGCGCAGGGCCGTTATCGTGAAATTAGGCGTAATTTTTAATCTTTCCTGGCGGAGCTGCAAGCATGAACCTTCTGGTCGTCATTGCGATTTCGGCGGCGGTGCTGCTCGTGGCCTACGTGACCTACGGGCGGTTTCTGAGCCGGTTTCTCGAATTGGATGCGAAGCGGCCGACGCCGGCGGTCGAGATGCGCGACGATCTCGACTATGTGCCAATCGAGCCCAAGTTTTTGTTAAGCCAACACTTCTCGGCGATCGCGGCGGCGGGGCCGATTACGGGGCCGATCCTGGCGGGGGTGATGTTCGGCTGGCTGCCGGCGCTACTGTGGATCTTGATCGGATCGATCTTTATTGGCGGCGTGCATGATATGACATCGCTCACAGCGTCGATCCGCCATAAGGCACGCTCGATTGCCGAGGTGGTTCGCGATCACATGAGCAAGCGGTCGTATATTTTGTTCTTGATCTTCATTTGGATTGCGCTCGTTTACATCATCGTGGCGTTTACAGACGTGACGGCGTCGGCGTTTGTCGGTGGGCCCGAAGCGCTGCGGCTGGGCAAGGTGGCGTCGGTTGATTTGTCGGCGGTGACGGCTGAGACGGTTGCTGAGAGCGGGCCGGTGACAGGAGGCGCGATCGCCACGTCGTCGCTGCTTTACTTGCTGCTGCCGATCATCATGGGTTTGCTACTACGATATACAAAGCTATCGCTGAATTGGGCGACGGTGATTTTCGTGCCGCTCGTGGGGGCGGTGATTTGGATTGGCCAGTATATTCCGATCGATCTTGGTCTGATGGTACAGCACTATCGGCCAAATCTATCGCTCTTGGAGGCCGATCATCTTGCCCAAAAGATTTGGGGCATGCTTCTGCTTGTGTATTGCATGGTGGCGGGTGTGGTGCCGGTGTGGTTGTTGTTGCAGCCGCGCGGGCACTTGGGGGGCGTATTTCTGTATGTGGCGCTCGCGGTCGGGGCGATCGGAGTGCTCTTCGGAAATTTTGGAATCAAGTACGACGCGTTTAAGGGCTGGGACGCTGTTGGAGCGAACGGCGAGACGTTTATTCCGTTCCTGTTCATTACGATTGCCTGTGGTGCATGCTCCGGTTTTCATTCGATCATCGCTTCAGGAACAACTTCGAAACAACTTCGGCTGGAGACGGATGCCAAGCCGATTGGCTACGGGGCAATGCTGCTAGAGGCGATGGTCGCGACGTTTGCGCTAGCTTGCGTGATGATGCTCGCGCCGGGCGATGCGCTTCTCAAAAAAGGGCCGAACCATGTTTACGCGGGTGGCTTAGCGACATTCCTGGAAGTGTTGCGCGTGCCACGCGGATTTGCCGTGGCCTTTGGATTGATGGCATTCACAACGTTTGTGTATGACACGCTGGATGTGTGTACGCGGCTGGGACGCTACATTGTGCAAGAGTTGTTCGGCCTGCGCAACTGGGCTGGACGATGGCTAGGAGTTGCATTAACGGCGGGCGTGCCGATGCTGCTAATAATGCGGACCACGCTCGATGCGGCGGGGAAGCCGATCCCGGCCTGGCGAACGTTTTGGTTTTTGTTTGGGGCCACGAATCAATTGCTTGCAGCGCTCACGCTGCTGGGCGTGACAGTCTGGTTGT
The DNA here is from genome assembly GCA_964549545.1 of uncultured Planctomycetaceae bacterium. Taxonomy (GTDB): domain Bacteria; phylum Planctomycetota; class Planctomycetia; order Pirellulales; family Lacipirellulaceae; genus JABDGM01. The sequence continues at coordinate 23,858 of CAZJWY010000013.1, read as the reverse complement.
GGCGTACGCGGCGGACATCGCTAGTGTGGCTGGTCACCGGCATACCAACAGTGTTCATGTATACGATGAGCATCTGGGCGCTAGCGAAGATGACGCTACCGAAGTTCTACAATACGGCGACCGGCACACTCTCCACTCCGGCGGACCCGGTGCCATGGGCGGGGCTGCTGTTGATCGCGCTGGCGGCGATGATGCTGGTCGAGGCGATTCGCGCGCTAGCCAGCGGGCCTTCGCGGCCGACGCCGCTCAAACCGGCCCTGGCGTCATGAGTCGACCATGCCGACCACTTGAATTGCCTTGCGGCCTTTGAACGCGCCGGCTTTGGCGTGGAACTTAGGCTGACCTTCGATCGAAACCACGAGTGGCCGATCGACGTCTTTTTCCGTAGCGATGATGTCGCCGACTTTAAGGCTGATGAGATCGGAAGTCGAGATATTGGTTTCAGCCAAATCGACCACGACTTCGACCAGGGCTTCGCTCAGTTGGCCGCTGATGCGTTGCATGTTTTCCGGCGTGGCGTTCTTTTTGCCGTAGCTGACCCAACTGTTGGACGAAAGGCGCGTGCTGATCCGCTCGATCGCGTTGAAGGGAATGCAGAAGTTCATCATGCCACGGGCATCGCCGATCGACAACTCAAAGCTCACGAGTACGACCACTTCGTTCGGCGGCACGATTTGCACCAGTTGCGGATTGCTCTCCACGCGGTCGATCGCGAGGTTCAGATCGAGCACGCTGGCCCAGGCGTGTTTCATCTCGGAGCAAAAGAGATCGGTGATGCGCGAGACGAGGCGGAGCTCGATCTCCGTGAGCGGGCGGCGGACGACCGTGCTGGTGTCACTACCGCCACCAAGCAGGCGGTCGATAATCGGGAAAAGGAGCGACAGATTGATGTCAAGAATAAGCTGGCCTTCGAGCGGCGCGGCGTTGATCAGGTTGAAGCAAGTCGGGTTTTCGAGGCTAAAGACGAACTCGCTGTAGGTGAGCTGATCGACGCTTGTGAGCTTCAGCTCGACGATTGTCCGCAACAGAGCGGAGAGGGACGCGCCGAAATTGCGGCCAAACGCTTCGTGCATCGTCTGCAACGAGCGCATTTGCTCCTTGCCCACTCGCTCGGGGCGTTTGAAGTCGTAGGGAGAAACTTTTTCGCGATGCTTGATGCGGCTAGTAGCCGCGTCGGCGATGATGTCGGCTTCGCGCCGGTCCATCGCGCTAAGCAAACTTTCGACTTCGGCCTGGCTGAGAACGTCGCCGCTCATGTGTGCCTCCATGCAGAGGTGTCGGGTGTCGGGTGTCAGGTGTCAGAAATCAAACTGACACCTGACATCTGACGTCTGACACCTACTTTCTAATTTGTCCGTTTCCGTGGACGATGTATTTGTAACTGGTTAGTTCTTCGAGACCGCAGGGGCCGCGGGCGTGGAACTTGTCGGTGCTGATGCCGATTTCGGCGCCGAGGCCAAACTGGCCACCGTCGTTGAATCTTGTGCTGGCGTTGATCATCACGGCTGCGCTGTCGACGCGGGCGACGAACTCGCGGGCAGCAGCGTCGTCGGTCGTGACGATCGCGTCGGTGTGCTTCGAGCCGTAACGGTTAATGTGGTCGATTGCTTCGCTCGTCGAGCCGACGACGCGCGACGAAATGACCGGACCAAGGAATTCGGCGGCGTAGTCTTCCTCGGTGGCTGGTTTGGCTTGGGGAATGAGTTCGCAGGTGCGATCGTCACCCCGGATTTCGACGCCGCGGGAAGCGAATTCCTTGGCAATCGCGGGCAGGAACTCGCCGGCGACGTCGGCATGCACGAGCAGCGATTCGGCCGCGTTGCAAACGCCGTAGCGATGGCATTTGCTGTTAATCAAAATCTCGCGGGCCATGTCAAGATCGGCCGCCGCATCGATGTAGACATGGCAGTTGCCGGTGAAGTGCTTGATCACGGGCATCTTCGCCTCTTCGGCAACGCGGCGGATGAGCCCTTCGCCGCCGCGTGGAATCGCCAGATCGATGTATTGGGACATCGCGAGAAACTTGCCGACGGCAGCGCGGTCGGTCGTGCTCACGAGTTGGACGGCATCGGTAGGAAGGCCGACTTCTTCGGCGGCTTCGGCGAGCAACTCAACAATCGCCTGACTTGAATGAATCGCTTCTTTGCCGCCACGGAGGATCACGGCGTTGCCGGACTTCACGCAGATGGCGGCAGCGTCGGCCGTCACATTGGGGCGCGACTCGTAGATGAAGAACACGACGCCGAGCGGTACGCGAACTTTATCGATTCGCAGCCCGTTGGGTCGATCGGTCGTGCGGATGTTCTCGCCGATGGGATCGGCGAGGTCGGCGATTTGCTCGAGGCCGGTGGCGATTTCGTCGATGCGTTTGGCGCTAAGCCGCAAGCGGTCGATCGCGGCATCGGTGAGCCCGTAGCCAGGGGCGGCGGCCAGATCGCGCTCGTTAGCTTCGACGATTCGCTCCTCGTTCTCACGCAGCAACTCGGCCGAACGGCGGAGCCACTTATCTTTCAATACGCGCGGAACGACTGCCAGCTCCATCGAAGCACGCTTGGCGCGGGCGGCGACGTCTGTGCAGTACTGGTCGAGATTGGGTTCGGTGGCGGTGGCCATGGGGCGGAATGTTTCGGGTCGCTGTCAAAACAGGTTTGGAACCCACTAAGTATCGGCAAAATCAGGAGTTGGGTCAACGCGGTCTTACCGCGACGGGAGCTTCGAATCAGACATTCAAGCCGCCGCAAGCATCGAAAGCGAGCAGTGCTTCGCGGACTGGCCGGACGTCGTGGACACGCAGAATTTGAACGCCCTGGACGGCTAATGCTAGAGACGCGCCGGCGGTGGCATGGGTTCGGTCGGCTTCTTTGTCGCCGATGAGCTTGCCGAGGAAGCCCTTGCGGGAGTGGCCGACGAGGAGGGGGCAGGCGAGGTCGTGGAATTGGTAGCAGTTGCGCATGAGCGTGATGTTGTGCTCGTGGGTTTTGCCAAAGCCGACGCCAGGGTCGAGGCAGATGCGCTCGCGGAGAATGCCAGCCGATAGCAGGGCATCCCGACGCTGGCGCAGGTATTCGTGGATTTCACCGACGACGTCGGTGTAGGTTGGGTTGTCTTGCATGGTTTGTGGCGTGCCCTGCATGTGCATGGCGCACACACCGACGCCGGTTTCGATCGCCACATCGATCATCTGGGGGTCACCCTGAAGGCCCGTGATGTCGTTGATGATCTCGGCCCCGGCGTCGATCGCTCGGCGAGCGACCGAGGCCTTGCTAGTATCGATCGAGATGGGAATCTGTAGTTGGCTTACGAGTTGCTCGACGACAGGGAGGACACGTCGCAACTCTTCAGTGGCGTCGACGGGGACGGCATAGGGCCGTGTGCTTTCGCCGCCAATGTCGAGCAGATCGGCACCATCGACCGCGAGTTGGAGCGCGTGTTCGATTGCCGCGCGTTCGCTGAGAAATCGCCCGCCATCCGAAAAGCTGTCGGGCGTCACATTGACGATGCCCATCAGGAGCGGCCGGCGCGGAAACATGAGCGCGCGTGTGCGAAGTTGCCAGTGGGTCGCGCGATTGCTGAGTTGTGTGTCCGATATGCCATTCGCCATAGTTCCAGATTATCTGGCTATCTGACTGCCGGCAATCTTGTTGGACTGGCTGGCATCGGGGCAGCGCCGGAGCGTCATTTGCGTGGCCCTCGAGGCTCGCGAAGGGCCAAGCGAGGTCACGCGCTCGTTCCCCGCACCAGGCTCGCCGCTGGAGAGGCAGATGCGGAGCATATCGTCGCGCAGTTCGTAGACTCCTCGGGCTGGGTCGCTCTTCGCGCGACCTTGCAACATTCGGACGTCGATCGTTTGTGGGGTGCCCGGACCAACAGTAATTTCTGCATCTACTTTAACATTCGAGGGCCTAGTTGGATCATCAAATCTGGGCAATGTGTACGAGAGGCGGTCGCCTTTGATGGAGACCTTCAGATGATCGACGACCTGCTGAGGAAACGCATGGCCGCAGCCAATGAACTCTGTGGCCTGCCATTCACCTTGCAATTTATCGAGGTCGCTCGTTGGCTGCTCGGCAAGAAGAGGCGAGCCGACCAAAAAACACAACGCAGAGATGAGAGTCAGGTATCGCATCGAACAAGCTCCTTACCAGGGGGCTTCCATAGTGCCCACGATCTGCTGAGCAAGGCGCTGAATGGCATGCTGCTGGGAAGTCGCGACAGACTGGCCAGCTTCGGGGATGAGATTACTGGTCTGGTTGATGGCCAGCAGCTCGCCGGGAATGGGAATCATCTGTACCGGCGCCATGGGCAAACGGCGGCGATTGAGCCAATTCACTTCGGCTCGCAGCTCGGTCTCGGAGACGCGCGGATCGCTGAAGCCGTTCTGAATGATTCGTTTTCTCGAATCGTTGAACAAATGGACCGAGAGAATGCTATCGGCATCGGGCGTACTGACGACTTTGTACGGCGTTTTGAGCTCGATTTCCTTGACGACAGCTTCCGTGAGTCGTTCGCCTAGGTCGCGACGATAGCTGTCGGACTCGATCATCGGCACGTAAACGGTGGCGACATCGGCCGCGTAGAGAGAGCCGGTTCCGACATGGTAGCCAATGCAGCCGGTGAGAAGCGGCAAATGCAAAATGCAAATTGCAAATTGCAAAATGCAAATTGAAGACAGCGGCGCTCTTACTTGTACGTTTGATTTCATCAGGCTGGGGCGTGTCGGATCACCAAGCGTTAAGAACCGGACGCTAGCGCGTGCCGGCTGATTAATCAGCCGCAGGGCGCTAGCCCTCGGTTCTCAAACAACTCTCATATTCTTTCCATAACTCTGCGTTCTCTGCGTGAGCTTCTTCAACGAAATCGAAATGAAAAGCTATTTGGTTGTCGTCTGAGACGAGGGTTGCGACGCGGTTTGTGTTTCTTGCGTAGCTGGGGTGGGTTGCTGGGCGTAGCGTGTGCCGCCGTTGTGGAGCGAGCCGCCTTTTTGCAGTTCCGGAATGCGGGCGACGCGGGTGCGCTCGCGATTTTCAGGCAGTCGATCGACGATGAAACCGAGCGGCTTGGTTGGGTTGTCTGGCTCGTCCTTGAGCTCGGCGATGCGCTCTTTGGACTTCGCGCCCAGCTCCGTGTCAGGAAACTTCTCGACTACCGCAGTGTAATAATGCTTGGCGGCGCCGTAGTCTTTCTTGCGATCGTAGTAACCGGCCATGCGGTAATCGCGAGAAGCAATCTCGCGATTGAGCCACGCTTCATCCTCGGCCAAACGTTTCTTTTCTTCTGGCGGCAACTTGCTGGCAAATTGTGTTTTAAGGTTCTTCATAAGAACCCTGCCTTCTTCGAGCGGAGTGCCGTCGTAATTCTCACCCTGATACTTCAGCAGCTTGGCCTTCAGGCCCAACAGGTGGGCCTCGTACTGCAATTCGCTGCGTGGGTACTCTTTGCGGAGCAGGGAGTAGTTATAATCGGCATCGTCGTAGCGGCCACGAGTAAAGTAGATGTTCGCAGTGGCCATAATCGCATCGTCGGCGCGCGGGCCGGTCGGGTCGTTCAGGCGAATATTCTCATACGTCTTGATCGCGTGGCCGATCGTATCGAACCAAGGCCGCGTCTTGTCGTAGCCGTTGGGAGTGGCGGGCCAATCGGGGTGGGTTTGCTCGTATTGCTCCCAGTAGCGCGCGATTTGCCATTCGTGCTCGATGACCTTGTCCATGTAGCGCGTGTTGGTGTGCTTTTTCACTAGCGCGTCGTACGCATCGCGGGCGGGAATATAGCGATCGTCGTAGAAGTAGCTCTCGGCGATCATGAACATCGCATCTTGCTCGATCGGCGAATTGGGGCCACGATCGACGGCCGCCTTGAACTTGTCGGCAGCCGCTTTGTATTTCTTTTCGTTGAAGAGCTTGTAGCCTTCGAGATAGTCTTGCCGGGCGACTTGCTCGTTGGGACCTAAGCCGACGGCGTTTTTGAACTTGCCGTATTGCACCTGAGGATCGAGGCCGGGAATCAGGCCGACTTCATCCGACTTTTCGCCCGCTGCGATCACGCGTTGACGAGCAACAGGCCCTTGTATCGGCCGACCGTCGCCGTCGAAGTAGCCATCGGCGCCTGGCACTTTGTAGCCTTTGCCTACCTCGAATTCAGCATCGAAGTTTTTGTGCTTCTTCCACCACTGGGCCGAGCCGACTGGCGCCTCCTCTGAGCTGAATGGCCAAAGAGCACTGGCTGTTCGGGCAGAGCCGACGCCAAGCGCCCACGCAGCCAGGCACGCACACGCTAAAATCAAAGCGCGAGCGCGACGGGAGCCAAATTTCAGCGGCAGAAAGTCTTTAGGCATGGACAGAGGAAAGCGAGCGCACGCAGGTGCCCAAAACGACGAGGGCGGGAGAATACGCGGGTTGCTACGGAGCGCCAAGAGCAACGGCGCAAGGCTATCGGCTATTAGCTGTCAGCTATCAGCCAAACCGGGCCTATAGCTGCGAAGCGGCAGTCCGAGGTTCAAAGACATGCGCCTTTCCCAACCCTGCGACGCTATCGCTCCACACTCCCCCTCTGGCTGGTAGCCGACAGCCTCACGGCCTCCTCACACTGCTTCTAGCATTTCTTCACGTACACGCTCCAGCCGTACTCGATTTACGCGGCGGCGGGATGCATCCAGTACTGTCACTCGCAAGGCGTCTTGCCAGGTGATCGTTTCACCAGCCGTGGGAACTCGGCCAAACTCGGCGAATACGAAACCGCCAATCGTATCGAAATCGGCGCTTTCGGGCAGGTCGAAGCCCATCGCTTCGTTGATTTCGGAAATATGCGTGCGGCCGAGCGCTTCGCACGAATCCTCGTCGATTTTACGAATCGCGTCTTCGGCCTTTTGATCGTACTCGTCGTCGATCTCGCCGACAATTTCCTCCAGCACGTCTTCAATAGAGACGAGGCCGGAAACACCGCCAAATTCGTCGAGCACCACGGCGATGTGCGTGCGGCTTTTCTGGAAAACCTTAAGCAGATCGTGGACAGGCTTTGTCTCGGGCACGAACAGGGGTTTGCGCAGCAATTCTGCGATCGGCTTGCGCGATTCATCGGGCGACTTGGCCAGCTCCGGGAGCAGGTCTTTGCTGTAGATGATGCCGACGATGTCGTCGCGCGACTTGTCGTAGACGGGAACCCGCGTGTGGCCCGACTCGATAATACTTTCGACCACCTCATCCCAAGAAAGATGAAGCTGGACCATATGGATATCGGTCCGCGGGGTCATGATGTTCGAGACGTTGGCATCGCCCAGCTCGATGACGCCCTCGATCATCTCACGGGCTTCTTCCTCCAGCAGCCCCTCGCGATGGCCCTCGCTGACGATCGTGCGAATTTCCTCTTCGATCGATTCTTCATCGGCCCGCTTCGCGCCGCGACCGAAGATGCGAAACAATAGAGCATCCAGTGTATGAGCGCACCACACTAGCGGTCGCGCGACGTGACCGACGAATTGCCACAGCGGCCAAGTGGAATAAAGGAAACGGGCCGCGCCAATTCGGGCTACCGACCAGGGCATCCACACGGCCGTTACGTTAAGAAGGAGCCCCAGGACGATGGCAATGGCGAGGAACACTCCCCAAGGCTGAGCGTCCTCATTGATAAACTTTTTCCATGACCAAAGCGAGCTGGCCGAAATCGACAGCGCGGCGAGCAGCATGGCCACCATCTCGACGCCCAGGGCGACGGTTTCGTGCGATTTCAAAATCTGGGCGAACTTCTCCGGCTTCTCGTGGAGGAGACAGATTTCTTCCAATTCGTGGCGCGAGAACGAATGGAGCGAGCGGGCGGCAATCGCAGCGAAGCATGTCGCAAGCAGCCCAACGATAGCGACCCAAGCCAGGACAGAGAGAATCACGGCGCGGCCCTCCGCGACATTTCAACACCGAACTTGTGCAAGAAACGGGCCTCGGCGGCGCGCATTTCCTCGGCATCGGCGGATGATTTGTCATCGTAACCGACCAGGTGGAGCATACCATGAATGACGTATAGAAGCTGTTCATCGGCAGCGGGATGGCCCAGCTCGGCGGCGATCGTGGCGGCGGTATCGGCGCTGAGAATCACTTCACCTTCGAGGTGGTCACCATCGTCTTCGAGGACGAAGCTCAGAACGTCGGTTGGGTAGTCGTGCTCTAGGTGGCGGCGATTGAGCTCGTGAATCGTTTCGTCATCCACGACGGCGAGGCTGATCACCGCCGAAGAAAATGGTGAGTCTTCGAGGATGGCTGCCGCGGCCTTGGTCAGTTGGGCATCATTGACGGGATGGCCAGACTGCTCATTCACCAGCGCAATCTGGAATCGATCGGTCGAGATGTCGTCGTTACGCGACGTGTCAGTCATGATGCGAACATCAGGTAATCCGCTATTAAGCCGTTTCCTGATCTGGATACTTCACGCGCCCGTGGTAAACCGCAGTCAGAGATTTTACTAAACTATCGCCGATCTTGCGAACCTCTTCGAGCGTGAGGCCACATTCGTCGAATTGGCCGTCGAGCAGGCGTTTTCGGCTGATATCCTCGACGAGGCTTTCGATGCGCGAGGGCGTGGGCTCGACGAGAACGCGGCTGGCGCTTTCGACGGCGTCGGCCAGCATGAGAATGCCGGCTTCCTTGGTTTGTGGCTTGGGGCCCGGGTAGCGGAACGAGCTTTCGTCGACTTCAGCGCCGTCGGGGTTGGCCTTCTTGCTCTCGCTCGCCTGACGATAAAAGTATTCGACTAGCGTCGTGCCGTGATGCTGTTGAATGAAATCGATGATCGATTCGGGGATCTTCGATTGGCGGGCGAGGTCGGCGCCATCTTTCACGTGCGCGATGATCACGAGCGTGCTCATAGCGGGCACGAGCGAGCGGTGGCGGTTGTCGCCTTGGCCCTGATTCTCGGCGAAGTAGCCGGGCTTAAGCATTTTGCCGATGTCGTGGAAATACGCGCCGACGCGAACCAAGAGTCCGCGAGCGCCGATCGCTTCGGCGGCCGCCTCGGCCAGGGAGGCGACGGTGATCGAATGGTTGTAAGTGCCTGGCGCGCGACGAATCAGCTCTTGGAGCAGTGGATGAGCCGGATCGCCGAGTGCGAGCAAGCTCAGATCGGTCTGGATGTTGAAAACCTTTTCCACCATAGGGAGCAAACAGGTCATCAAGGTGCCTGCGATGATCGCCCAAACGAAGAACAGGATCGCGGTATTCAGCGTGGTCCAAAAAGGCATGCCTTCGAGAACGCCGACGCCAAGCGTGGTAAGGGCAGCGACGATGGCGGCCCAAAAACCGACCGTCAGCAGCTTATTGCGGCTTCGGACGCGGCCCAGAAGCAAGATCGCACCTGCCGTGGCGGCAAGCATTACTACGGAATCGGCCAGCCCATAGCCGAGCGCGACGGCGCTAATCAAGGTCATTGACGCGGAGAGCAGCAGGGCGATTTCTTGCTGGTAAGCAATCGCGACGATCATGCCGAATAACATCAGCGGAACCATCTCGGCCCGCCAGTCGTTACTGGTCACCACGATAAGAGTCACGGTGACGACGACCAGTGCGAGGAGCGTTGCGAGGCGATTCAGGTCATCCACGATGCGGTAATCGCGATGGTAGATATAAAATCCACAAAGGACGAACAGCGCGACATACATGCCGAGCACGGCCAGCGATCGCGAAAAATTGGCCCAAAGGGGACGGCTATCGAGTTCAGCCCGGTACTCGAGCTTGAGTTTTTCGAGTGTCGGCTCATCGATAGGAGTGGGAACGCCCTTATCATCCACGGCATGGGCCAGCACGGTGCCGGCGGGGATAATTTCGGTCTTGGTTTGCACGGCGGCGGCAGCGTTCTTTTGCTCCTGCCGAGTGACTTCGACATTTAGCTTAAGCGTTGTCGGCAAAGACGACTTCAACCGGGCGAATGTGCGATCGGCCACTTCGGGAGAGGGCATCTTCGCGACGAGGGCCTTCTGTAGGGCCGAAGCCGCGTTCTCGGCGAGCACCTCGCTCACGGGAACATTCCGCGGGAACTTAGCATCGGTTCCCACTGGATGCACCAAGATGGTTTCTTTGTTGGCGTCGTGCTCGGCGGGCAATTTTTCCAGCACGCCTTTTTCGAGCAGTGGGGCAAACGACTCCTTTAACGCCGCCTTGAACTTATCCAACACTCCTTCGCCCGATAGGACATCGCGGAGTTTTTGATATTGTTGATCGCGTTCTTGCGGAGTTGGCTTGGGCGTTCCCTCGGCCAGCGGCAGGCGGTAAGAATCCCAGAGCTTGTCAACTTTATCCAGAGACTTCGACGCGACGATTTCCGTCACTTCGTTTTCGACCTGAGCGCGAAGTTGCTCCAAGCTGGCGGGGTCTTGATCGTAAGTGGCGATCGCGAGGCTCCTGGCCAGCTCGCGGGCCTTGCGGGTTTCCTCGGGATCTTCCCGCTCGAATTGCGTGCGAGAGACGATGTCGCGCAGCGGCACATCGCCGCGGTGGTAAGGCAAGGCAGGAACCCAACCGCGAGTGATCCCCCACAGCAAGAGAGCCGTAATCGCGCAGAGCGCAAGGCGGACCAGCACATGGCCACGTCGCAAGTGGCCCCACAGACTCCCCAATACACCGGGAGGCAATTCGACCGAGGTGACTCGGTCGATGCGTCGCTTTTTTTTACTACCGGTGCTCATGATGGTTTCGAGTGAATAGCTATCGGCTGTCAGCCATCGACCAGAATGATTGGCCGAAAGTTGACAGCCACAAGTCGAGAGCCCTATCAGTGCTCTTTTCTTGGTCCTTCTTCGTAGCAGCGGACGATTTCCTGCACCAAGCGGTGACGCACGATATCATTGCGCGTGAGCACCACGTTGGCGAAGCCTTCGATGCCTTGCAGTCGGGTGATCGCGTCAGTCAGGCCGCTCTTGGTGTGCGACGGCAAGTCGACCTGCGATGTGTCGCCGGATACAACGACCTTCGAGTTCATGCCCATGCGGGTCAAGAACATCTTCATCTGGGGGATGGTGGTATTTTGCGCTTCGTCCATGATGATGAACGCGTTGTTGAGCGTTCGGCCGCGCATGTAAGCTAACGGGACAACTTCGATGATGTCGTCGGCCATGTAGCGTTTGACTTGTTCGTAATCCATCATCTCGCGAAGCGCGTCGAGCAGCGGCCGCAAGTAGGGATTGATTTTCGACTGCAAGTCGCCGGGCAAGAAGCCCAGGCTTTCGCCCGCCTCGACCGCGGGGCGGGCCAGCACAATCTTGCCGATCTGCTTTTGCTTGAGTGCTTCGACGGCCGTGGCCACGGCCAAGTAGGTTTTACCGGTGCCGGCAGGGCCGTTGCAGAACACGAGGTCGTGGGTGCGAATCGCTTCGACGTACTGAGCTTGGCCCGATGTGCGAGGGCTAATTACTTTGCCGGCCTGTTTGACATCGACCGGAGAAGGGCGGCCGTTCGTCGCCGTGCCGGTGACCTGCTTGATGATCTGGGTAACTTGCTCGGGCGAGACGACGCCTTGGCGGCTCACCGAGTTTTTGATCTGCTCGATGATCTCGGTCGCCTGAAGAACGGCCTGCTCGTCGCCGCTAACGTGAATCTTGCCGTCACGCGCCAGGATTTTGGCCGGTACGGAATCGCGGATGCGCCGCAAGTGCTGGTCGCTCGTACCCAGCAGCATCACCAATTCATCGGCGCTGCCGACCGGAATCGTCGCTTCGATCATCTATAGACGAGGCGGCACTAAGCCCCCAAACGACCAGGTTCAACCGGTTGTCGAGGAAGGCCGCCGTAGTGGCTCCCAGGTAAATGCGGAATCTACCAACTATCAACTATAGCCAATTGTTCGCGCCGCGCGCCAGCAAGAGGCCCAACTCGAGTCGCAACCCGTTGGGGGCCAACCGATTGCAGTCGAAGTAACAATTATATGGCCTCTGCCGATCAGGGCTAGATCAGGTAGAGCGACGACGCTTTGTCGCTGCTACGGCCTTTACGGCCGTACGATTCCGAGTACCCAGAATAAGTAGACAACCGGTGCGGCAAACAAGAGTGAGTCGAGCAGGTCCAGCACACCGCCGAAACCGGGCATCCAGCTGCTCGAATCTTTCACATCGGCATCGCGTTTGAGCATCGACTCGGACAAATCGCCGATTAAACCAACCGCCGCGACCACGACAGCAAAGAACACAATTCGGATGCAACCCAATGTTGTTTGACTGAGAGGGGGCACGTTGCCGGCTACCTCGACCATCCGTCGCGTTTCCCAGCCGAACAACAACCATGCCGCGCCGATGGCAAACACAATGCCTCCCACCGCGCCTTCCCATGTCTTGCCAGGGCTAACGACTGGCGCGAGCTTGTGCCGACCGATGAGCCGGCCGACCGTGTACTGACCGATGTCGCTCATCTTCACGGTCGCGATAAGGCTGACGAGGGCCAACATGCCGGTGCGGGCGTTATCGCTATCGTTACCCAACAATCGCAGTTGCACGATGAACGCCATCAAGCCACCGATGTAGGTAATAACGAGCATCGCGAGACCAATGTTCAACGTCGAATGCCATTGACCACCGTAGCGCGACAATTCGCCGATAAAGGCAAGAATCAAACTGCATATTAAACTAATCGTCACCCAACCGAGTGCGCCGATGGCAGTCAACTCGACAACCCCCGGCCAGGCGATCGGCAACCCGGATAATAGCACCGTGAGCAGCACGCCGACGTAGACGACCCACGGCATCGGAAAGCGGCCTCGCTTGTTGAGCATCGACAGCAGTTCTTCCGTGCCGAGCCAACTAAGCATCAGTGCAAGCGGCAGCAGAAACGCACCGGGACGAGTGACGTTGGCATCGAGCCAACACCATAGCACCAGCGCGGCTATAAATAGAATGCCAAAGAGTAATCGCCAGCGAAGCATGTGAAGAGTTTAGGTGGAGTTTCGGGAAATTGCTACCCGGGAGCGACCCTGTTTAGTGCAATATGGCAGCTATAAAAGGGACTGCTATACTGTAAACATGGAACCTACTCATCAAGTTTCGCTGACTCCGGAACAACTGGCCGCGATAACCGCTGGCGGCGGATTTGCTCAATGCGAAGACCCGGTTACGCATGTGCAATATCAGCTTATCCAGGTTGATCCATCTGCGGTCGACGATGACTACATTCGTGAAAAGATCGCTGAAGCCCAGGACGACGTAGATAACGGCAATATCGCGGAATGGAACCTAAACGAGATCAAGCAGAAACTCCACGCCCGATTAGCTGAAATACGGGCCCGGGAATAGTGGATGGCTCGAATATTGCGAACGGCGTCTGCGGAAGCCGACGTGTTGGCGATTGCGGAGTATATTGCGCGGGACAAACCGAGCGCGGCTGTAAGCTGGATGGATGAACTCGACAGAACTCTCGCTCACCTCGCGCAATTCCCGTTGATGGGTGAAAACGTGGATCACCTGGCACCGGGCATGCGGAGACATTCCCTGGGCAATTATCTATTGTTCTATGTTCCCATCGAAGGCGGAATTGAGTTCCGTCGTGTACTTCACGGCGCTCGCAGAATTGAACGCCTGCTTTAGAGCAACTTACCAAATTGCGTTCCGCAATAGATCAACGAACAAACGCAGTTTTAGCGTCGGCCGCCAGGCCGAATCTCCCACCAACACGGCCCCCTGCGAGAACGAATAAAGGTAATACGCTCTAGATATGGCACAATTAAACTTGATTACGCGAGCGCGGCAGCCGGATACTTGTGCATCAGACCCAGCACGTCGTCGATCTGAGCAGGCGTGTGGAAGCCGATGGTCATGGCGTCGAGCAGGCCGTTGCCTTGGGCATACTTCATGCACGCGTCGCGCTGGTCGGCTAGTTTGCCTTCGCCAAAGATCTTCATGCCGATGATCGCCTTGCCGTTCTTTCGCGCGGTGCGCAGCACGCCTTCGACATCTTCACGTGAGCCGTCCATCTGCACGTCTTTGAATTTTTTGTCGCCCTGCATGTTGATCCGGGCGAGGATCACGTCCACCCAAGGAGAGGCGGCCGCCGTTTCCATTGCTTTGAAATCGTGACAGGAGCAGCCGACCGCTTTGATTTGGCCTTTTGCTTTGGCATCGTTGAGAACGTCCATGTACGGCCCCATATAGTCTTCCCACTTCTCTTCCATCAGACAATGCAAGAGGACGATGTCGGGATCGGTCGTCAACTCATGGCGAAACCGTTCGAGCGCTGTCTTGGCCATTTGCCGGCGTTCAGGCAAGCTCGCTTGTTTCTCCGGACCGTCGTAACGCCACCAAAGCTTGGTCAAGATCGTGACCTCGTCGCGCTTCATTTCGCGGAGCGCTTCGCGGAAGTAGAGATGAGTGCCGTAAAGATCGGCCAGGTCGAAGAAACGAATTCCGCGATCGTACGCATGACGCATGAGATCGACGAACTTGGCGAATCCCATGCGCGTTTGATCAGATTGCCGATTGCCGCCATGCACTCCGGTGCCCTGGCCGAGGCGCGACATTTTGATCTTGGTGTTGCCGAGTTGAATTGTCGGCGGGGCAGGCGGGCGATCTACCGAACTAGTCGCCTCGTTCGTGGGCGTCTTCTCCACGGTGGTGGCAGCACGTAGTGAGGTGGTTACGCTCAATGCGGCTGCAGCGCCAGCCGCGGTACCTAAAAAGCGTCGGCGATCGATCGAGGCCATTGCCTGGTTCCTCTGGAGACGATTTCTGGTCAAATCACTTTGCTGATGCAATACCTTGGCGAAGCCAAGAGGTTAATCGAGGTTTGTTAATAGACTCACACGATCTTAACATGCCGCGGGCATGATGTCGCGTGACGTTTGCAATCTTGCAACATACACAACCGAACCCCACGCTGTTTGCCTTCTACGACACTGCACCTGTTGTTGAACTTCAGGCAAACATTAGCGGCCGCCCGCCGCGAACGGGCGGCCGCTATCTTTTTGCATCACGATCGCCGCTCCGCCGAATCACTCGCGACCATTGCCAAGGAACTCAAAACAACTTCGGCAGATGGGATTTACCACGGAGACACGGAGGGCACGTAGATCAAAATGTCCAATGACCAAATCTCAATGACCAACAAACCTCATTTATTTGGTCATTGAAACTTCGTCATTGGTCATTTGCTCTTCTTCGTGCCCTCCGTGTCTCCGTGGTTATTCTGTTTCGAAGAAAGTTATTTTTGACCCGTTCCTCAGTCGCAAGCGATGGTGTGGCTGGGGTTGGAACTTCTGTTTGGCAGGCGGGAATGTCTTTCGCTGAACCGACCGCGACGAAGGAGGTCGATTGCGTTCGCAGTTCGAACACGAAGATTTAACGCGGCCTTAACACACCCATGATCGCGCTTCGGTATATTGCTGATTCGTTGATGCAGTTAGAGACGCTCCTCGTTGTGGTGTCGAAGCCACAGACCGAGGAAGTCGCATCCCGCAAGTGGCGGATGTGATCACCGTGTGAGTCTGTTCATCTTGAAGGAGAATGCTGATGTTGAAGAGAGTTTTTTTTGCGATGGCTGTTGTCGTGGCGGCGGTTTCCGCCGCTCCAGCCGGGCCGATCGTCATCACAGAATGGATGTACAACCCAGGGGGCGGCCCAGGGGAGTATTTCGAAATTACGAATATTGGCAGCTCGCCCGTCGACTTGACCGGCTGGACTCAGGACGACAGCACCAGCGATGTGTCAGGCGGCCCCGGAGTGCATTCCTTGACCGGCTTCGGAACGCTTCAACCCGGTGAAAGCGCCGTCGGAACTGAAGGGTCGAATGTCGCTGCGTTTAAGACTTATTGGAATCTAGGTCCGGATGTAAAGGTCATTGCCTACGGTTCGTCCAATAACCTTGGTCGAGCCGATACGATCAACATCTATGACAACACGAACGCACTAGTGGATCGATTGACGTATGACGACCAAACACTCGACCATGTCCGCACGCAGGGCGTTAGCGCAAACATTCCGTTCAGTCAGTTGGGGCTGAATCATGCCAACCTTGCCGCGACCTCAACCGCCGGCGACATCTATGGCTCGTACCGGGGTGGTGGCGGCACCGGCGACCTCGGCAACCCAGGGTCCTACCCTGTGCCTGAGCCAGCCACTTGCGTTCTGCTAACGCTTGGTGCATCGGTTCTCGTCGTGCGACGACAACGCCAGGCATGAGCTTGCTACTCGATTGCCGTTCATGACACCGCGGCTCTAGTCGAACGACAGAAAAACAAGGGCGTCGTCCGCCGCGACGGGCGACGCCATCTTTCTACATTCGGAGTAATGTGTTGGTGGTTACCACAAGAAATAGGAAAGGCGATCGGACGATGCTCAGGCCAACCATTGGACGTTTGCTGCTCGGATTGATCGCGGCAATAGGAATCGCAGAGCAGAAGCTCGCAGAGGGCGCCGTACCAAACTCACTCGTCCTCAACGAGGTCAACACGGTGAGCGGCGGACAGTATCTGGATAAAGGCCGCGGCGACCCCGCGTTCGGCGGCCTGGGGCGCGTACAGGGCAACGGACAAAACTGGCTGGAATTTCTGGCCGTGCAGGGAGACCCCGCGTCCGGTGGCGGTTACAAAAATACGCTTGATCTTCGCGGCTGGACCATCAGCTGGCAGTACGACAAGGACAACCTCCACCAAAGCTTCGGCTCAGGTGTTATCGAGTTCACCCAGGATCCGTTGTGGGCTACCGTGCCACGGGGTTCACTGGTCACAGTGAGCGAATGGCAAGATGTCTGGTATGTACCAGACCCGGCCGATGTCGTCGCCGGCATTCCCTTGGGCGGACTGAAACGCGAAGGCGGGATCAACGGCCTCGGTCATTTGCGCGGCACCCCTTACAACTCCAGCGTCCACACGGCGTTGGGCGCCACGTCACCGGGCACGAACCCGCATGTCCTCTACACCGACACGTCGTGGAACCCGGCTAAGAATGGCGGCGGTTACAACGGCGACTGGACGATCCACGTCTTCGCCGGCGAGGGCCCAATCGACAGCACGCATTACAAGTATTTCAATTTCTCCGGTAGCGTCACCACGCCGGACGGAACGTACCCGATTGGGACGGACGACGGCGGCCTGTTCGCGGCCAACAACGACGAATGGCAGTTCACAATCAGAGACGCACAAGGAAACCTCATCCAAGGACCGATCGGCGAGCACTTGCCTGGCGCCAGTTACGGTATCAATCCGAACGAGATTTCGCGACTCGAGGCGTTCAGCGATCGCTTCTCGCTACCTACTCAAGCTCAGTATTTGGGCACGACGATTGGCAACTACACATCGGGGTCAACAAGCACGTTCGGCGGTCGCAACGTTTGGAACTCTGGTGACGACCGCCAAGGCCTCATCGCCCTCCGCGATTGGCTTGTGCCGGGCGACGCCGACTTGGACGGCGCGGTAACCGCGGCGGATTACGTTCTCTGGCGAAAGCGCCAAGGCTCCGCCGGCGATTGGCGCGACGGTGATTTCAGCGGCAATGGAATGGTCGACGCAGCCGACTTCGACATTTGGCGTGCCAATTTCGGAGTAACTTCGCCGGGCAGCGGATCGGAACTAGTCGAAGCCAACGTCCCTGAGCCTCATGCTTGCGCGCTATTGGCAATGGGAATTCTGGGCCTCGCATCAAAGCGTATAAGAAATCTCACGCAGAGGCGCTGAGACAACTTCGATTTCGAACCAATTATTGTCACTCGAAGATTTCGCCCATTATGTCCAGTCGCGCCAGGCAAGGCTTCACTCTCGTCGAACTATTGGTCGTGATCGCGATCATTGGCATCCTGGTCGCGCTCTTGCTTCCGGCGATTCAGTCGGCCCGCGAAGCGGCCCGTCGCACGCAGTGCCTCAACAACCTTAAGCAGATGGGACTCGCGATTCTGAATTATGAAAGCGCGAGAAAATGCTTTCCCCGCGGACGCTGGAATCTCGATCCGAATGACACGGGCAAGCATACCGTTCCCGATCGAACCTTCGCCAAATCAAACGACGCATGTTGGGCGGTCGTCGTCTTGCCCTACGCCGAAGAGCAAAATATCGCTTCCCAGTATGATCTGAAAAAAACATGGTTCGACATGGCTAACAGGCCGGCCGTGAGCTATCCGCTGACGATTTTTATCTGTCCGAGCGTTCCCGAATTGAACCGCGTTGACAGCGTGTTCACGTCCGACCCAAAACCGGCCGCCGGCGACTACGGCTGCTCCAATGCCGTTGGCAAAGGCGTGTGGACTAGCCATCCTGAATTGGGAACATACCCGGGAGATATCAGCGGCGGAGAAGACAACCCGAAAGTCATCGGCGTCATGACGAAGACGTTGCAACGCCAGCCCTGTCGCATGAAGGACATTATAGATGGCACTTCGAAAACCTGGCTCATCGCCGAAGACGCCGGCCGGCCCGATCCATACTCGGACGGCCGTCCCGGCGATTTGACCGGCAAGCTCATCCCGGTATTTTCCGGTACCGGCTGGGCCGACCCCGACTCCGGCTTCACCGTCGCACACGAGCCGGTCATCAATCACACCAATGGCTCTGAAATCTACGGATTCCATCCGGGCGGAGCCCAATTCTGCTACGCCGACGGCAGCAGCCGATACATCAGCAGCTCGCTGGACTCGGTCACGGGGGTCGCCTTGATCACTCGGGCTGGCGGCGAGACGGTTTCTGGCGAGTATTAACCTGTTTTTTGGCGGAAGTGGCCGGCAAATTCCCCGACTTGAGCGACTTGGGCTCGATCGCCTATACTGGTGGGTCCCCTTCTAAAAGACGACAGGTATTGGCCGGAGCATTCGTATGACGATCGACAAAAGTTTAAAAGTAAAACGCGGGGCGACCCGTAATCGCAGCGTATTGACGCGTGTCGAGCGGATTGCCCGGTTGAAGGAAGAAGACTCCTGGACAGAAGGCGACTCGCCGCTAGGCTTGCGCAAGGTTCGCGTGCGCAAGCTCACGATGAAGAAGAAGAAAAAGAAGAAGGAAGAGGAAGGCGCCGAAGGTGCCGCCGCCCCGGCCAAGGGCGCCAAAGGGGCTGCCGCCAAGCCGGCCGGCAAAAAGTAGCGCCAGCCGAAAACCTTCCTACCGCGACTCGACGCCACTACCAGGGTCGTCTCGAAACGGATCGATTAGAGGTAGGTCTTGCGCAGGAGGTTCCCTGAGCTCGTCCACAGGTGCTTGTTTCTCGGGTATCGGTTCAGAGACCAGTGCTTGCCTCTCGATTGCCGGCTCAGCGACAGGCGCCTGCTTTTCGGCTGGCGGTTCAACAATAGGCACGTGCTTCTCGGTTGCCGGCTCAGCGAGTTGCGGCGGCGCCTTTTCAACTGGTTGCGGTGCAACTGCTGGCTTGGCCACTCGGTGAATCTCGGGTTGTGGCTCTACTTTGACTGCAGCAACCGGTGCTGCAACTACCGCAAAGCTTGGAATCGCTGGCAAGGGCTCCCTCGAACCAGGCATCGAGCTGGCCATGGCCGCGCGGAGCCAGTTGGCGAGCTTCTCATTGTTGGCTTCGTTGCGCGGCGCCGCACGCCAAGCGACGACTGCGGCAACCAATTGTTCTTGCCGGTGTGCCCGCTCGACAGGATGTTGCCGATAGGCCAGTTGTAACTGGGCCACAGTGTTGTTGAGCAGCACTTGGAGCTTATCGGTCGCGGGAGCCGCCAAGCCAGCGCTGGCCGGAAAGAACCAGGTCGCTGCCAATAGAGCGATGACTGCGAAACGTCGATGTCGAATCGTGAGCGAATTCATAGTCAAATTTCGAATAAATCGAGGCACTAACTGGGAAGCCGACATTCGGCGATATTAGAGATATTATTGAGGCTTGCATTGGTATTGAACAATTGCCCGCGAGCCGGGGCGTCCTCGCCCCCGCCCAACCGTTCATTATCAATGAAAGTATCACTAGAATCGTACGTTAACCGCAGCGGCAGTCAAAGCCACCGATCGGCGGATCCCCCAGGAATCACGATTGGGGGCGGCGCACAGCGACGGGAGCGATCCGGTTATGCACGTTGTACCGACTCTCCGGAACGACTACCCCACCCCAAAGGCGAACGCAAAACACAGGAGAATTAGCGTCGGCGGCAACGCCGAATCCACAACCAACAAGCTCAAAATACAGAAAGAAACCGAAACAACCTTCTCTCGTTAGCGGGAATTGGCAAAGAATATTGTTCCCGCCTCCTATATTTCTTCTCCGCGCCCTCCGTGTCTCCGTAGTAAATCCCATTTGCCGAAGTTACTTTTGAGTCATTCCTACTGAGGCTTGCATTGGTATTGAACAATTGCCCGCGAGCCGGGGCGTCCTCGCCCCCGTCCAACCGTTCATTTTCAATGAAAGTATCAATAAGCTAAACCGCTTCTCTTTATTATCATGACGATCGATCCCATCGCAGACGCAACGCACGAAGAATACATGCGTCTGGCCCTGCGCGAGGCAGAGGCAGCAAGTGCCGAGGACGAAGTCCCGATCGGTGCGATCATCGTGTACAACGATCCAGCCGGTGAAACATCGCGCGTGATTGCCGCGGCGCACAATCAGCGCGAACAGTTGCACGATCCGACGGCTCATGCCGAAATGATCGCGATCACCCAAGCGTCCGAGGCACTCAACAATTGGCGGCTTGAGCACTGCACACTGTACGTCACCCTCGAGCCATGCCCCATGTGCGCGGGCGCGATCGTGCTGGCACGCGTACCCCGCGTCGTTTATGGCGCAACCGACCCCAAAGCCGGTGCGGTCGATACGCTCTTTCAGTTGCTCGGCGACTCACGGCTCAACCACCGCGCAGAAGTAATCGCGGGAGTCCTGGGGGAACCATGTGGGCAAATTCTCTCAAAGTTCTTTGCGGCAAAACGCAGCAGTTCAAAGCGGTGATGACTGCGCTCTCGGAACGTGTTCTGAAATCCCCCTCCCTTTGTACAGGATTATGCAAGCGATAGCTGGATCCGGAGAGGAGTTGTCCCGGAGGGACGTCTGAAAATAGCCCAGGATTTTAATCCTGGGGCCGATCCGCACATTTTCGAGAAAGTCCCGTAGGGACGACAGATAGACCGCCTGTCGTCCCTACGGGACCCTCCAATGCAAACAGTTGCATAATCCTGTTGTAAGGAGGGGCTAGGAAAGGGTTCGAGAAACCCAATCAAGCTTCTTCCCAAAAGCAAAACGCATTCATAAGAAGCAACTGCAAAAAAAACTGGAAGGAAGTCGTTTCAAAACCAACCAGACGAACCGGACGCTAGCGCGTGCCGGCTGATTGGATCAGCCGCAGGGCGCTAGCCCAATGGCACTTACTTTGGAATCAACGACAAACATCCACTTCTATAGGGTGTGCAAGCAACTGTGTGCCTGCACAACTTATGGCCTAGTGAGTCGTCACCTTAAAACAAAGTAAGCGGCATTGGGCGCTAGCCCCCGGTTTTGGAACCACTTCTACTCTCTTCCTTCGTGACCTTCGTGTATTTCGTGATAAATAAATTCGTACCTTTCCGCCTATTTGTAAACAACGATGAAATAAGCCTGAAAGATTCGCCGCCGTCGCGTGTGTTAATATGCAGACTCCCCAGGCTGCTTTCCGACGATGGCGACAACCCCCAACACCCGCGCTAGCTTGATCGCCCGGCTTTCGGCTGCGGACGACATCGAGGCCTGGCAAGAATTCGTGCAAATCTACTTGCCGCTGCTCTATCGCCTGGCTCGCCAAAAGGGGCTCCAACATGCCGACGCGGAGGAGGCAGGGCAGGAGGTTCTCGTCGCGGTCTCCCGGGCCGTCCATCGTTGGGAACTTAACCCCGAGCGCGGCCGCTTTCGCGATTGGCTGTTTCGGATTGCTCGCAATACGATCATCAATTTCTTGACCCGGCCCAAACACCAACGTCTGGGCAGCGGCGACAGCGATATCGGGCAGCTCTTCGACGACTACGCAGCGACCAACTCGAAAGAAGCAGAGCGGTTCAATTTGGAATATCGCCGCGAGGTATTTCGCTGGGCGGCCGACACCGTACGCCGCGTCGTCGCGCCAGTCACCTGGCAGGCGTTTTGGCAAAGCAGCGTGGAGGCGCGGCCGATTCCCGAGGTGGCACGATCGCTCGGCATCAGCGTCGGTAGCGTGTACATCGCCCGCAGTCGTGTAATGGCCAAGCTACGGCAGGCAGCCGGCAGGTTTGACAAGAACGAGACAGCCGATCCTCGCGATGGCTATCGAACGGTTTCCCGATGAATATCAACGCCCAACAATCGAAAAGCGCCGGCCGGCATCTATCATCGGCCGAGCTGCGCCAGCTTCTTGCCGACGACGATGCCGGCGTGTCGCCTGGCGTGGCAGCAACGCATCTGGAGACATGCGACGCGTGCCGAAACGAACTGACATTACTTGCCGGCGATGCCAGTTGGTGGCAAGACACGCGGGAACTACTCTCCGGGAAAAACGAGCCGCGATGGGAGCCAGACGTTTCGCAATCGCTCGTCTCGATTGAGAGTGAGGTACCGAATCGCCAGGTGATAGACGATCATGTGCTGAAGCTGCTCGGAGCGCCGCTCCACCCCGAAATGCTCGGCCGACTCGGGCGCTACGACATCGAAAAGGTGATCGGCAGCGGCGGGATGGGAATCGTACTCAAAGCGCACGATAGCGAGCTAAACCGGCCCATCGCGATCAAACTCCTCTCGCCTCATCTGTCGCATGTCGGCGCCGCCCGCGAACGGTTTGCGCGCGAAGGAAAGGCGGCAGCAGCGGTTGTCCATGAGCATGTAGTCGCCATCTATAACGTCGAGGCTGGTGACGCGCATCCGTTTCTGATCATGCAGTACGTACCGGGCCGATCGCTGCAAACGCGTGTCGACGAAGATGGGCCGCTCGGTGTCGAAGAAATTCTCAGGATCGGCCTGCAAGCCGCAGCCGGTCTGGCGGCGGCGCACGCACAGGGTTTGGTCCATCGCGATATCAAGCCCTCGAACATTCTGCTGGAAGAAAGCGTCGAGCGAGCGGTGCTCACCGACTTTGGCCTTGCCCGAGCCATCGACGATGCCACCCTCACGCAAACCGGCATCCTCGCCGGCACCCCTAGCTACATGTCGCCCGAACAAGCGACCGGCCGCGAGATCGACGCCCGCTCCGATCTCTTCAGCCTCGGCGCAGTCCTCTACTTCATGGCCACCGGCCGCCCGCCCTTTCGCGCCGACGGCGCGCTGGCCGTGCTCCATCGCATTTGCCACGAGCAGCATCGGCCTGCCTGGCAATTGAACAAGGATATGCCCGACGAATTGTGCGATGTAATCGACCGGCTGTTGGAAAAGAAGCCGGCGCGGCGGTTTGCGAACGCAACCGAAGTACATCAGCGACTGGCCGAACTGCTCAGCCGCGCGCAGTTGCACGGATTGGGACGGCGGCGGTTTCGCGGGTTGCGTGCGCTGCGTAGACACCGCCATATCTTGGTCGCGTTGGCAGCGGTCGCAGTAATGATTGTTGCTGTCGCCGTTAATTGGTACTTGAAACCGCCCTCACGAGCAGGTCAAGCAAAGCCGTCGTCGCAAGCGACCGCAACGGAACCCGTTTCGAGAGCTGAAGTCGAAGTTGCCGCGAAACGTGAAACCGAGTTCTTCACAAACCTGAAAGAAACACAAGCCGCGGTCGACGCGGCGACGGGTGACAGCGTTTACCTACACAACAGTAATGATGAATGGCGACGCGGGGTCGAATCGTTACGCCGCGATCTCGACAAAATCGAAAATGCAGAACGTTAGAGCAACTTACCAAGTTTACGTGCCGCAGCAAATCAAAAAGCAAGAGAGTGTTAGCGTCGGTCGCCAGACCGAATCCCCCACCAACACGGCCCCCCGCAAAAACGAATAAAAGTAATTTGCTCTAGTTTTACTGTCCAAAGCCGCATGGCGGCATGTAAGTGATTTT
>CAZJWY010000012.1:21130-52301 GCA_964549545.1 uncultured Planctomycetaceae bacterium | reverse complement strand
CGGACGACACGACGTACGATTATCTTCGTGGTCGTCCGGAGCGATGAGCCCTGCCCGGGCGCCGCCTTCGATCGACATGTTGCAAATCGTCATCCGGTTTTCCATCGAGAGCGAGCGAATCACTTCGCCCGTGTACTCGACGCAATAGCCGACACCACCGCTCGTCGTGATTTGACCGATCAGATACAGAATCACGTCCTTGGCCGTGACGCCTGGACCGAGCTTGCCATCGACGCGCAGCTCCAGCGTCTTGGCTTTCGACTGCAAAAGCGTTTGCGTAGCCATCACGTGCTCCACCTCGCTCGTACCGATACCAAACGCGAGCGCGCCAAAAGCGCCGTGGGTCGACGTATGGCTATCACCGCAAACGATTGTCATGCCCGGTTGGGTGTAGCCTTGCTCGGGGCCGATCACGTGGACGATGCCCTGGCGGGGATCGTGGATGTCGTACAACGTGATGCCAAACTCTTTGCAGTTGTTACGAAGCGTATCAATCTGCTGCTTCGAGATCGGGTCGAGAATCGGCAGGCTGCGATCGGTCGTGGGGACGTTGTGATCGACGGTCGAGAGCGTCCGCTCGGGCCGGCGAATCTTGCGGCCGGTCATCCGGAGGCCGTCAAATGCCTGGGGGCTGGTGACTTCGTGGACCAAGTGCAGATCGATATAAAGGATCGTCTGCCGGCCCGGCTCGTCGTAAACGACGTGATTGTCCCAGATTTTTTCAAACAGTGTGCGAGGTTTTGTGCTCATCGGTACCTTCCAGGTCTGAATCTGCAATTTTAGCTCTGAATGGGCTCCAAGGGAAAGCGCTGGGGATGGTCGACGTGCTTCCGCGCTTCCCCGGCCAGGATGGCCGGGCTATATAGCCGACCCATTTTGGGTCGGTGCCACTTACGGCATTCGGCCCGATTTGCGAATGTCGTCCAGAACCTTTGCAAGTTCTTTCACTTTTTCCGGCCGTTGATTGGTAAGGTTACGCTGTTCGCCAAGGTCCTCGCCGAGGTCATACAGCTGGGGCTTGGGTATGCCGCCCGCGTTTTGTTTGGCCGGCTCAATGTATTTCCACTTACCTTGCCGCAAGGCGATGTTGCGCCCTTGCTCGACGAGCGTTTTCCGCCCCTCTTGGGACTCGCCCAACAAGGCGGGTAGCACATTGACACTATCCGGCGCCGCCTGGTTCGGCAGCTTCTGGTTGGTAAGCGCGGCAAGCGAGGCGAGTAGATCGATTTGGCAAATAAGTGCGTCCGACGTTTTGCCGGCTGGAACGTGCTTGGGCCAGCGTACGACGAACGGCTCGCGCGTGCCACCCTCGAATGCCGTGCTCTTGCCACCCCGCAATGGACCTGCCGGTTTATGATCGCCCAGCTTGGCGACGGCTTCGTCCTGGTAACCGTCATCAACCACGGGACCATTGTCACTTGTCAAAATGACTATCGTGTTCTCAGCCAGGCCCAACTCATCCAGCGTTTTCAAGACCCGCCCAACACTCCAGTCGAACTCAACGATCGCATCGCCGCGTGGTCCCATTACGGTTTTGCCGTGAAATCGCGGGTGGGGCACGCGCGGCACATGGATGTCATGCGTCGCGAAGTATAGGAAGAATGGCTTCTCGCGATTCTGCTTGATGAAATCGACCGCGTGTTGCGTGATTACATCGGCGATGTCTTCGTCGCGCCACCGCGCCGATTTACCACCGGTCATGTAGCCGATGCGGCTGATGCCGTTGACGATCGTGTTGTCATGCCCATGCGATGGCCTCATGGTGAGCAAGTCGGGCCGTTCGGCGCCCGTCGGTTCACTGCCGACTTTTTTTTGGTAGTCGACTTCGATCGGATCGGCCGGATCGAGGCCGGCTACGCGATGGTTTTCGATGAAAACACAAGGCGTTCGATCACCGGTCGCGGGGATGATGTAACAGTGGTTGAAGCCGATTTCCAAGGGACCCGGCTTGATTTCACCGTTCCAATCCGGTCGGCCTGTGCCGAGGCCCAGATGCCATTTGCCGACTGCACCGGTCGTGTAACCCGCGCCTTGCAGCATGGAGGGCAACGTCACACGTCCTGGCTCAATGATGAGCGCGGCATCGCCGGGCAAGATTCCCGTGCCTTTCTGCCGAAACGCATACTCGCCGGTCGTCATCGCATAGCGCGACGGCGTGCAGGTCGCGGCTGCCGAATGTGCATCCGTGAAACGTAGGCCTTCATTGGCCAGACGATCGATGTTCGGCGTGTGAACCTTCGTCGCGCCGTAGCAACTGGTGTCACCGTAGCCCAGGTCGTCGGCGTAGATCAGTACGATATTTGGACGATCCGCGGCAGACGCTGCTAACGACAGCAACAGGAACGCCGCTGGCCCTAATGCAGCGAGACCGACTTGCCGCATTAGCTGAAGGCAGGACGCCGCGTATTGAACGGTGCCCATTGTTTCCTTATTCCTTATGCCCCGTCTGCTCACGAATCAACTTCACTTCGCTTTCCCGATACGGACGGCCATCGGTATGGAAAATATCATGATGCCACGGCTGGGGCTCGCCCAGATTCGGCATCTGCCAGGTGACCCAGGGGTACTTCGTCTGCGACTTGCCGTCGACAAGTCCCCAGCAGTAGGCGGCCACCTTCTCCTTTTTCAGAATCGGCAGGATGTCTTCGAACGTGCTGCCGTTGCCGCGGGCCATGAACTCGGTGCAGAGAAGCGGCCGGCCTGTCTTGCGGAGTTGCTCGATCCGGCGATTCATCGCAGCCGGCTTGCCGTAATCGTGGAATGAAATCACATCGCTCAATTCAAGAGCCGCTTGATGTACTTTGTTCAGCGACTCGGCGTTGTCCCAGTTTGGCGCCGAGCCCCACAAGCAGACGGTGAGCGGTTGCGACGGCGAAATCTCGCGAGCCCACTCGAATGATTTACGTACCAATCGGGCCGCGACCTCATCTTTATTCTTCAGCTCGAGCGGGCCGTAGCTGTTGCCGTTGAGGTTGTCTGCCTCGTTGAACAGATCCCAGGCCAGCACGCGCTCGTCCTTGGCATAGCGTTTGAGAACATCTTTCACATATGGCTCCAGCGCATCCTGCCGGGCATTGTCGGTCAGCACCACGCGGCCAGGGCTTTGCACCGAACCGCTGTTATGAACGCCAGCTCGCGGACGGTTCTGCTTGCCGCTTTGCGGATCGGGGTCCCATACGCCGTCGAAGAACACGATCATCGGCCGGATCTTGTGCTTGGCCGAAATCTCCAAGAACTTGTCGATGTTCGACAGAAACTTGTCGCGATCGTCGTGCCACGGCAGGTTGTGAAGAAACACCCGCACCGTGTTGAACCCGAGCGACTGGGCTAGGCCAAGCTCACGGTCAATCGTTGCCGGATCGAACGATTCCGGCTCCCACATCTCAAGCTGATTGATCGAGTTGCTCGGCAGGAAATTGCATCCAACCAACCAGGGCTGGGCATCGTACCAGGTGTTGGCCTTCTCGGCCGTCCAACGCTCAGCCCCATGTGCAGGCAACGTGAAAAAACTCGATAGAACGAATCCAAGTGCCAGCCAGCCAAAATGTTTTCCGTGCATTTTCCGCGTGTTCTCGTAGTTGGGGATCAAAGAAATACGAATCAAACAGCAGCATACCGCATGGCACACTGCCCAACAGCGTTAGGTAGCTATGATAGCCCTGGCGAGAGCGACAATAAAGGAGCGGGGCGAAATGTCGCTTGGGCAGCTAAAGAGAGCCGTGCCTGCTCGAATCTTCAAAAACTCACACCGCCGCGGCTTCGATCAACTCGGCAGCCATCTTCTTGCGCTCGGGGCAGCCGTGGCAGCTCCACCACTGCGTGGCCTGATCGCTCGACCAGGCATCTTCGAGCGCGAGGTCGCGTAGCGAGCTTCGCAGGTCAGAAACCGTCTGGAAGCGATGGTCCGGGTCCTTCTCCAGGCACCGCAGAACGATCTCTTCCAACTCGGCCGGCACCTCTGAATGGACCTTACGCAACGGCACAACATCCTGCGACGCGTGGGCGATCATCACCTTAAGCGGATTGTCGCCACTGAACGGCGTCTGACCGGTGAGCATGTAGTACATCACTGCGCCGAGAGAATAAATATCGCTACGAGCATCAATCACATCGTCGCCACTTGCCTGCTCGGGCGACATGAACAGCGGCGAGCCGGTGATGGTGCCGGCCATTGTTAACTGCGTATCGCCGCTACCGGACTCCAACGTGGGCTTCGCTAAACCAAAATCGAGCAGCTTAATCACGTCGTACACGCCGCCACGATACGCGCAGAAAATATTCGCCGGCTTGATATCGCGATGCACGAGCCCCATTCCGTGCGCTTCTGAAAGTGCAGCGCAGACTTGATCCAGCAGGTAGACCGCGCGACCGGCCGGGATCACGCCGTAGTCATCAACAATCTCGCCAATATTATGGCCGGGCAGGTACTCCATGACGTAGTAGAACGTGCCGTCGGCCGTTCGGCCGTAATCGTAGATATCGATCGAGTTCCAATGGGAGAGCTTGGCGGTTTCACGTACCTCGCGCTCGAAACGGGCGAGAGTGCGCGGGTCTCCAGCCTTTTCTGGTCGGATCAATTTGACCGCGCAGGGCCGCTTCATCATTTGATGTTCGGCCAGGTACACCTCGCCCATTCCGCCCGAGCCCAGTTTTTTCTTCAAGCGATACTGGCCCAATTGTTTGGCCGCGAATGCTTCTCGTCGGAGTGTGCCGATAGTGTAAACGCCGACGATACTGACCAGCAGCGCGATCGCGATGATCAGCACCTGGGCACTGATAAAGCCTAAGTAGCTGTTTTCCGACAATAGATGCGCAAATCTTTGCGAAGTGCTGATGTAAACAAGCACACCAATGGGCAGGGTGGCAACCGCACCCAGCACCGCAGCGGCTCGCCGCCAGGTGTTCGGTATGAACAAAGCATAGGTGAAAAACAACAAAAGCCAGGGAGCTACGACCTGTTCGAGCCGCGCCTTGCCATCCGGCAATTTGGCCAGAGACATATTCACATCGAGCGAGTGCATTACGAAGAACACCGCCGGGCAGCCGAAAATAATCAACTCTGCGATGCGCAGCTTCGTGAGCGAAAACGAACAATGCCGGCACAGCCTCACCGCGAAAGCGCCCAACACGATCGTCACGATCGAGTGGGTGTAGAACATTGGCAGGTTTTCGGATTTCCGCCACTCGGTCCAATAAAATGCCCAGCGAAGTTGAAACGCCAGAAAGGCGATGAAGAACATAATCGCCGCCAGACGCAGCCGATTCCGCAACAGGTCGCGCGTCTCGGCGCTGAGGTGGGGCGTGCTGCCTTCGACGAGTGCTACGCCGCGGCGGGCCTCGGCACGCATTTCCTCACTGCTCGTTTCTTGTTTCTCTTTGAAGAGAGGCTTGGGGGCAATTACGGTCTCAGCGCCGATCTGAAGCGAGCGACGCTGCGGTCTGCCATTTTTCTCGACGTGGGCCATGAAACTGCCTTCACGCGGTAAGACGGCCACCAACCAGAATGGTTCGCGGCAGGGTAATACCCTTAGGAACGGCTCAAAAATAACTTCGGCAGTTGGAATTTACCACGGAGGCACAGAGGACACAGAGAAAAAATGCAGGAGGCAAACGCACTAATCTTCGCTAATTCCCGCTCATAACGAGAAAAGACGATTACCGTCTCTTCCTGTCTTCTGATTGACTAGCGTGGATGAGTGACCATTCGTGCTCTTCATTTTCTCCTTTGGTCTTCTCCGTGTTCTCTGTGCCTCTGTGGTTATTCCAGAAATAGGGCAGTTATTTTTGAGTCGTCCCTTAGGTAGGACTGTCCATTATCTTACTCAGTCCGCCTATGTTGGGGCAGGTCAAAAGCCGCTCGCAGCCCTACGCCAGCCGCAAAACCGGCTCATAGAATACGCCAGGCGTGCCAGTGAATTACGCGGCGCGCTTGACACTTGATCCACCCATAGTCCGCTGGCTGGCCCATTCCGCGATTTGAGTGCGTGTCAAAGCGGTGAATGTGGGCTGTCCATCGGCCGCCCGACGCTCGGTCAAAACGGTCGACGTTTCGTTGAGCATCCGGGGAACATAGAACCAGGCCCCTTGAAGATCCGCCTCAGTCACATCTGGGCCAATGAGGATCAGGTCCGTGTTCTGATGCGCGTTGGCGGCGGCGGCGAGCGATGTGGCCGGCGCTCCCGGCACCAGCCTTACATTGGCTTCCGTCGCCCGCAGAACCCGATAAGTCTGCTTCATCGGCAACGCCGCCGCTCCTGACTGGCGTGCCTCGAACAAGTCGATGCCGGTGTACCACACCTTTTTATCCCCCGCAAATCGCTGCGCCACGTCAATTAGCGCCACGGCCCGCGAGAGATCGCTGATTCCGATTTCAACGATCCGGCAAATCTGATCGCGCTTGACCATCCGGAAAAGTTGGCGGTTGGCCTTGGGACGCGAAAAGTGTGCAAGCCGAGCGTAGCGAAACCAATTGGCGGCAGCCACAGACAGACTCCTGTCGAGGGGCGGAGGGAAACTTCGGTGGGAAATCGTGGGTGGGTGGGCGCGTCGCTCGTCGATGGAGCGCGGCCCGATGGTGGGAGTGCATTGGTAGTGATCGGAAATCATGCCGCGAAGAATCTACCGAATTTGATCGGTTTGAATGTCATGCACTGAATGGTGGTGCTGACGGCGGTTAGGCTTATCCGCCAAATCCGGGTAGGTAAGATTGGCCGGCGCGAAGCGCAAAGTTTCAAGAGACCAGCGCAGCGGCCACGCCCAAAAACGCGCGCCACTTGCTAATAGCTGCTCATGGCCGGACCGCCACGCGGTCCGGTGGGCTCAACCGTTCGGCAAGCAGCAATACTCACGTGCCAGAAGCCGTTCAAGAGGAGACGCTTCTCAGTAAAAGCGTCCGCGCAAGCCAGCGGCCCGGCGAAGCGACTGTAGCGGCAAGCTCGAGTGCCGTTATACAGACCGGCCGCGGGGCCGCAGTTAAGCTTGGATTGTTCAGCGACGCCGATCTATGTCGGGTCGGAAGCCGCCTACTGTTTTTAGCAAGGGACCTTTGTCGGCCGCTAGCGTTGCAGTCGAGCTAGCAGGTGATCAATGCCATCAACGCTACATGAGTCGTTCTATACCGGGTATCGGCGACGCGCGTCGTGCCACTTTATCCAACTAGTATTTTCGCGCGAATTAGTTCTTGCCTGCATGTTCGGCTTGCATGCGATCAAGAAAGTTATGCGCTAAGTGTTTAATAACACGAGATATAGCCGGACCGCCACGCGGTCCGAGGCGCATCGCGCCATGATGATTATTAAGGTTCAATGTTGCCAGTGCTTGAAGTGTTGCATCATCTGCTGCGTCGGATGAGGAACCGTTTGGGCTAGTCGCTCGGAAAACTTGCCAGGCGGCGTCGGCTGCTGGAGCGCCGCAAGGTATTCAACCAACGTGCGGTGGGCCGTCGCCGGGCCATGGAGCATGAAATGGACCCAGGCCCAGGAGTATCGGTAATCGGCCCCGTCCATCTGGCTTAGATCATCGCGCTCTTCGAGCGACTCGATGCTCCGCACCATCCCCAACCGTAGGCTCCATTTCCATTTCTGGTCTTCGAAATAGGGATGGTCGAACGCCCGCTGGCCGGCTGGCATTTCAAAATACTTCGCGATTCCCTCATCAAGCCACAGCGGCACCGTAGGCAACGTTCCGTGTAATAGCGCATGAGTGCATTCGTGTCGTAAATCAATGTCCAAATCGGCTTTACGATAGGTATAGACGCCCGGCGAGCCGTTTTCGATCACAAATAAGGCTGAACGGTAGGGTACTTTAGGGAAGTGCTGCTTCGTGAACGTGCGATACTGCTCGTCATTGTCAAACAACGAAACGGAGATCGGCCCTTTTGCTGGTGCAATCCCAAGCGTGCGGGTTAGCTCACGTTGTAATTCGGGCAACTCGGCAAATAATTTCTCGTAGGGCTTCAGGTCAAAAGTAGCCTGAATGAAGAATGGCCCGATTTGCCGCGAATCAATCCAGCCGGGCTGAAACCCATCGCCAGTCGCCAAGACGCTTGCCAGCGGCGCCGCCAGCGCAAACACGAGCGCGATAGCCAAGCTATAGTGCGAGCGCATCAAT
This sequence comes from uncultured Planctomycetaceae bacterium, assembly GCA_964549545.1. GTDB lineage: Bacteria > Planctomycetota > Planctomycetia > Pirellulales > Lacipirellulaceae > JABDGM01. The sequence goes on along the minus strand of CAZJWY010000012.1, from coordinate 44,192 downwards.
CGCATTGCAGAACCGATTCGTGTTATTGATTTACAGCCGCTACGAGGCAAATAGCTGTCGTACCAGAGTCGATGAACGACGGCCCGACGACAGGTCGCGTACTTGGGGCTGCTGAGGAGAGGAGAACGAACGAAAAGCAGTAGAAAAGCCGGGCGAGTATAGCGGCAGGCAGGTAGGCGTCAACCGCGATCGGCGCAAGAAGTACGATCAGGCGTCACTCGGCTAGCGGTGCGCGCGCGAGCACCTCGTAGATCGGACCATCAGGGGTCAGTTTGCTGGCAAAGACAGTAACCTCATCGACTAGCATCGAACCAGCTTCATATTCCGCCAAACCAGCCAACTCACGTACGAGTGGTCGTGATGCCGCGTCACGCCCTGCCCTACCCAGCGTCAAATGAGGGACGAATCGCCGGTGCTCGGCGCGGTAGCCTAGCCTGGCTAGTTTGTGCTGAATCGCATCATGCAGCGCGACCATGGCCTGGGCGCCGGTGCCCGCGCCGATCCATAGTGTTCGCGGCCGATCGGGCGCGGGAAACGCGCCTACGCCTCGCGCCTCCAGATCGAACGACTCGATCTCCAGAGCAGCCGTTGAGACGGCTGAGCACACGGTATGGACCTCTAACTGTTCGACCTCGCCCAGGAACTGTAAGGTCCAGTGCATGTTCTCCGGCGCGACCCATTTAACATCGCCAGCCACCGGCCCAAGCATCGAGGCCAGCTTTACCGCCGCCTGACGGATCGTCGGCGAAACCGTGACGGCGATAAAGGTGCGAATGCGCATAGCGAGGTCGGATCAATGCGAACAGGTTGTCAGGTTGCACCGTGCTAAAAGCTCAGCATTTTACGGTACGCAATCATGCGATCTTCGATGTCATCACGCGAAATTTGCCGCATCCGGTCGAGGCCGAACCCTTCGACGTTGAAGCTGGCCACGAGAATGCCGTAAGCCATCGCGGTCTTCAGCGCGACTGGATCGAAATTGTCCTGCTGGGCCAGGTAACCCATCATGCCGCCGGCGAAGCTGTCGCCCGCGCCGGTCGGGTCGACGACCTTCTCCGTGGGAAACGCCGGCATGACGTATGTTTCATGCTCGCTAAAGAACATCGCGCCATGCTCGCCCTTCTTGATCACGACGAACCGCGGCCCCATCTCGCGCACTCGATGGCCGGCGAGCACCAGGTTCTCTGTCTTCGCCAGCATCTTGGCTTCGCTGTCGTTGATCACAAGACCATCGATGCGCCCAAACATCTTCATGAGATCTTCGTAGGTATTCTCGATCCAAAGCTCCATCGTGTCCGCTACCGCGAGGCGGCAACCGGGGACCTGATCCAGCACCTTCATCTGCAGGGCAGGCACGCCGTTGGCCAGGAACACGTAATCCGATCGCTTATATTTCTCCGGCAGCACCGGATCGAATTGACCAAACACATTGAGCTGGGTGTCGAGTGTCACCCGGTCGTTCATGTTCGGCTCGTAGCGGCCTGTCCAACGAAACGTTTTTCCCCCTTTAACCTGCTGCAAACCGGTGGTGTCCACCCCTCGGCTCTTGAGAAGGTCCGTATGCTCCTGCGGCCAATCTTCACCCACGACCCCCACTAACTGCACATCGGTAAAGAAGCTAGCGGCGTACGAGAAGTGAGTGGCCGAGCCCCCTAATAGCTCGTTCCTCTTCGCTTGGGGGGTTTCCACGTTATCAATTGCGACAGAGCCGACGACAAGTAAGGGCATGAGAGCAAGGAACCTTGGTATGGACCGGTGGATTAGAAACAGCGGGCGATTATCCGTGGAGCGGCTGGCATCCGCAAGTACACCAAGATCTTATGGACTATTTAAGCCACGTCTTATAGGCTCTCAAACACTCGGCAAGCCTGTAGTCGCCAGCTATGCTGATAGGTTGGAACAAGACTGGGAAGTCTGCTGGCGGGCAGAGCGAAAGCGTCCAGAGAGAAGGCAGAACCTTGAACCGGCATCGATGCACGAATTTAGCGCTATTTCTTTTTGCCGCCACGGCACTATGCCGTTGCTCGCTGGCTGATGCGTACGATCCACCCACCGGCTATTACAACTACGCCACCGGCACGGGCACAGCGCTCAGGACGCAACTAAACAAGATCATTGATAATTTCGATGATCCAGAATTGGGAAACGAAGCACTTCCCGAGTGGATTCAAACGTCGATTTCCTACGATGCGTTGCGAAGCGCTCTCCAAGTGAGCGATGCCGATCCGAATGATTCCACGAAAATCCGAGTCGTTTACAACAACGGCGTCACAGTCACTAAGCTAACCGGAGGCTCCATTCCCGGTTGGGACAACGGCACCACGTGGAACCGCGAGCACAGTTGGCCGCAGAGCCGTGGGCTAGATGGAACTAGCATGCCCGATGGCAGCGACATGCACCATCTATTTCCAGCGAAGGAAAGCGACAACTCGAGTCGCGGCAATCTTAACTACGGCGGCACGTATGGCGTGTCGGCTCGTGGCAGAGTAGATGGCAATACGAAATACTATCCTGGCGACGCCGACGCCGGTCTGATTGCTCGCGCACAGTTTTACATGGATGTTCGTTACGATGGAGCCGATAGCGGCACAAACGACCTTGTGCTCCAAAGTGGAAACCCAGCCGACAGCGGCACCCGAATGGGCGACTTAGATCGGCTCATCGAATGGCACTTTGCCGCTCCTCCGACCACCTTCGAGCGAAATCGCAATCAAATCATTTTTACCAACTATCAGAACAACCGAAATCCGTTTATCGATCACCCCGAGTATGCTTGGTCGATTTTTGTCAATCAGACGAACGATAGCCAAATCACGATCGCTTCACCTACGACGGTCGACACGACGACCGGTAGCTCGACCAAAACGATCAATCTGCCGAACGTAATCGTTGGTGGCGCTATGCCTTCGGCCCAGAATGTGACTCTCAATAAAGCAGGCAACAACGGCACTTACTACTCCGTGACGACCGCAGGCCTGGCAACAAGCTCAATCTCCGGCTCCTACAACGCCTTCCGCACGAATCAAACCGATAGCAAGACATTCAGCGTTGGCCTCGCCACCAACACCGCGACGGCTGGCCTGCGAACCGGCACGGTGACTATCGACAATCTCGACATCACGCCCGGTAGCAACGGCGGAGTGGGCCACGGCGCCAACGACGCCAACGACGTGATTACCGTGAACCTCAATGTGCTCGACCACGCGCTGCCATCGTTCACTTCCTCTGCGCAAAGCCTCTCGCGAACCATCGACTTCGGCAACATTGCCTTGGGGGATAGTGCGACGCCGGCGATGATCGACGTATTCAACCTGAACTCCCCTTCCGGCTTCACTGCCGGCCTGGACCTCGACAGCGTGGCCTCTTCGGGCAACACTTCTGCCTTTACGACGAGCTTGGCGACGTTCACCAATCTCGCCGCCGGCGCTAGTCAGGCATTCACATCTTCGTTCAACGTTGCCGCGGTTGGTTCGTTTCTGGCCACGTACACGCTTACGCTCTCGGATGAAAACTTGTCTGGCGCGACCAACAAGACAATGACGCTTACGCTCAAGGGCATCGCGCGCTTAGCCGGCGACTTCAACGGCGATGACATCGTCGACGCAGGCGACTACATCGCTTGGAAACGCGCGTATGGCCAACCGGTTGCCACCGCCTATAGCGGCGCCGACGGTAATGGCGATTTCATCGTCAACGATGGCGACTACGACGTGTGGCGAGCCCACTTCGGCCAAACGGCTGCTGGATTTGGCGCAGGCTCGATGTCATCTGCAGCCATTCCCGAACCAGCAAGCATTACGTTACTGGCAATGACCGCCATGCTAATATGTTGCCGCTCGCGTCGCCGCAGCTAGCCACGCGACTGGCATCTGCACCACGGCGGACTGCCGTTGATGTTCATCGCACTTGGGTTTAGCGACGGCGGCAACGCCGTATCTCCACCACCCCGCGTAGCACAACCGAAGAGCAGAACTCCTTACGGCGTTCCTCCCTCGGGCGATCCCGGAGCACCCATCGGACCTTCCGGCCCACCAGGTCCGCCTGGCCCGGACAGCGTAGCCTGATTCTTCATCGCGGCATTTTGAGCCGCCTTGATTGCGGGAGCTAGCGCGCTTGCCGCGATGCCGATAATCGTCGCGGCTACCAATTGCTGCTGGGCCGGATTCTGACCATCGATATGAACGCATGTGATGCTCGTCCCATTGCGCTGAGGCGTAATCGGTTGCCGCATTCGCTCCCAATATCGCTCCATCGCCTGTGCCATGAAGTTGTCGTCCATCGGTTGCTCAGTGGCGGGCGTGCTTCTCATCTTCTGCAACGCTTCTTGTATGGCGGTTTCGACCTTTTGTGCGGCCTCGTCATCGTTGCAGTGCAAAACAAAAGACGTTGGCCCCGGCGCCGAGACGTTGAGCGTCAATTCAACAGCCGAAATCTCATTCAGCATTTCCAGGTTTGCTTTAGCCGCCGGCGGAATATTCGCCGGCGACTGCGCAAGCCCCATTTGAATGAAGGGTCGCAATGCCGCGACATCGACCGCCAAATACAAATCATTTCCAGCCGACACTTCATGAACCCGATCCAGAAGTGGCCCCGATTTTGGCTGGCTCATCGACTCAACCAACTGATGTAGCGCAGCATCGGGCGCGGCAACTAGTGTGCGATTGTTGGGCCCATACAGGCTGTACATCATCGGCGACGCGCTACGCAGGTACTTTTTCCCACCAAGATCAGCAAGTTGAGCGTGCGCGCGTCGCTCGACCGGAATGGACGTTGCGCGGATCGGGTTCTTGAACTTAAATGCCACTCCGTATCCAGGGGCGACCGGGTTCGAGGCGTCGGCAAACCCCACGACTTCCTCCATTTCAGCCGCGTCGAATCCGAGATATTTCATTGCCGCGGCCGAGGCGACTTCAACCGGAAAAACTTGAGCAAACGGCGACGCCAGAATCTGTGACGGCCGGACAACGGCAACGACGGCCGACTTCGGCGCAAGGTACCGCAGGTCGATCTTCCCAGCGCTCGACTCACCTGGAATCACGGGGCTCGACCCAGGGACTGCTGCTGGGGCGCCCGGTTGCGGCGACTCTGGCCCTTCCGGAGTCGTTCCTTCCAGTCGCGTGCGCACCGACATCGCTGCGGCGTTGGTTTGAGCCCAAGCCTGGACCGAGGGACCCGTGACCATCGACACAATCAGTGTCCAGCTAAGAAGGTATTGGATGAGTTTGGTCCGACGGCGAATGAGCGGCATGGTAAAAGCCCGTCCGTTCTAAGTGCCAAAAATAGTGGAATTGTGATGGGGATAAACCCGCAGGGCAGTCGTGTTTCAGCTTACGGGCGTGGTTTCGCTACGTCAAACTGCCTATGCCCCCTCGGCATTCGGACATTGCGTAATCATAATAACTGAAACAAGCGTTGTTCCCTCTCCGCGCAGCTCAAGCCCTTGCTGCTTGCTGTTAGGAGTGAACTAGAATGGAATAATGCTGAATCCAAGCGGCCGTGCTGGTTTGCCTCGCCGCATCGTGGATCGAGGTTCCTGCATGACTCAGCCGCAGTATCGCACTTTTTGCATACTCCTCCTGGCCATTTTGGCCGGTTGCCGCCAGCCCAATCAGCTTGTCGTTCCTCCGCCGCCTCAAGTGACCGTAGCTCAGCCGGTCGAGCGCCCGGTTAGCGATACGATCGAATTCGTCGCCACTACTCAAGCGACGCAATCAGTCGATCTGCGTTCTCAGGTGAAGGGATATCTGGAAAAAATCTTGTTCGAGGATGGCTCGAATGTAAAGAAAGGCGACCTCCTGTTCGTGATCGAGCAGGCGCCGTACAAACTGGCCCTCGACTCGGCGAAAGCAGCTCTGCAAAAGACAATTGCCAACCAATCGCTTGCCGAGAGCCAGTATCGACGCATGGAACCGCTGCTGAGAAATGGCGTCGTGACGCGAGAAGAGCTGGATGTACAAGCAGCGCAGGTTGCCACGACAAAGGCCGACGTCGCGGCCGCCGAAACCAATGTCGCGACCGCCGAGTTGAACCTCAGCTACACGCAAATCCATTCTCCGATTGATGGCCGCATCGGACAGCACCTCGTCGACATCGGCAACCTGGTGCAGGCGCAAGAAACGCTGCTCGCTACGATCCAAAGCATCGACCCGATTTACGCCCAATTCGATTTGAGTGAAAGCGACCTGCTCCGCTTCATGGCGATGACGCGGAACAAAGAGTTGCCCGACCCCGAGCAGACGCCCCCCACGCTTCACCTAGGCTTGCCTAGCGAGCAAGGTTTTCCACATATAGGGAAGCTGGAATATCGTGATCTAAAGATTGACCCATCAACAGGCACGGCCCGTCGACGCGGCATCTTTCCAAACCCCGATTGGTCGCTGATTCCGGGCATGTTCATCAAAGTATCGGCCTCGATCGGCAGCCCGGTGCCCCGCCTGTTGGTCGAGGAGCGAGCCATCGGCACCGACCAGCGCGGCGACTATTTGCTCGTGGTGAATGATAAAAACGTCGTCGAATACCGTACTGTGCGGCTGGGCATCCACCTTGGAATGTTTCGCGTCGTCGAAGAAGGCGTCACCAAAAACGACTGGGTTGTCATTAACGGCCTTCAGCGAGCTCGTCCCGGTGCGACTGTCGAGCCAGAACGCACGCAAATGAACGTCCCCGCAATAATCAACGTCGAACAATCAGGGGCTACTGCGGCCAGTCCCGCAGCGCCTGCCGAAACCGAGCCAAGCGCTGCCCCGCAGCCCGACGCCGCTAAGGATACGAAAGATTCACCTGCAGCGAACAACAAAGACACACCTCCCGGCCAGCCTTCCGGCGAGCCAAAAGAAGAAGCAGCTTCGCCGCCCGAAAAAAGCGGTTCGGCCAAATAGTAACAAACAGCAAACTGTTCCCCCCCTCCCCTGCCCCCGCGCTTGTCCGCGAGGGATTCGATAGCGGCAATGATTTCACGGTTTTTTATCGATCGACCGATCTTTGCGAACGTCATCGCTATCGTGACGGTTTTGCTCGGCGCGATTTCCGTTTGGCAACTGCCGGTCGAGCAATACCCGGCGATCACGCCCCCGACCGTGCGCATCAGTGCGAGCTACCCGGGCGCCAATGCCGAGGTGGTTGCCGACACCGTTGCCGCCCCGATCGAGACCCAGGTCAACGGCGTAGAGAACATGCTCTACATGTCGTCGACCTCCTCCGGCGACGGTAGCTACTCGAACACCGTCACATTCGAAATCGGCACGAATCTAGATACCGCCCAGGTGCTCGTGCAAAACCGCGTCTCGATCTCCGAGCCGCAGCTTCCCGAGGAAGTTCGCCGCCAGGGCGTGACGGTCAAAAAACAATCGACGAACATCATTCTCGTCATCTCGTTGACCTCCCCAGACGACACATTCGATAGCTTGTTTCTCTCGAACTACGCCACCCGCGCCGTAAGTGATGAGCTAAGCCGCATTCGCGGCGTAGGCGAAGTGAGGGTGTTCGGCACCGCGAACTACAGCATGCGCATCTGGCTCAACGCCGAGAAACTCAAAGCGCGCAATTTGACCACTGAAGACGTCGCCGCCGCTCTCCGCGAGCAAAACGTGCAGGTCGCCGCCGGGCAGGTCGGCCAACCGCCCCTCAAACTGAAGAACGAGCAAGACTTCCAGTACACTGTCACCACGCTCGGTCGCTTGAGCGATGTCCAGCAATTCGAAAACATCATCGTGCGCGCCCGGGGGCGCACGCAAATCACACGCCTCAAAGACATCGCTCGAATCGAGCTCGGCGGGCAAACGTACGACCAATACAACTTGCTCCGGGGTAAGCCCACCGCAAACATCGGCATTTTCCAACTGCCCGGCAGCAACGCACTCGATGTCGTTCGCCAAGTGCGCGAGGCAGTCGAGAAGCTGAGCGCAAAGTTCCCCAAGGGGATGACTTACGAGTTTCCGCTCGATACGACCAAGTTCGTTCAAGAGTCGATTCATGCCGTTTACGAAACGCTCTTCGAAGCGGGCGTTCTGGTGCTGCTCGTAATCCTCGTCTTCCTGCAAGACTGGCGGGCGCTGCTGGTTCCAGCCACTACGGTCCCTGTTACGATCATCGGCGCCTTTTTTGCAATGTGGCTGTTGGGCTTCAGCGTGAACATGCTCACGTTATTTGGCCTCGTGCTGGCAATCGGCATCGTCGTCGACGACGCGATCGTCGTCGTCGAAAACGCGGCCCATCATATCGAACAGGGGCAACCGCCTCGCGAGGCCACTATTCAGGCGATGAACGAAGTGCTTGGCCCGATCATCGGCATTACCCTCGTGCTGATGAGCGTGTTTCTTCCGAGCGCCTTCATGAGCGGCATCACGGGGCAGCTCTATCAGCAATTCGCGCTCACCATCGCGGCCACCGCCCTGATCAGCGCGATCAACGCCGTCACGCTCAAGCCGGCCCAGTGCGCGCTCTGGTTGAAGCCTCCGAGTGGACGCAAGAACTTTTTCACCCGCTGGTTCGACAAAGTCTACGGTTGGCTCGAGGGGGTTTACGCGGCCATCGTCCGCCAGATCGTCAAGGTCTGGCCGCTGATGATGGTCCTGTTCATCGGCCTCATGGTGCTCACCGTCTGGTGGTATCAACGCGTGCCGACCGGCTTTATTCCGACCGAGGATCAAGGCTACGGCTTCGTGCTCGTCCAATTGCCCGACGCCGCGTCGCAAGACCGCACGAAAGCCATCATGCGCCGCATCGACGACATCCTTGCCAAAACCGAGGGCATCCAGGATTGGGTAACCATCGGCGGTCTCTCGATTCTCGACAACAGCTCCGCTCCAAACACCGGCACGCTCTTCGTCACCTTCAGCCCGCTCGAAGAACGGCTCAAGCAAGGCTTGACGCTCGATGTGCTCCTCGACAACCTCCGGACCAAGCTAGGTGTGATCGAAGACGCAGTCGTCTTTCCGTTTGTGCCGCCGGCGATTCGCGGCCTCGGGGTGCGCGGCGGCTTCGAAATGATCGTGCAAGATCGTGGCGATTTAGGACGTGCCATCCTCGGCCAAGTCGTCACGGGTATCATCGAAGACGCCCTCACGCAGACCGGTTTGGGCGCCTTGAACACCACGTTTCGCCCCGGCGTGCCGCAGTTGTATGTGGATGTCAACCGCGAGAAGGTCAAGCTGCTCGATATTCCCCTGAGCGAAGTGTTCGGAACAATGCAGTCCTATCTCGGCTCGAGCTATGTCAATGACTTCAACAAGTTTGGCCGCGTCTACCAGGTGCGCATCCAGGCCGAGGCCGATTACCGGGCGGATAAGAATAATATCAATCGCCTGGAAGTACGCAACCGCAAAGGCGAGATGGTTCCACTCAGCACACTGATCGATATCCGCAAGTCATTCGGCGCGCAGATCGTCAATCGCTACAACATGTACTCTTCTGCGTCGATTACCGGCGAACCGGCCGCTGGCCGCAGCACCGGTGAAGCTCTGCAACTCATGGAGCAGATCGCCGAACGCAACTTGCCCGAAGGTATGACTTTCGAGTGGACCGGCATGGCTTATCAGGAAAAACGCGTTGGCAGCGAAGCGATCGGAATCTTCCTGATGGCAGTAATACTCGTCTACCTCGTGCTGGCCGCTCAATATGAAAGCTGGTTCATTCCCTGGGCCGTTATTCTCGTCGTCCCGCTTGGCGTGATGGGGGCCATCGCGGCAGTCTCGATTCGCGGCATGGACAACAACGTCTATACCCAGATCGGCATCGTGCTCATCATCGCGCTAGCGAGCAAGAACTCGATTTTGATCGTCGAGTTCGCGCGAGACCTGCGAGGCCGCGGCGAAACCATTCAACATGCCGCCGCCCACGCGGCCCGCATGCGGTTCCGCCCGATCCTCATGACCTCCTTCGCGTTCATCCTCGGCGTCGTCCCGCTGATGGTCGCACACGGCGCGGGCGCTGCCGGCCAGCAAGCTCTCGGCACTGCGGTCTTCGGCGGCATGGTGGCCTCGACGTTCTTGGCCATCTTCTTCGTTCCGGCGTTCTTCGTCATGATGCAAGGCCTCGCCGAGTGGTTCGGCCACGGCAAACCCAAGGCCGAGCAACCAGTCGACGCCGTTGCAACGCACGGGCACTGACCCACGAAGGCCTCCAATAGCCGGGTGCCATGCCCACGGCTCTGCGTGGGCATGCCGAAGGGTTGAAACATGGCCACTCCGAGCAGTGGCCATGGCACCCCAAGGCTCTTCTCCAAACTCACACCGCCTGCCCTCGCGCCATCGATTCCAACTCTAACGATTGTGTGGGCCTCTTGGTCCGGTTGTAACAATCGCCCGCCATCACCCCGCCGTAGGCCGAAAGTGCTTGATTTTAAGGGTTTTGACACCCTCTCTGCGTACTTCCCTAAGCTATGTTTTCCCAGGCGCGGATCGTAGGCACCGCGAGCAGCATGCTCTCGATTGTGTCGACGACCGCCCGCATTTCACCCAATGACTCTCCGCTTTTGATCGACGCCCGTTCCGAATTGACTGAATCATGATCGTTATTCTTGGCATTGTTGTGGTGGTAGGCTGCGTGCTCGGCGGCTTTACAATGGCCGGCGGGCATGTCGGCTCGTTGATCCATCCGTCCGAATTCGTGACGATCGGCGGCGCGGCTCTCGGCGGCATGATCATCGGCTCGCCCAAGAAGGTGCTGATCGACCTGATCAAGGGCGTCATCGCCTCGATCAAGGGTTCGCCCTACAACAAGGCCAAGCACGAAGAAACGTTCAAGTGTTGCTACGACCTGCTCCGCTTGGCTCGCCGCGACGGCATGCTCGCCCTCGAGCCACACGTATCGAAGCCAGAAGAGAGCAGCATCTTCAGCAAGTACCCGAAGGTCATCCACGACCATCACCTGGCCCACTTTATCTGCGGCGGCCTGGGGCCGCTGATCGACGCTACGATCCGCCCCGAGCAGATTGCCGATATGCTCGACACCGAGCTGAAGGTAATGGCCGAAGAACACCACGCCCCGATGCACGCGCTGCAAAAGACCGCCGACGCCTTGCCGGGCTTCGGCATCGTCGCGGCGGTGCTCGGCATCGTCGTAACGATGGGGCACATCGATGGCCCGCCGGCCGAGATCGGCCACAAGGTCGGCGCCGCGCTCGTCGGTACGTTCCTCGGAATTTTGCTGTCGTACGGCTTCGCGGCCCCACTGGCCACCCGCATGGAGTCGCTCGGCCAGGCCGAAAGCTCGTTTTTCAAGCTGATCGCGCTGATCATTGTAGGATTTGCCAACAACCTGCCGCCAAAAGTGGCAGTCGAAATGGCCCGACGCAACATGGGCAGCGAGTTCCGCCCCGAACGCGAAGAACTCGACAACTGGTTCAAAGAAGCAGAAGCAGCTTAGGAGGAAGGTGTCAGGTGTCAGGTGTCGGGTGTCAGGTTTCTTATCTGACACCCGACACCTGACACCTGACACCTAAACAAAATGGCAGGTCATGGCGGCGGTGCATGGAAAGTGGCTTACGCGGATTTCGTGACCGCGATGATGGCGTTTTTTCTCGTAATGTGGCTGACCTCGCAAAGCGACGAAACGAAGAAAGCCATCGGCGGCTACTTCAACGATCCGTGGGGCTCCTCTTCCGAGAACACCACGACCGATCACAAGCTGCCGACCGGCCTGGGCGGCGATACGCCGTTCGCCGACAGCGCCACCGGCATCCTGCCCCAACGCTGGCCGCAGGCCAATGTCGACAACGCCACCGACCGCCGCCCCGGGGCCGCCTCTGTCTGGCAGCAAAAGCACAAGGTCCATGTCGTCGCGGATGACCGAAACCTGCCTTCGTTGACCGTAACGTTCAACGAAGGCTCCGCCGAACTGTCGCCAGACGCTCAAAATCGCCTCAACGACCTGATGCCGGCGCTCATCGGCAAGCAAAACCGGATCGAGCTGCGATCCCACTCCACTCGCCGCCCGCTACCGAAAGACGCCCCCTACCGCGACCATTGGCAACTCTGCTTTGAGCGCAGCCAACAAGTGATGAAGTTTCTCCTGGGCAAAGGCGTCGAAGGCGACCGCATCCGCCTCAGCCAATCGGCATCCTACGAGCCGCTAACCACGCGCCTCGAAGCCTCGTGGCAAGATGAGAACAACTGCGTCGAAGTCTTCGTGCTGAACAACGTCGTCGACAAAATCACCGAAACGACCCGCTCCAACTCCGGAGCCGAGTAGCAGTAGGTCCCGCGAGCCGAGCGGGACCTCAGCAGCGTCACAATATTCCGACGGGCGTTACGCTGTCTCGCGGGTGTCGGAGCACGGCGGTTACTTCTCTAAATTGCCACGCCCTGCCATCAAATCATCCCAGTGGGCCGTGTCATCCTGAGGGAGGCTCGGCGACCGAAGGATCTCTGGCCTGTCGAACAGATTCTTCGCTTCGCTCAGAATGACGGTGTTGGACACAGCTGGCCACCGAAACTACTCACGTTTAATCTTCAGTTTCAACCCTGGCAACTCTTTTTTAAGCTCATCGCCGCCTTGATCGGTCACTGAGGTCCGTTCGAGCGTCAAATTTTCGAGCGTCTTGAGTTCCTTCAAGTGACGAAGGCCAGCATCTGTAATTCCCTTGCCGCCAACGCTGATCGTCTTTAGCGACTTCGAAGTGGCCAATGCCTTCAGTCCTTCGTCGGTGAAAGGCTGATCGCCCGCTACCCGCTCGATTTGGAGCGTTTCAAGTTTCGGCAGCCCGGCTAGCATGCGCAGGCTTTGATCGGTGAAATTCGACTTGCCGAAGCCGAGCAGCGCGACTCCCGTAAGCCGTGAGTTGCGCTGAAGAGCGACCACGCCCACGTCGGAAAACTTGCCGCCAAACGTAACCGTTTCGAGCGCGGGCATCCGGCCCAGATGGAAAAGTGCTTTATCGTCGAGGTGCGGGCCAAACATTCCCAGATGCTTCAAATGCGGAATCGTCGTTAGGTGTTCAACGCCCTTAGCGGTTAGGTTTTTCGACCATACAAGTTGCAGCGATTGCAACCGTTTATGGCCGCGAAGTGCTTCCAGCCATTGGTCGTTGCCCGGGCTGCCTACCATCAAGAGGCCTTCCAGATCCGGATAGCGGTCGATGTGAGCAAGAAGGCTGTAGCTGACATACAGCGACTGAGCGAGCAAGGAGGGATCGCCGATTGGTTCAATGGCACCCACTTGAATCGAGGTAATACATTCTTTTCCGTCAACGGTTTTGCGTTCCACCTCGGCCGACGATTCCAGCATCGCATCCAGCGTTTCTTCGTCCATCGGTTCCGTGGGCAGCATCTCGTCGGGCAGCCTGGTGAAAGCGCCATAGATGCGGTCCATTTCTGGATCGCCTAGGCTCCAGTTTTCTTCCGGCATATCTGGTGCGGCTGGCTGTGCTGGCTCCTCCTTCACTTTGGCCGGCCGCACCACGGGTTGTCCAAACAGCGAGCCCCAGCCGCTGGCCTGAGGCGTCACCCGCAGCTCGATTTCTTGCGTTTGCCCCAACGCGACTTCAACGCCTTTCTCGCTCCAGGTGGCAGCGTCTTTCAACTGCCATTCTGGATGGGGTAATACGATCACGTTGCGCCCCGGCTCCACGCTTAGCTTGAACGTGCCGTCTTTTCTTACCCAGACCTTGTTTTGCGTCGTGTCGCGTCGTTCGGGAATGTAGGCATGCACTTCGGCTCCGAACGTGCGATCAAAATGGACGGCCTTTCCTGTTGCATCGTCGACCAGGCGGCCTTTGATAATTGCGCCTTGCTTCAAGGAGACATCGAGCCGGTTGTCGCCGGCAGCTAAATCCACCGATTGCGTAGTTGCGGGCCGATCGCTGCGTTCGACTGCAATCGTATACTTGCCCGGCGATAGGCGGAGAATCTTGAAGTTCCCCTCTTGGTCTGTTTCAACTGCGCCTGTGAGATAGTCCTTACTGACCCATCGCACAGATGCCTTTGCTGCCGGTTCGCCGCTGTCGTCGAACACGACACGGCCGTTGAGCTTTGCGGGCGGATTTAGCACCAGATCGACCGTGGCAGGAGTCTTGGTGTATTCGATGATTCCTGGTTCGTAATCGGGATGGTCGACCGAGGCCGTCAGGCTGACTTGTTTCATCATGCCAAACTCTGTTACAGAAGGCGGCAGCGATCGAACGTCGAATCGTGTCAGATCATTGATTTCGTAATGCCCTTCTGAATCGGTCACCGCACAAACAATTCCGGGACGTGGGCATATTAAGCAACTTTCCGAGTTGCACGTCACCACCGCGCCGACAACAGGCAGCCCCTTTGCGTCGGAGATTTTTCCCTTGAGCGACGCGGCTGCCTGCAGCGACATCTTCAGTGGCTCGATAGTAAGTTTGCCGTCGGCCGTTTTCTGAATACTTGGATAGTCAAAGGTTGTCCCCTTCTGCGGCGCTTGGGCAACCACCCACAGTGCTGCTTGATGTGCCTGCCAAGCTTCATCTACCGGCAAATTGGCAAACTGAAATTCACCGTCCGCAGTCGTTTGTGTTTCTTGCAAGAGTCGATCAGGCGTGGAGCTGCGCGCGCTCGAACCCAAGGTCGCTGGTGGCTGTGGACCGCCAGTGTGTGGGAAAATCTGGATGCGACCCATGGGAACAGTTTGATCTCGCTTTGAATTTGCGTCGCGGAACAACATCACATGGGCGTTCGCAATGGGTTGGCCCTTGGCATCAAGGCACTTGCCGCGGACCGTAACGGTTGGAAGAGCCTCTTTCGTGGCTTGAGGTTCGGTCGAAGGTTTTATTTCCGTGGTCTTCGGTTTGGCCTCTAAAGCCACCGCTTGGGGCACCGGGTTCAGTGTCAGCAGCGACAGGCTGATTGCCAGCGCGGCAATGATACACATGTTTGCAATCCGCCACGGGCGCGAGCAGGCCATCCGTAACTTTATGTTCTCGTCGATGACCACGGCAATCCGTTTGGAAAGCTGACTCGGCCGCTCCCAAATGCTCAGCCCCCAGTTGACCTTCGACCCGCTGCGTGGCTGCTGCCGAGCCCAGGCGACGAGCGTCTCGGCGTAGCGATGCCGGCCGCAGTGGTTCGCGGCTGTAGCATCGGCCAGTAGTTCCTGGTCGGCGAGCACACGTCGCCGCAGTAGCCAATACAGTGGATGCATGTAGAGCAGGATGAGTAGCAACCGGCCGAACGCCAGGAGCCAGAGGTCGCCACGTTCGATGTGGGCCCATTCGTGGGCGAGGATGGCCCGAAGAGCACTCGCCGTCGAGGGTTCTTGCGATTGCAACGCATGAGCCGGCAGCAGAATCGTGGGTTGCCACAATCCGACCGCCCCAGCCGATGAAAGTCGGTTATCAACGAGCAACTGCGGTAGTTGGTCCTGCGGGCCGACGAGCAAACGAAGCTCCGCCACAGCGAACTCCGGGGCCGGTGTCGCTGCCCGGCAGAGTCGCCAGGCGCGTACGTGGCCCAGAATCAGCCATGCCAACGTGAGCGCCGACCCGGCCAGTAACGCGGCCGTCGCGAGTAACCAGTAGTTGAGAGGTGGCGAGGACGAAACAGCGGGCTTCGTTCCACGTTCGTTGGTGGTGGAACCGGTTGGCTGTTTCTCCAAATTACCACGTCTTGCCATCGAATCATCGGCAGCAGGCTGCCGATCGCGATGTTCCAGGTATTCGCGGACGGTTTTGAACGCGGCGCCGGCGTTGCTTGTCGACGAACGCTTTGCGGTAAACTGGCCGGTGATTGGCAGCCGGCTATGCACGGCCCATCGTGGCCAGCCGGGCACGCTGCAACAAACGGCCAACACCACCAGGGCAACCATCGCCGACCAAGCCATCGTCATCCGCTGCACGGGCTGACGCATCGCGAACCCCACAGCCAGCACGACCACGAGCAGCACGGTCGCCATCGCCAGATAATCGACCCACCACGCCGCGAGTTGCTCCATCCAGCCCATCGTCAACCTCCTGCTATATCTGCTATATAGCCGACCCATTTTGGGTCGGAATCCGTACGGCACCCGGCCAAGATGGCCGGTCTATATACCTTGTGTAAACCGTATCCTACCGTGTCTTCTTCCGTTTCCGTTTCGATTGTGCTTTGGCTTCAGCAATGAGTCGCTCCAGCCGATCGAGCTCTTCGTCGCTCGGCCGCTTGCCCTTAAGGGCGTGAACCAGATACTCGTCGACCGCCCCGTCGAACACCCGCTCCAGAAAGCGAGACGCCAACCGCTCGAAGACATTCTTCCGCTCCACCTGGGCGAAATAAACATACGTCTTGCCCTCCGCCCGATGGCTCACAAGACCTTTCTGTTCCAACACCTGCATCAGGCTGAGTGCCGTTGTATACGCCAGCTCCGGCTCCGCCGCGCTCAGCACTCGCCACACATCGCGCACCGTGGCCTGCCCTTTGTTCCACAGCACCTTCAGCGCTTCCAGCTCACGATCCGTCGGAAAAACCTCTGTCACGCCAATCCTCCATCAGTCAATCACCCATCAACTGTCGAAAACGTACTGAACAAGCCGTAGATGCGTCAAGCCCGGTTTTTAGAGAGGATGGCTCTCGCAGAGACGCAGGGGGCGCAGAGCCAAGAGACATACCACGAAAGGCACGAAAGGCGGCCGTGGAAAATTATGCTTTCAATATCAAATCTAAACCGCCTTGATGCTTTCGCGATTTTTTGTGCTTTTTGTGGTTCAAAATCCTCTGCGCCCCCTGCGCCTCTGCGAGAGATAAAAAATCCTTTGAGCAGGTCAACTACTTCAGCAACTTATCCACTCGCTCGAATGTATACCCACGCTTCGTTAGCTCGTCGCACAGCGGCCCGAGCTTCGTGTGAAACGGGTCTTTCCGCCCCGAACCCAGGTGCAGGAGCAGCACGAAGCCGTTGAGACCGTGCGGGTCTTTCCGTTCGTAGGCGAGGATGTCGTCGTAGAGCTTTTGCGAGCTGGCGAATTTGGGATCGTCCTCGCGCATGTAGTCACGATTCGAGCCCGAGCCGGGCGTGAAGTTGAACAGCACGACGCCAAGCTCACGCGACCACTTCGCCTGATCGCGGTTGTAATGCTCGTACGGCGGAATAAAGAACACCGGCTGATCCCGTTTGAGTGCCCCGATCGCTCCCAGGCTGGCCATGTTCTTCTTCAAGTCGGTCTTGAAGAATTCCTCGGTAACGAGCGTTTTGTCGCGATCGTCCCACGAGGCGTACAGCGGGTGCGAGTCCGAATGGGGCCCAACGTAGTGCCCCTCGGCAACCGCTCGTTCCAGCAGCGGGCGAAACTTCTCGTTGCGGGCGAACTTGCCCGTGACGAAGAAGCCACCTTTGATCTTGTGCTCTTTTAGCGTGTGGAGGATCGGCTCCGTGCTCTCGGCGAACTCGTCGCCGGTGAAGACGAGGGCGAGCTTCTTTTCGTTCACGTTGCCACGAACGATCGCCCCGTACTTTTCGCGAACCAGTTGGTCCGCCGGCTTCGCCCACGCGACCGCTCCGCCAGCGAGCACGACTAGCCAGCACCAAATTGCAGCAACGCGATAGTTCATGGCAACCTCAAAAATTATGAAGCAATTGGCAGCAAGCCTATTGAATGGCAGCGGTCGAGTGTAATCATTCACCACTACGTCATTCTGAGCGGAGTCCCGGTGTCATTCTGAGCGTAGCGAAGAATCTCGCCTGCCGTGGTGCAAGATCCTTTGGTCGCAAAGCCTCCCTCAGGATGACAGAATTGTAGGTTAGGCTTTAGCCTGACATCGCACCGTGTCCGCTGCGTCGTCAGGCTAAAGCCCGACCTACCTCTCGGCCGCTTCCCTCGGATTTTACGCCTTAGTTTGCCCTTGCGCCAGTCGTCGGTATTTGCTATCTTTCCGCCCTTCCAAACACAACGACATTTCGGTTGCCGCGAGCCTTCGGCCGCGGTGATTATCCACAGGCGCCGAGCAGACGTGCATCCCCTGCACTGTTGCTAAATCTCCACCACTCGGTTTTCGGCCTGTTAGTCCCTTTGATTCGCCCATTTGCGTCATTTTTATGTTCAAAGAAGAATTACCAACTGCTATCTATAAAGAACTCGATCGCCAGGGCCTCAATGGCGTGCCGGTCGTCCTCTGCACGACGAGTGAGCTGTCGCTTTCCGGCCGGCCGGAGAAGAACTGGATCGTTGCTACCCGCAACAACGTGGCCGCCGTGCGTGAGTCGGGCGGCGCCACCGTCGAAACGCATGTGCCCGTCTCGAAGGTCAGCGAATTCCGCACGCAAAGCACCGTCGGCTCCGGCTTTCTCCAGGCCTATGTCGACGACTACTGGGTCGATCTGGCCCGGTTTCCGAACACCGAAGCCGACCGTTTCAGCCGATTAGCCCGTTACCTGGAAGACCTGCGCACCGCCGGCGAAGTACACGTCGACGAAAGTGCCACGACGAAAGTCACGCATTGCCCCAAGTGTGGCCAGCGGTTGCCGGTGGCGAATGAGGCGTGTGCCCGCTGCATTCCGCGGAAGGCGATCTTCGGCCGACTCGTGCAAATGTTGTGGCCGTATCGCGTGACTGCGCTCATCATGTGCGGCTTGATGCTCGTCGCGGTGGCGGCCGAGCTGACGCCGCCCAAGCTGCAGCAATACCTCGTCGACCACATCCTCAAAGCCGGTCAGGCCTCGCCGAATCCGCAGAACTTGTTCATGGCGTTGTTCGCGGTCGTGTCGGCTCTGGCCGTGGCGCGGATGACGCTGAGCGCCGTAAATTTTGTGAAGGGCCGGTTAGCCACGCGAGTTGGTGTCGCCCTCACGTACGACTTCCGTGCGAGCCTCGTCGCCAAGCTGCAATCGCTCGGCCTCGACTATTACGATCGCCACCAGGTCGGCGCGGTCATGAGCCGCGTGGCCTACGACAGCGAAGTGATCCAAAGCCTGCTGCAACAAATCACCGGCGGCTTCCTGCTGCAAATCGTGCAGGTGACGGCTGTCGGCATCATGCTCTTCACGCTCAACCCGAAGCTCGCCGTTTTCACGCTCATTCCGGCTCCGCTCGTCATTTGCGGAAGCTGGTTCTTCTGGAAACACGTTCACCCGAAACACTACCGCTACTGGGACGCCACCAGCAAGCAGGCCGGCATGCTCACGGGCATGCTTTCTGGCATGCGCGTGGTGAAAGCATTTGCCCAGGAGGATCGCGAGTATGAACGGTACAATCGGATCAGCGGCCAGCTCCGCGATTGCCGCCGGCATGTGGATTACTCGACCGTCGCGTTTTCATCGACGATGCAACTGATCTTCAGCCTCGGCGGCCTGATCGTGTGGTACATCGGCGGCCGCGACGTGCTCGACGGCAAAATGTCGCTCGGCTCGTTGATGGCGTTCCTCGCCTATCTTGCGATGTTCTACACACCTCTCGCCACGCTCTCGCAGTTCACGACCTGGCTTACCAATTTTCTCACAGGTTGCCAACGCGCCTTCGAGTTGTTGGACACCCCTGTCGACACGAAAGACCCCGAAACGCCGACAGACCTGCCCGAGGTTGAGGGCCGGATCAGGTTCGAGAACGTCACGTTCGGCTACGAACGCCATCAGCCGGTGCTGCGAGATATCGACTTCGAGATCAAAGCGGGCGAAACGATCGGCATCGTCGGCCGCAGCGGCAGCGGCAAGACGACGCTGGTCAACCTGCTCTGCCGGTTCTACGATACCTGCGAAGGCCGCGTGCTGGTCGACGGCGTCGACGTTCGCGAACTTTCGTCGGTCCAATTGCGCGAGCACATCGGCGTCGTCCTCCAAGAGCCGTTCCTGTTCCGCGGCACGATCTGGCAAAACCTGGTTTACGGGATGCCGACCAGCTCGCCCGAGCAGGCGATCGCGTCGGCCAAGGCCGCCCAGGCTCACGACTTCATCCTCAACTCGCCGCTCGGCTACGACACCTGGCTCGGCGAACGAGGCTCGGGCCTCTCCGGCGGCGAACGCCAACGGATGTCGATCGCCCGGGCCATCCTCTACGATCCGCCGATCCTCGTTCTCGACGAAGCGACGAGCAACGTCGACGCCGAAAGCGAGCAAGCGATTCAGCAAGCACTCCGTGCGCTCACCAAGGGCCGCACGACGATCGCCATCGCGCACCGCCTCTCGACGCTGCGTGAGGCCGACCGCATCATGGTCTTCGACCGCGGCCGCCTCACCGAGCAAGGCAGCCACGAAGAGCTGATCGAAAAGGATGGCCAGTACGCGAACCTGGTGCGAATCCAAGGCGATTCGCGGTCGACCGACGAGATCGTGGCGGTGCCGGCCAACGTTGCCCGATCGAGCAAGCTCCGCTGGTTGGAGCCGGGCGATTGCGAAATCCGCGGCGCGACGCACGGCGGCGTAGAAATCGAAGTAGGTCCGCCGAGCCGAGGCGGACCTCAAGAAGTCCCGCTCGGCTCGCGGGACCTACGTATTTACCGCGGCGTCTTCGCCGTGAACCTTTTCCCGGCCACCAACCCGCACGACTACATCAGCCTGCGAATCTGGGACCGCGACGGCCACGAACAAGAAATCGGCATCTTGCGACGGATCAACGACTGGCCGATGGAAGCCCAGATCATGGTCCGCGCCGCGCTCGAACGCCGCTACTGGCTGCAAACGGTGACGGGCGTGGACGCCATCAAAATGGAAATGGGCCATTTGACGCTCGACGTGCGTACCCTCTATGGCCCCCGCAAATTCACCATGCGCTGGAGCCAGGCCCAAGTGCAAGACTTCGGCGAAAGTGGCAAGGTGCTGCTCGACCTCGACGACAACCGGTTCCTGGTACCGGATATCGAAGCACTACCGCCGAAGGAGCAGGAGTTGTTTTTGCGGTACGTCTACTGGTGATCGTTTTGCGTACCAGCGTGCAAAATAGCGCGAATATCACTCGGACGGTTTTCGCCCATGTCGTCGCAAGTATTGTGACGACTCGGGGTAAGGTTTGGACTGCGCTGTAGGGGTTCCAGTGGAGGCGTGCAGAACTGCGAATTGTGCGCGGAGCCTCATCGGAAAACTACCCGTTTTCCAGATTGCGTATGCGCATCACCGTGCAAAACTCGTCGAGTTTATGGCAATTTCCGCGCACCTGGCTCGCATTGCGACTCAGCCACAAAGTGGCCCAGAGGTGTAACGGTGGGCGCGCGGCTCGGCCACGAAGTGGCCCAGTAATGTAGCAAGGGGCGCAAGCCCCTCGTTAGAATGGCCCTCCATGTTTAGCCGCGTAGCGGCGAAGGAGGGCGAAAATTCATGGCGGGTACCTACACCAATTTGTTGTACCATCTTGTCTTCAGCACCAAGGAGCGACTTCCACTTATCGGTCGCGAGCTGCAACCCGATCTATACGCCTACCTCGGCGGCATCGTTCGCGGTGAAGGCGGCATTCTGCTGGATATCGGTGGCATGTCGGATCACGTGCATCTGTTGACCAAGCTAAAACCGGTCCACTCGGTTTCGGAAATATTGCGACAGATCAAGGCGAACTCATCCAGATGGGTGAACGAGGAAAAACTCAAAATGCGGAAGTTCGCCTGGCAAGACGGGTATGCGGCGTTTTCCGTAAGCGAGTCACGGGTAGACGCGGTGCGGCGATACATTCAGCAACAAGAACAACACCATCGTGGCCAATCGTACCAAGACGAATTTCGCGCGCTGCTCGAACGTCATGGCATCGAAGATGACGAGCGGTATTTGTGGGATTGATGTCATCGTTGCGCGACAGGTAAAGCCTCTGTCGCCGCTACGCGGCTTGATCCTGGGCAGGGCGACACCAAACGACGGGCTTGCGCCCGTCGCTACATTCCCCCGCCGCTGCGCGGCTGGCGATTTGGTATGGTAACGCTCAACGATTTTGGCCACGAAGTGGCCCAGGAATGTAGCGGTGGGCGCAAGCCCACCGATAAAATGCAGCCTCAACCACGTTTAGCCGCATAGCGGCGAAGCAAGCTCATCGACAAGAATGCAGCCTACCCGCGTAAGCCAGCGCGGCGGCAACGCACAACAGCACCCAACCCGCTGGCTCGGGCACCGATGCGTTATCGGCCAGCGAGTCTCCAGCGCCGCTGCCGGACGGTTTGCCGAAGTTGGTGCGCCATGTATTGTACTGCGTCGAACCGATCGTACCGCCCGTGGGGTCGTTGGGGAGGACGGTGTTTATACCTTGAGATTTGCGCCAGGCGACGTAGTCGCTAGCGTCGACCGTGCCGTTGTTGTTGTAGTCGCCAGGGGTGCCGGCGGAGACCATGAGGCTTAGTACGCCGGTGGTGTAGAGTTGCGAGGTGTTCCACGCCAGGCCGGGGAGAGTCGGCAGGTTGAGCGTGGCGAAGGTGCCGCTGAGGGCGCCCCAGTTCAGGATGTCGAAGGATTGGCCGGCGGTTGGTGAGAAGCCGTTGATCAAGGAAACGTTCAAGGTGCCGCCGAGCGAGAGCGCGCCATCTACGAGTAGTTGATCGAATGCAGTTCCCGGCGTAGTGCCTCCCAGTTCGATGTTGAGCGAGCTGGCCGTTCCAAGGGTTGCGCTGCCGGCGAAACGGACCGCCGCCGCGCCGCTCCCGGGAGAGAGGGCAGCCAGGAACACGGCGGCGCCGGCACCGTTGAAGCTTCCGGGGCCGTTGACGTTGCCGAAGAAATAGGCGGTGCGTCCACCTTCGAGACCGATCGTGCCATTGTTCGTGACGTTGCCGAGGAGATCCATGTTGCCGCCGGCGACGCTGATTTTGTTGGAATTGGTGAGTGTGCTGGTGCGCACAGTGCCGTAGCCACTGATCGTGCCGGAGTTCGTCAGGGCGTGGTTGTTGTTGTCGAACGCGCCGCCAGTGAGCGTAATCGAGCCAGCATTTGTCGCGAGGCCTGGCAGGACCATGACGGCGCTACCGGTGGCGGCCTGAATCAATCCAGACGGCTCGTTCGTCGCGCCACTGCCGCCCAGGTTGAGTTGCCCTCCCTGCGCGCGGATCACTCCCGAGTTGATCAGGCGAGTGTTCAATGTGCCGACGCCGCTGATCGTGCCCGAGTTCAGAAGTTGCTCGCTGTTGAGCACCGAGCCTGTGCCCAGCGAGATGAGGCCGGCGTTGGTCCATTCGTCGAGGCCGTCGGCGTTGTTGTCGACGACGCCATTGATGGCGAGCAGACTTGCGGT
>CAZJWY010000012.1:16521-21120 GCA_964549545.1 uncultured Planctomycetaceae bacterium | reverse complement strand
TCGAGCGTGCCGCCGGCGGCGTTGGCGAAGTTGCCGATGATCGTGCCGTTGCCGGGGGCGATGCCGTTGTTCGTGGCCGTAGCTCCATTGAAGCGCAACAGGCCTTCAGCGAGCAGGACGCCAGTGTTGGTGAAGTTATTGTTGATGTTGCCCTGGCCTCGGAGCGTGCCGCCCAGGTTGTTGATCGCGGGGCCGCTGCCGGAGATCGTTCCGCGGGAAAGCGTGAGCGTGCCCCAGTTATCGAGGCCAGCGCCGTTGGCGGTGAGCGTTTGCCCGGTCGAGAGAGTGATCGCTCCAAAGTTTTCGACACCGCCTGCGGCTACGAAGTTGGTTCCCAAGCTGGCCGTGCCTTGATTGATCAAGCGTGCGTTGAAAGTGCCGCTTTGATAAACAAAGTTGCCTTGGGCTTGGAGGGTGCCGTTGATGATGCCGCCGGCCTGGGTGATGGTGGCGGCGTACAATGAACTGTTGGCATTTTGTGTTAAAGTGCCGGCTGGATTGATCGTCAGGTTGCCCGAGACATGATGCGTGCTGCCGCTGTTGAGCGTAAGAGCGAACGGGCTCGTGCCGCCGAGCGTTTCATTGCCGGTGATCATCAGCGATTGGTTGTTGCCGAGCGTGCGCGATGAGCCGAAGGCGGCCGACGTGGTCGTGGGGGCGGCGCCGGGGTCCCAGGTGACATCCTGCTTGAGGTTGAGCGTGCCACTGGTCCAGTTGAACCGGGTGGGCGCGCCGTTGAAGTTGAGCGTCGTGGCGTTGATCGTGCCTCCAGTAAGATTCAACTGACTGGAGCCGGAGTTGTAGAGGGTCAGGATGTTGGTCAGGTTGAGGACGCTCGTGCCGCTCACGGTGAGGGTGCCCGTGGCGTTTACCGCGGTGTTGCTGCCCAACGTCATGAAACCCGTGTTGACCGTGCCGCCGCTGAGGTTGTAGGAGCCCGAGGAGGTGCTGGCGTTGGCGGCTCCGATGGAGATGAAGTTGGCGGTGTTGATGCCACCGGTTTGGGTGAAGGTTCCCGTGCCGGAGTCACCGATTACCTGATCCGTCGCGCTGAGGCCACCGCCGCTGAGCGTGTAGCTGGCCGAGAGCCCTGAGCCGACGGCGACTTGCAGGCTGGACGTGGAATTCGAGCCACCGGTTTGAACGAACAAGGCTGGTCCGGTGTTGCCGACGACCACCGAGCTTTGCGATACGATCAGGCTGCCTGAGTTGAGGGTGTAGGTGGCGGTCGGTGCGCCGACGGCGTTGCCCAGCGTGAGGTTGTGGTTTGCTCCCAGGATCGTATGGGTGCCGCCGTTTTGGATGAACTCGCCGAGACCTTGCCCACCGATCGACTCGGCAACGTTGAAGGTAAGCACGGCAGTGCCGCTGAGGTTGTAGGTTCCGGTCGAGCCGGCATTTGCGCCTAAGCGAAAGGACGTTGCAGTCGCGCTGATGGTATGCGTGCCGCCGGTGTGGTTGAACGTTCCCTTGCCGTTGCTGCCGATCGTTTCCGACTGGGCAACCGTAAGGGCGCCGGCGCCGCTAAGCGTATAAGTGCCGGTCGAGCCGAGGTTCGAACCCAGGACCAGGCTGGCGCCGACGGTATTGCTGCCGCCGGAGTGATTGAACACGCCGCCGCTCTGGTTTGCGTTGCCGGTGGCCGACGCCCCGATGAGCTGCGACCCGCCTGTGGAAAAGACGCCACTGCTCATCGTGTACGTGCCGAATGAGGAAGTATTGACGCCGAGAGTGAGATCGAGCGTGACGGCGGCGGTTCCGCCGGATTGATCGAATGTGCCGGTGCCCGATACGCCGACATTCAGGTTGCCGGTGGCCGAGACCGATCCGGTGTTGCTCAAGGCGTAGCCCCCTATCGCGCCGGTCGTGGTGCCGATGAAGAGGCTGTTGTTGATGGTAGTGGTGCCGCCCGATTGCTGGACGTTGCCGCGGCCGGTGTTTCCCACATTGAAGAGCCCACCCACCGTCAGTGCGTTGGCGGCGATCGAGAGCGTTTCGGTGGTTGTGCCGGAGCCGGTGAGGTCGACCGTCAGCGCGCCGATGGAGAGGGAGGCGACATCGTAGGTGATCGTCCGGGCGAGGCCATCGGTGTTAGCCAGATTGACAGGCTCCGAGGCAAGTGGAATGCCGTTGTTGGCTGAGTTGGCGTCGGCTGCCGAGACGCTGCTCCAATTAGCGACGGCGCTCCAGTTGCCACTGCCCGCGCTGTTGCGCCAGAAACGCGTGGCGGCCGGAGCGGTTGTTGCGTGTGAAAGTAAAAGCGTTGCCGCAAGTGCAAGGCGTGATGCGGTGGTTCCACGTGAAGTGCGTCCCTGCATGCGTAGCCTCCTGCTTTCCGAATCCGTACTCAGGCCGCTACGACATTCGATGCCAGCGCCAAATCAGAATCGTCGTTGAGTCGTTCCTTGATGAACCGGCAGCTTACACCGTTAGGGGCTTTTCCGGCAATCACGGTATGCGGACCTATGGCAACTGCGCTACCAATGAGCCTTGGGGTGCCATGGCCACTGCTTGGAGTGGCCATGTTCCGGCGGCATTTCGGCATGCCCACGCCAAGCCGTGGGCATGGCAGCCTTGCCTCATGGTGTCATTTGCCGCGCAAACATCTATAAAGGCTTGCAGGTTGTAAGTAACCAAACAGTAGCGAACCGCCGGGCTTGTCCCGACGGGGATAAACTCCGCCGCTCGCTATTGGGTTGCAGTCTCTTACATTTGCCGATTGTTCCATTGCGGATGACAGCAGGCGAACCAGAGCATTGCGGTTAGGAGCAGGAAAGACGCACCTGCCGGCTCAGGGACAGTGGTGCTAGCCAAATCCGTGCCCGCGCCGCTGCCGGGCGGCTTGCCGAAGTTCGTGCGCCAGGTGTTGTATTGGGCTGCGCCGATCGTGCCGCCCGTGGGGTCGTTGGGAAGGACGGTGTTTGTGCCTTGAGATTTGCGCCAGGCGACGTAGTCGCCAGCGTCGACCGTGCCGTTGTTGTTGTAGTCGCCCGCGATTCCGGCGCTAGCCACGCTCAGCACGCCGGTGGTGTAGAGTTGCGAGGTGTTCCAAGTAAGGCCGCCTGTTAGGACCGGCAGGCTTAGCGCGTCGAAAGTACCGGTGACGCTCGCCCAGTCGAACAGGTTGAACGATTGCCCAGCCGATGGCGCGAAGCCGCCGATCAATGCGACTTGCAACGCGCCGTCGAAACCAAGCTCGCCTGAGGCGATGATCTGATCATATTGGCTACCGGCTACCGTGCCGCCGAGCTCCATGATCAGCGCGCTGGTTGGCGAGAATGCCAGATTGCCGGCCATCGTCGCGGTGGGCGACAAACCGGGGCTGAGCGTGCCGGTGACGGTCACGTTGTCGAGTGTGCCGACGCCTTTCACGTAGCCTGGGAGCGTGATGCGCTGGGCGGCGCTCGCGCCGATGATATGGCCGTTGTTGATCAGCGGCTTGGCGATGTTATTCGGTGTGGTCACCGTTCCATAGCCGGTGATGTTTCCGCCAAAGTCGAGCGTCAGTCCATTGTCTGCGCCGAGGCTGCCCGGGGTTGCGCCGATGCCGAGTGCTACGAGTGCGGCCGAGTCGAACACCGCATCGTTGGCGTCGCGGAGCAGCACGCCATTACTGCCCACGGCCAACGTGCCATTGCAGTAGAAGCCGTTCACCTTCGTCGAATCGCCGATCGTCAGGCTCGCGCTGGTGGCGTCGATCGTCGAGCCGGCGAGCGCCAGCACGGCGGCCGTCGTAACCGAACCGCCGGTGGTTGCCAACCGGCTGCCAGGGTTCATTAAGAGCGTCCCGGCGGAAAGGCTGCCGGCCAGCGTCACAGGAAGCGACGGCTGCATGGTCGCCGTCCCCTCGACCGTCAGCCCTTTGAATATCGGAATCGTCAGCGGCCCGGCGCCGAAGAACTCCGCGACCAGCGTGTCGGTACCCAACGTGCGATCGCCGGCGAGCTGGATTGTGCCGTAGTTGAAGTTGAACTGTCCGCTGCCCGCGCGCTGGTACATATTCATCCGCACCGTGCCGCCCGAAAAATTCAGCGTACCGGAAACGTACAAATTATTCGTTGAGAGCAGGGCGCTGTTCTGCACTGTCACTGTGCCTGCGTTGTACACGGAGAGGCCGCCGGTCGAATACGTCGAACCGGCCCCAGTCACGCTCAGCACGCCGGTTTGTTGAACCCCCACATACGAATTCAGGCGTATGTCAACGTCGCCGCCGTTGGAGACTGCTAGATTTCCGGCCGCTTCTACTGACCCGATGACGATTTCGCCGCCCGACTTGAGTAATCCGCCGTTGACCGAAACGGAATTATGAACTTGGTTGTAGCCCCCGAGCGTCTCGAAAATCAGTCCCTTGCCGGTCGGAATCACGGGCGACGAACCGAAAAATGTCGCGAGGGTTGGGTCAGATCCCAGAGCCTGATTGGACAAGTATGGTATCTGGATGTTGCCACCCGTGTAATTCAGCGTGCCGGACGCGAACTTCACGAAGTTGCTAAATCGCAGTGTGCCGCCGCTGAGATTCAGCGTGTCGGAGGGGTTGACCCGCAGCGTGTTGCCCACGTACGCCATCCCGCCCTGCACATTCAGCGTGCCCGCGCCGTT
>CAZJWY010000012.1:0-16511 GCA_964549545.1 uncultured Planctomycetaceae bacterium | reverse complement strand
GCGTCGCGTTTCCGCTGAGGGTGTAAGTGCCGATGCCGGTGGAGGCCCAGCCGATGTACAGGTCGTTAGTGCCAGTGATCGTGTTGGTGCCGCCGGTCTGGTTGAAGGTGCCTTGTCCGGCGTCGCCGATATATTCCGATTTGTTCGATGTGAGCGTACCGCCGCTTAAATTGTAAAAACCTTTGCCGGTAGACAACGCGCCCATGTTGAACGAGCCGACTGCCCCGGCATTGATCGTGTTGGTGCCACCCGACTGATTGAACGTACCGGTCCCGCTATAGCCGAGGAACTCGGATTGCGGAGCGGTGAGCGTGCCGCCGGTCATCGTGTAGGTGCCGGTCGAGCCGGCCCCGTGGCCGAGCACGAAGTCGGTGCCGGATACCATCGTTACAGCGCCCCCCGCCTGATTCATCGCACCGCGGCCGGAGGTTGTGCCTGATCCGTTGTAGCCGCCGACGAACAGGGCGCTCGAGGTCAGGTTGAAATTGTTTGGCATTGATAGCGTGTTGGCTGCTGTACCGGCCCCGGTCAGATCGACCGAGATCAGTCCCAAGGTGGGAGTCGTGACGTCGAGCGTGACGGTGCGCGCTGTGCCATCGGTATTCACGATATTGATCGTGTCCCCGCCTACTGGCACGGCGGCGGGGCTCCAGTTGCCGGCCACGCTCCAGTTGCCGTTGCCGCCAGCCCAGTTCTTGGCCGTCGCCGAGGCGGCTAAGAACTGCGTGAGTGAGAACGTTATTGACAGTACGATTCGATGACGGCTCAGCATAGGAAACATTTTCTCCACGCTCCATTTGCCGCCACATTCGAATAGTTGGGGGAAACCAAGAGCCCCGGGCGCGGCTGGCGGCCTGGCCGAGTCGGTTTGAGAAACGCTGATCAATTTAGACCGGGCAGCATGTTAACTGCAAACGGGTGGCGATTGGGGACAAGAAAACCGCCAGAAAACTCGCGGGCTTGTTCGCTCGCAATGCAGAACGCAACGACAATTTGTCCACAAGAGCGAACGCGGCATGCGACGACGAGGTGGCTGGGGTCGAGGCGTAGCCGAGCCCCCAGCCGAGCGTGCTGGGGGCTCGCTGACGCTCGACCCCAGCCACCCTCGCATTGATGGCATGGCATGAAGGCGAGATGTGGTAAACGCGGTAAGTTACCGCCCCGTTTGCTAATCCTTCGCCGCTTCTTTCGCCCACGTATCGCGTAGCGTCGCCGTGCGGTTAAAGACTGGTTTGCCGGGCTTCGAGTCGACCGGGTCGACGAAGAAATAGCCGAGACGCTCGAATTGAAAATGCTCGCCGGGCTTCGCGCCAGCCAGCGACGGTTCGAGCTTGGCGTCGTGGATAACTTCCAGCGAGTTCGGGTTGATGTTGTCGAGGAATGTGCCAGTAGGTGCCGCGAGCCGAGCGGCACCCTCTTTCGCGTCTGCGCCGGATGAGGTCCGGCTCGACTCGCCGGGTCTGCTGGGGACTTCGTCCGGATGTTCGGTGGCGAATAAGTGATCGTAGACGCGGATCTCGGCGCTCGCTGCCTTCGCTGCCGAGACCCAGTGGATGGTGCCCTTCACCTTGCGGCCGTCGGGGGCGTTGCCGCCGCGGGTGGCTGGGTCGTACGTGCAGTGCAGCTCGACGATGTTGCCGGCGTTGTCTTTCACCACGTCGGTGCAGGTGATGAAGTAGGCGTAACGGAGCCGCACTTCGCGGCCGGGCGCGAGGCGGAAGAACTTCTTGGGGGCGTCTTCCATGAAGTCGTCGGCCTCGATGTACAGCTCGCGCGTGAAAGGCACCGTGCGTGTGCCCATCTCGGCCTTTTGCGGATGGTTGGCGGCCTCCATCTCTTCGACTTGGCCTTCCGGGTAGTTCGTGATCACGACCTTGAGTGGCCGCAGCACGGCCATCACGCGTGGCGCCCGCTCGTTGAGGTCGTTGCGAATCGCATCTTCGAGCCAAGCCATGTCGATCGTGCTGTCGAACTTCGCGACGCCGATCCGTTCGCAGAACGCCCGCATGGATTCGGGCGTGTAGCCGCGGCGACGCAGGCCGCGGATCGTGAGCATCCGCGGGTCGTCCCAGCCCGAGACGTGCTTTTCTTGCACCAATTGCAGCAGCTTGCGCTTGCTCATGACGGTATACGTCATGTTCAGCCGGGCAAATTCAATCTGCTGCGGGTGATGGATGCCTAACTCTTTGCAGAACCAGTCGTAAAGCGGCCGGTGGTTTTCGAATTCGAGCGTACAAATCGAATGCGTGATGCCTTCGATCGAATCGCTTTGGCCGTGGGTATAGTCGTACGATGGATAGATGCACCACTTGTCGCCCGTGCGATGGTGGTGCGCATGCTTGATGCGGTACATCACGGGGTCGCGCAGGTTGATATTGGGCGAGGCCATGTCGATCTTGGCCCGCAGCGTGCGAGCGCCGTCTGAAAACTCGCCGTTCTTCATCCGCGTGAACAGATCAAGATTCTCGTCCACACTGCGATCGCGGTACGGGCTGTTCTTACCGGGCTCGCTGAGTGTGCCACGATGAGCACGCATTTCGTCTGCGTTCAAGTCGCAAACGTAGGCTTTGCCGCCTTTGAGAAGCTGAACCGCCCAATCGTAAAGCTGCTGGAAATAGTCGGAGGCGTAGAATAGCCGGTCGTCCCAATTGCCGCCGAGCCAGCGGACATCATCGATGATCGAGTCGACGTATTCCTGCTCTTCCTTCGTCGGGTTCGTGTCGTCGAACCGCAGGTTGAATTTGCCGCCGTACTCTTGGGCAAGGCCGAAGTTCAGGCAGATGCTCTTGGCATGGCCGATATGCAAATAACCGTTCGGCTCGGGCGGAAACCGCGTATGCACGCGGCCCCCGTTTTCACCGACGGCGCGGTCGGCATCGATGATTTGTTGGATGAAGTTGCGAGACGGTTTGTCGCCGCGTGGTTCGTCGGTTGAAGCTGGTTTTGTCGGTGCTGTCATTTCCAGTCCTTGTTCTACAACTGTCGCCGACGCCTAATGTAGCAAATATCGGGGGCTAGATGTACGTCGGTTGAAAGGGAACAGGTAGGGTAGAGTCTTGTCATCCTGAGGGAGCGTTTAACGACCGAAGGATCTTGCCCAGGGGCAGGCGAGATTCTTCGCTACGCTCAGAATGACCGAGGTACTTGGAATGACCGAGGTACTTGGAATGACCGAGGTACTTGGAATGACATGCGGGCGGACGGCGCGGCGCTAACACCTGTCATCCTGAGGGAGGCTCGGCGACCGAAGGATCTCCTACGCCACCCCTGGGCCTATTTGAGAACCAACTCTGAGCCAAATCATTCCACTCCGGGTTGCTCGCCTCGATCAGCGCTACCTTCTTCGATCGCAGCCAGCCCTTGATTTTCTTTTCGCCTTCAATTGCCTGCATGACATCTTCAAACTCGTCAAACCAAACCAGCTTCGTAATGTTGTACTTACTGGTGAAGCCGCGAATGAGTTTGTTCTTGTGTTCGAATACACGACGCTCCAGGTCGTTCGTGACGCCTGTGTAAAGCGTTCGCGATTTGTTTGTCATGATGTCGACGTAGTAGGTTCCCATGGCGACCATCGTATCAAATCAAATGCGCCTCTTGCCGGCCACCGCCGGCCCCCTGTCATCCTGAGGAGCGCGAGCGACCGCCGGGACACGCAAGATGATTCTTCGCTACGCTCAGAATGACAATGGGGATGGCCGCTCAGAGTGGCAGGCTACGCTCAGTGTGACACCGGAGTGACCGTCAATTCTCCTCGACCTTGACCTCTTTACCCCGGTTGAGCGTCGATTCGTAGAACTTCTCCAAATCTTTCCGCAACTGCACCATTGCCGGCTCGTACACATACATCATGTGTCCACCCTCGTAGAACTTGTGGTCGATGTTCTTTTGCAGCTCGGCCGGCAGTCGCAGGTGTTCGACGCTGTACTTCACCGTGGTCGGCGGTGTCGCCAGGTCGTAGTAACCGCTGGCCACGAAAAGCTTGAGGAGCGGGTTGGCCGACATCGATTCACGTAGCGTATTCGTGGCGTCGGGGAAGCGGGCCGAGTAACGACCATAGCTCCACGGATGGACTTTATCCGTCAGAATCTCATATACCTGTTCGTCTTTCACTTGCAAGTCGTTGTGCAGATAGTCGTTGATGGCGGATGTGAACGGCCCAAACACGGCTTCGCCGCTGGCGTCATAATCGGGCGTCTCGCCCGCATCGTCGTCGTCGATTCCTTTGTACCGGCTATCGTACCGACCAACGATTCGGCTCTGCTTCCGCAATAGCTCCTTGGCAAAACGTTGCATACCGATTCTCAACTTGGCCTGCAACACATACTCCTTCGACAGTCCCGTGTAGCGAGCTAGTTTCTCCGCCACTGCATTGCGCTCTTCCTCACCGAGCGCTTGCCCCTTCATCATGGCCAGCGTGTATTCGTTCATCGCAAAGGCGGTTGCCTGCTTGACCACCTCCTCCAGCGGCAACGCCTGCAGATCGCCCGGCAGCGCTTTGTGATACCAGGCCGTCGCGGTATAAGCGGGCACAAATAAGATGTACGGCAGATCGTTGCCAAACGCGAATGCAATCGTTTCGTAGTTGAGCGCCGGCGAAATCATAATGATCCCGTTGAGCGCCATGTTGTATCGCTCGCGCAGGTGACCAGAGAGACCGGCCGCTCGCAGACCGCCGTAGCTTTCGCCGATGAGGAACTTCGGCGACCGCCACCGGCCGAACTTAGTGACATAGTCGTGAATGAACTGACCGACGCTGCGCAGGTCTTCTTCATAACCATGAAACTGGTCGTCTTTTTCTCCCTTCGCCGGCCGGCTGAAACCCGTGTTGACTGGGTCGATAAACACCAAGTCCGTAATATCCAAAAGCGAATACGGATTGTCGGTGAGAGCATAAGGGGCCGCGATCGGAGACGCATCATCCGGCACCTTGATCCGCCGCGGACCAAGCATGCCCAGATGCAACCACACACTCGACGAACCGGGCCCGCCGTTGAACACAAATGAGATCGGCCGCTGGCTAATGTCTCTCACGCCGTTTTTCGTGTAGGCGATAAAAAATACTTGCGCCTTGGCTTTCCCCTCATCATCCTTCATGACCAGTTTGCCGGCGGTGACGGTGTACTTGATCTCCTTGCCGTTGATCTTGGCCGAGTGCTTCGTGACGGAAACGGTGTCTTTCGGCTCGTCCTTTTTCTCGTCGGCCTTTTCACCCTTCTGCGCATTAGCTTTCTTCGAGTCATTTCTATCGCCATGATTCGGGGCTTGCGCCATGCCAAAGCTGGCAATCAGCAAACCTGTGACAACGGACAATATCCCAATGCGAATTCTCATGGTTGCTCTTTCAAGGGTGGCTAGCAGAATCCAATAGTTCCACACTAGTTGCAATGCACACGAATGCCAATTAATAGCTTGCTTATCAATCGCCGTTGCCGCATGTATTTGACGAAGCACTCGGCCCATCCACCGACGCCTCAGCGAATGATTCATCGCTCTCCCAAATGACGACCTTCGTTGCCGTGACGCCCTTCCCGGCCAGCAACTTCGGGCACACCTCGCGCAGCAAATAGGTCGCCATGTTCTCCGATGTCGGATTGTACGGCAACACGTAGTAGCGGCACGGCACGACGATCTTCACCGCCGCCAGCCCATTCTCATCATCCTTGTTCAGGACAAAGCCATGGTCCCAGTTCTCGTCGAGCCAGCCTTTGAACAGCTTCTTCAACTCCGCAAAGTCAATCACGCGGCCCACCGCGTCGACCTGGTTGCCGGTGACGTAGAAGTCGGCCATGTAGTTGTGGCCGTGAAAGTGCTCGCACTTGCCGCCGTGCTTGTGCAGCCGGTGGCCCGCGCAGAACTTGATTCGCCGCATGATGGTGAGAGGCATGGTTAATCCAGGATGCAGAAGTGAGGATGCGGGATGCAGGGAAGGAGGCGTGCGCCTGCTCGAATTATTTTTGTAGCGCAAGGTCTATTGTGGAAGGCTCATTTTGTACACGATACATATACACGGCCCGCGACCGCCTTTTCCCTCTGTCCTCATCCCCGATCCCGCATCCTCCTCCATGATCGACATCGTCAAGCTGGAATGGATCGGCTTCATCGCGTTTTCCCTGCACGTCCTGGGCGTTCTCACGGCGATCCATGCCATCATGACCGCCCGCACTTCGCAGGGCGCAATTGCCTGGGCGCTTCTTTTGATTACGTTTCCCTATGTCACGCTACCCGCCTATGGCCTATTCGGGCGCGGCAAATTTCAGGGCTACGTGAAAGCCCGACGCGCGGGCGACTCACAAATCGACCATGTTGCCCGCGCTCTGGAAAAAAAGATGCGGTTGTTCCGCGTGCGGGACGAAGACACCGATCCAAAATACCGAGCGCTCGAAGAACTGGCCGAGATGCCCTTCACGAGCCACAACCACGCGCAGTTACTGATCAACGGCAATGAGGCATTCCCCGCGATGTTCGCCGGAATGGAAGCCGCTCAAGAATACATCATCGTTCAGTTCTACATCATCCGCGACGACAAACTTGGCCAGCAGATGCGGGAGATCTTGGAGCGCAAGGCTCGCGAAGGCGTGCGAGTTTACGTCCTCTTCGATGAAATCGGCAGCTATGAACTGTCGCGCGCCTACCGCCGCGCATTGGCCGCCGCCGGGGCGGTCGTACTCCCCTTTCGTACTTCGCGCGGGTTGCGCAATCGCTTCCAGATCAACTTTCGCAACCACCGCAAGATCGTGATCGCCGACGGCCACGTCGCCTACGTGGGCGGGCTCAATATCGGCGACGAATACATGGGCCTTGACCCGATATTCGGCCCCTGGCGCGACACGATGGTCGAAGTTCGCGGCCCCGTCGTGCAGGCCATTCAATTCGCGTTTCTCGAAGACTGGTATTGGGCAACCGGAGATGTCCCGGACATCGACTGGACGCCCCTCCCGGCTCCCAAAGGCGACGAGACCGCGCTCTGCCTCGCCTCCGATCCATCCGACATGCTGGAGACTTGCGGCTTGTTCTTCATGCACATGATCAACTCGGCCCGCAAGCGGATTTGGATCGCGAGTCCGTATTTCGTGCCGGATACCGCGTTGGTGCAAGCGCTACAACTCGCGGCGCTGCGCGGCGTCGATGTTCGCGTGATGCTCCCGCAGAAACCGGACCACAAGCTGGTCTATTTGGCGGCGTTTGCATACATTGCCGAAGCCGAACCGTCCGGCGTGAAGTTTTACCGGTTTCTGCCGGGTTTTATGCACCACAAGACGATCCTGGTGGACGACGATTTGGCAGCCGTCGGCACCGCGAATTTCGACAACCGCTCGATCCGCCTCAACTTCGAGATCATGCTGCTATTCGCGAACCGAGAGTTTGCCAGTTCGGTCAGCGAAATGTTCGAAAACGATTTTATAGTTTGCCGTCAGGTACGAGCTTCGGATGTAGCCGACCGGTCCTTCTGGTTCCACTTCGCCACCCGCTTCGCGCGACTGCTATCCCCTGTGTTGTGAATAACTTAGATGTCTGCGCGTCAAATGGCACCATGAAGCAAGGGTGCCATGCCCACGGCTTTGCGTGGGCATGCCGAAATGTCGCCAGAACATGGCCACTCCAAGCAGTGGCCATGGCACCCCAAGGCTCACCCAGTCCGCCTAATAATACCGCACCGACAGCCCCGTCCCCACGAAGAAATTATCCGCCGCCTCGTTCAATCCCACCCCCGCCCGAATGTCCCATTGCACGTCTTTGTTGAAGAGGTAGGTAAACCCACCATTGAAGTAGTGCTCGGGCCGATTCGTATCCGCGCTGATCGGCGACAGCACAAACCACTCGGCGTAGTTGCCAAGTTTCTCTGTCCACATATGTCCCAGCGACAGCGATTGATTCAACTCGGAGCACAAGTCGCGGGTCTCATCGTCGACGGTGCCGTTAATGCCAGTCGAGCCAGCCAGATACGTATCCTCGGAGAGGTCCCACGCATAGCACAAGTTGAAGCCGGGCAGAACTTCGTCCGATGTAAACGCGCTGCCGCCGCTCGGCACCGACATCTGCAAAATAAGCCCCACTTCCGGCAAGTAGCCTTGCTGGCCGGTTAGGGCAATTTTGCAACCCAGGATTAAGTCATTTGCGCCGGATTCGTTTTCGGCAATCCCGCCGGTTCGCGTCCGTTCGCTCTCGTAGTTCCAAACCGTGCGAAGCTCAAACCAATCGGCCAGCACGCCCACGCGTAGCAGGGTCTCCGGAAACGAATGATTGGTTGTACGCACACCCTGCGACGAGTCGCTGGAAAATGTGTAGCCCATTTCCAATTGCAAGACGCCTTGACCCACGGTCGTCGGCGATTCCGTGAAATCAGGCCGATCGGTGATGAGTGGCTCATCCAGTTTAGAACCGCTCTCGCTCGTTCCGGTGCTGTACCATTCGAGCAGCGTTGGTGGCCCAGCCGCCCAAGCCGAAGACGCCAGAGCTGCCGCAACGACCGTTACGGCAACCGACCGACACACAGCTTTAAGGTAAGTAACCATTGAGTGAAATAAGTGCGTAATGACTGGCCACTGATTTACTCGTCATTTGCCGATTCTCAGCCAGGAAGAAAACTGCTTCGAGATTTTGATTAATCAAAATCTCGTGCAATGGCTGGAAAGGTGTGCCGTTTATCACGATCAAAACAGGTTTGAAAGTAGACGTGCAGTGATAGACATTATTTGTGCGCTCAAAAACTCAAGGGATTAGCGGCGGCCACGCCGCATCTACCACCACCCCGCGACGCCTGCAAAAAAATACTTCTCCTCTCCCGACCATGCTCACACCGATCAATTCATCGAGGGGTCAGGCGGCAGATGCTCCTGATCAATTTCCGGAGCCATGATCTCCAGTCCGATCCGTTGCGTCACGGTTTTCCAGATCGCCTCGGGCTCGGCGAACACATCCTCGAACGTCGCCCGCGTCGAGAGCCACCCGCCGGCTTCCAATTCGTCTTCGAGTTGCCCGCTGCCCCAGCCGGCATTTCCACTGCAAAGACGAAGCGGAATATCGCGCTTCCGCACAATCAAGTCGAGTGCGTCTCGATGAGTCGATGCAAACAGCCCCGGCAGCACTTCATGATTGGCAAACGCTTCCACATTGTGGAGCGCCACCAGCGGCCCCGGCACTGGGCCGCCCACGAAAATCAAGTCGTCTCGATCACAGGGATCGTTGCCGATGATTTCCCAGACTTCGCGGACCGACTTATCCGAAGGCCGATTGATCACCACCCCCATCGCCCCTTCGCGGTCGTGGTGAATCATGAGCACGACCGACTGCACGAAGTTCGGGTCGCGCAGATAGCGCGAAGCCACCAAAAAATGTCCGGCAAGTGACTGATCAGCCATCGTACGAACGCATAACGGAAGGGATGGGCATGCGACGATGCCACCATTCTAGCCCGCCAGCAAGCAAGAAAAAAGCTATGGAAGACGGCTGAATGGCCAGTCCTTTCCGTCCAAGTATATATTCCCTTCCGCGCGGTCGTTATTCTACGATATGATAACGTCTGCGACCTTTTCGCCTGCCTCCGATGCCGATCACAGCCTTTTCAAAGGGCGGCAGAGCCAACCTGATCAAAAAGGGACGTACGGATGAGCGCTTGTTCCGTCTCGAATGGGCGAGTTGTATGCCTTGTCCTCTTCACTCTCGCCGCGTGCTCGGCGAATGCCCAGGATGAACCGCCTGCAAAATCTTGGAAGGTTTTCGGGCAAGTCGTTGACGAGACGGGCAAGCCGGTCGCCGGGGTCGAAGTCTTCACCAACGCCCTGCCATCTGCGCAGCAGTCGTCTTCGAAAACCAATGCCGACGGTCAGTTCACATTGGAAATCGCACAACGCGCCAGCGGTCGGTTGGTCCGCGCTCCTGGCGACACATCGGAAAGGTGACTCCTTCGGGAAGCGGCGTCGAAGAGCTTGGCGACTTGCGGCTGCCCAAGCCTTATCGGCCGGAAACCATCCAAGAGCGCGTTGCCAAGGCATTTACCGATCCGCAAGCGGTCGAACGACGCGTCAAATCGCGCGTCGACGACACGCGGCACTCGTACCAACGCGTGTTGCTCGTAATCGGCGACCCGGCCAGCCCGCTTGTCCAGCGCGTGTATGAATTGGAATATAGCAAATTGCTCGACGGCGCTGCGTACAACTACCTGTTAGTGCCAGTGAACACGGCCGACGCCGCGCAGAAACAATCCGTGGACAAGTACCTTGCGGCGATCCACGTCGAGCCGCCCGCAGCCGGTGACGGAAAACTGGTCGTTCTCAACGAAGAGGGAACCGCCATTGGTCAGACGCCGCTCGGCAAGCTGCTCGTCGACCAAACGCTCAATCCCGAAATGCTGGCCGCGTTTCTGAACTCGCTGGCGCCCGAGCTTCCCGATGCCGAAGCACTGATGTCCGACGCCTTGGCCCGCGCCCAGCGCGAGAACAAACGCGTGTTCGTGCAAGTCAGCGGCGCTCGTTGCGGCTGGTGCTTCGTCCTGTCGCGATACTTGAACGCTCATCACGATCTTATCGACAAAGAGTTTGTCTACCTCAAGCTCGACGACCGACTCAAGAACGGTGAGGCCGTCATCAAACGCGTACGCCCCAAGCAAGAAGGCGGCATTCCGTGGATGGTCTTCCTGGACGAAGCCGGCCAGCCGCTCATTACCAGCGACGGCCCCGACGGCAACATCGGCTATCCAGGCGAGCCCGAAGGCCGCACGCTATTCGAAAAGATGTTGCGTACGAGCACTAAGCACCTGACCGACGATGACATCAACGGTCTAATCAAGGCGCTTGAGAAGAGCAAATACTAACCAGTCCGCCGCTGCGTAATCTCAATCGCCTTAAGCAACCCACGGGCCTTGTTGAGCGTCTCCTCGTACTCTTTCTCGGGCACGCTATCGGCAACGATCCCCGCTCCCGCCTGTACGTACGCGGTTCCATCTTGAATGACGATCGTTCGCAGTGCGATGCACGTGTCCATGTTTCCTGCAAAATCGATATAGCCGACGGCTCCCGCGTACGGCCCGCGGCGATGCGGCTCCAGTTCGTCGATGACCTCCATCGCCCGCACCTTCGGCGCGCCAGATACCGTACCGGCCGGCAAGCAGGCCGCGAGCGCGTCGAACGCATCGCGATCCTCGGTGAGTTGACCGGTGACGTTCGACGTGATGTGCATCACATGGCTATACCGTTCGATAACCATCACATCCGAAATTTCGACCGACCCAAATTGAGCCACGCGGCCCACGTCGTTCCGCCCCAGGTCAACGAGCATCACATGCTCGGCCCGTTCCTTCGGGTCGGCCAAAAGCTCCTCGGCCAGTCGCTGATCCTCTTCCTCGGTTTTGCCACGGCGACGTGTACCAGCCAGTGGCCGCACCGTCACCTTGCCCTCAGCCACCCGTACCATGATTTCCGGCGAGCTACCCACCAGCGTGCAGCTCGGCGTTCGCAAGAAGAACATGAACGGGCTCGGATTAACCACCCGCAGCGTCCGATAGAGTTCGAACGGGTCCGTTGAAAACGGCACCGCGAGCCGCTGGCTGATCACGACCTGGAAGATATCGCCCGCCTTGATGTACTCGTTACACTTGCGAACGGCATCCTCGAACTGTGGCTGTGTGAAATTCGACGTATAAGCGACCTGCGGCTCGCCGCGAGTATCGATATCGACCGGCGCCAGCGAGTCACTCTGCGCCGACAGTTTCGCCACGAGCCGATCAACCCGTTCGCAAGCCTTCTGATACGCCCCGCGTAAATTTGCCTTTTCTCCCCGCTCCCTGCTCCCCGCTCCCTGCTTCTTCGTCTCCGCCAGCACGACGACAATCGCTGTCTTCTGAACGTTGTCGAACACGATCATGTGATCGTAAAACGCGAACGACAGATCCGGCAGTTGTCGGTCGTCCTTCGGTGCGTTTGGCAGGTTCTCAACGTAGCGCACCGTGTCATAACCTGCATACCCCACCGCGCCACCAACGAACGGTGGTAGCTCGGCGATTTTCGCTACGCGGACCTGTTGCACCGCCTCGCGGAGCAGTGTGAGCGGGTTCATTTCGTGATCGAACTTCGGCGCCGTCAGTGTGCGGTTCCGATCCATGTGGTAATCGACCACTTCGGAAATCGAGACTTGATTGCCGCGTGCCTCGATCACATTGAACGGCTCAACCGCCAGAAAGCTATATCGCCCGACCTTCTCGCCCCCAATCACGCTCTCAAACAAGCACGCGCTCCCGCCGTCATCGAGCTTGTGAAACGCGCTCACCGGCGTCAGCACATCGCTCAACACGCGGCGGTAGACGGGAACATAATCAGCCTCGGCAGCCAGCCGAGAGAAAGTCTCGAAATCGGGATAGTGAGCCATGACTACCTGGTCTTGCGGTCCTGAATAAAAGCCCTGCCATCGTACCACGCCCAAGGCTGCCGCGGCGAGGTTGACCAACCTTATCTATCGTATTGTGGCATAACAAGTTAACTATCGAAACGGAGGTGCTGCTTCATCTTGACACTAGGAGGGCTATCGATAGAATCCCACTAGTCGCGTTTGCTTTCCCGCTGCCCTGCCCGCTTGTGCCTTACTCTGAGGTACAAGGTGTATTGCAAGAAAGGCGCCCCGGGTTGCGCATTGGTTCGCGCGGCCGCGAGATTGATACGATGAAATGCCAAAAGTGTGATAAACCGGCCACGTTTCACATCACCGACCTGGTCGATGGCAAGCCGAACGAGTTGCATCTCTGCGAAGAATGTGCGCACAAGTTTCTCACGCCCTCATCCGACGATGCCTCCGAAGTCATGCCCGCCATGGCCGGCCTCTTGGCTCAGCACTTGGCCGTTGGCGAAACGGCCGAAGAGCTGGCCCGCCTCGATCAGCGCTCCTGCCCTGTCTGTGGAATTACTTTCCTGGAGTTCCGCAAGCAGGGACGACTTGGCTGTCCACACGATTACATCAACTTCGCTCCCGAGCTCGAGCCCCTGCTCCTTAATATCCACGGCGAAACCCGCCACGTCGGCAAGGTCCCTAAGTTCTGCGCCAGCGGCGCCGAACAGCAAACGCAGCTCATCCGCCTCCGCCGCGAGATGAAAGAAGCCATCGCCGCAGAGGAATACGAACAAGCCTCCAAGCTCCGCGACGAAATCCGCGCGATCGAACAAGCCCGCGACAAGGGGAACGAATGAGAGTAGCCACGAAAAACACAAAAAGCCGTGAAAAAAATCTAGGCTCGGAAACAGATCATCCGTGACACATTTCAAATTTTCGTGTCTTTTCGTGCTTTTCGTGGCTAACCTTTTTCCGCGATTGCGGTACCAAGCAACTTAAATGGATTTTTCAGACCTCAACCTGCAAGAATTAGCCCAAACCAGCGGCGAATGGCTGCGCGGTTCCGGCCCCGAGTCGGACATTGTCATCAGCAGCCGCATCCGTCTCGCCCGTAATCTGGCCGACTTCCCGTTCATCTCACGTGCGACGGATACTGACCGCGCCGAGATCGGCAAAATCCTCCGTGGCCGTATCGAAAAGCTCCACGAACAAGGCAAGTTCAGCGGTCAGTTGATCTACGTCGACGTCAGCGCACTGGAAGCCATCGACCGCCAATTCCTCGTCGAGCGTCAGCTCATCAGCCGCGAACATGCCGATGCCGAAGGTGCCCGCGCCGTGCTCATCGATACGCGCGAGCAAACCAGCGTCATGATCAACGAGGAGGACCACCTCCGTATCCAGGTCCTCAAGAGCGGCCTCGATCTCGGCTCGGCTTGGGAACAGATCAACGAACTAGACGACCAGATCGAAGCCCGCGTCACCTACGCCTACAACGACCGCTTCGGCTACCTGACCGCTTGCCCAACCAACGTCGGCACCGGCCTGCGTGTCAGCGTCATGCTCCATCTGCCGGCCCTCGTCATCACCCGCCAGATCGACAAAGTCTTCCGCAGCCTGCAAAAAATCAATCTAGCCGTCCGCGGTCTCTACGGCGAGGGCTCGCAAGCCCAGGGCGATTTCTACCAAGTCAGCAATCAGGTTACCCTAGGGCACAGTGAAGAAGAACTCACCAAAAAGGTTGCCGACGTTATCCCCGTCTTAATCGATTACGAGCGCAAGGCTCGTGATTTTCTGATTCGCGAAAGCCAAGAAACGCTCCACGATCGTGTCAGCCGTGCGTACGGAATCCTCCGCACGGCCCAAACGATCAGCTCCGAAGAAACCATGCACCTGCTTTCGAGCTTACGCATGGGCGTGAACCTGGGCCTGATCCGTGACGTGGAAATCCCCACCGTCAACAAACTCTTCGTCCACACCCAGCCGGCCCATCTGCAAAAGCTCACGGGCATGGAGCTCGACCCCTCCGACCGCAACATCGAGCGTGCTGCTTACCTTCGCCGCCATCTATCGGCAGACGGTGGCGCCGGGCACAATTAGCTGAGGCCGTCTAGGAGTTCAAATGTATGGGTGGCACGCCCTGAGTCTTCGAAGGGCGTGGAACTGTGCAGCTTGGCGAACCACGCCCTTCCCAAAGTGCCAGGCGTGCCCCCCGGAATTCCCCTCAATGAAGCTGGCAGTAAATTGATGGCGATTTAGGTGGATTTGCTGCCGCCGTTTCTCAAATTCGCGTTGTAACAACCTTGTACTTCTTATATCGTTTTGCGTGTGATAGGCGGCATCCTATTCCCTAATGCGTGAGGCGAAACCGCGAATGTTCGCATTCTTAAATCAACGGTTCTGGAAAGTACTGATGTCCCTGGCCATTGTTGGGCCTGGCATAATTGCTCTTAGCTTGAACGACATTCGATATGCTCTCGCGAGTAAAAACTGGCCGTGTGTTCAAGGCAAGATAATTCGCGTATTAGTGAAATGCTCGAAAGATATTCACGGCAGCGTGAATTATTTCGGACTCGCAGAATATCAATATGATGTCGACAATAAGCCGTATGTCTCGCAAATGACCTACATTGGGCCACCCGACTTACAATCAGACGAGGCACATGCCCTCGCCGACGTTGCACAATATCATGCGAACGATACTGCGATGGTTTATTACAATCCGGCTGATCCTTCTTTTGCTGTGCTCCAAACCGGAATGCGTCCCGTCAGAAAGGCGTTATTGATAGGCGCGTGCGCTGCGACCATGATTGGAATTGCAAGTTGTATCTTCGTTAGGCGACAGTCCTCAAGGGACATGCTAAAGGCGCAGATTTTCGGGCGAGAAGCACAGACCGCGCGGGTTGCTTAGATTGCGCGCTAACTTAGTCCTCCGCCCGACTCCCATCCCCGCACATCCGCACGATCTTCGGATCAAACTGCCCCACGATCTCCACGAGATCCTCCTGCGCAGCCATGACCTCCCGAATGTCCTTGTAAACCCCTGGCACCTCATCCGATCCAGCCGCAAGCACATACACCCCCTTCGCTTCCAGGTCCTTCCGCACGGCGTTGAACCGATACATATCGTTCGCTTTCTTGCGGCTCATCCGCCGGCCAGCCCCATGCGAAGCGGAGTTGAAGCTCTGCGGGTTGCCGAGTCCCCGCACGACAAACGCCGGGTCGGCCATCGTGCCGGGAATGACTCCCAAAACGCCCGCTCCCGCCGGTGTCGCCCCTTTGCGATGCACCACCAACTCACGCCCCTGGTGCCACTCCTTCCAGGCAAAATTGTGGTGGTTTTCCACGCCGCCAATGATCTCGGCACCAAGCAGCTTCGCCACCAGCCGGTGAATCACCGCATGGTTTGCGGCCGCGTATTCCCCCATCAGGTTCATCGCCGCCCAATATTCCTGGCCGGCTTCGCTATCGAGGCTCAGCCACGCCAGCCGTCCCAAGTCCTGATAACGCCGCGGCAGCCCCGCTTGCGCGATTGCACTATACGTGCTGCAAACCGCGGCTCCCGCGCCGCGGCTGCCGCTGTGACTCAACAACGCTACATATTCGCCGGCTTCGAGCCCCAGTTGGTTGTCGGTTTGTGGAAGCGATAATACGCCAAACTCGACGAAGTGATTTCCCGAGCCGCTCGTGCCGAGTTGCTTCCAAGCAATATCTTTCTTTTCGCGCGTAATCCGCGTCACCGTCCAATCTTGATCCATCACCGGATGTGATTGCG
This sequence comes from uncultured Planctomycetaceae bacterium, assembly GCA_964549545.1. Classification (GTDB taxonomy): domain Bacteria; phylum Planctomycetota; class Planctomycetia; order Pirellulales; family Lacipirellulaceae; genus JABDGM01. The sequence goes on along the minus strand of CAZJWY010000012.1, from coordinate 424 downwards.
GCGGTCGATGCTCGACACCAACGCCAAACTTGGCTCCCCGATCGAGCGCTCCTTTGTAACGCTCAAAGTTCTTGATGAGTGAGGTCACCGGCTGATCCAGCACAGAGAGCTTCATCCGGCAAGCGATATCCACGCCGACCGCATAGGGAATCACCGCGTTCTCGCAAGCCAGTACACCGCCGATCGGCAGCCCATAGCCGATATGCGCGTCCGGCATCAACGCCGCTCCTACGGCGCTTGGCACCTGGCAGGCGATCCGCATCTGCTCATGGGCACCGGTGTCGATGTCGGTGCCCCACGTCCGGTAACTGATCGGCTCACCGCGAGCCGGGCCGTCCCCGGCCCCGACCAATAGCTCCCGGGCAAACTCACCCCAAATCGGGTCCGCTTCATAGGCCCGCGGATCCTCGACAACCGAGGCCAC
>CAZJWY010000011.1:37910-53142 GCA_964549545.1 uncultured Planctomycetaceae bacterium | reverse complement strand
TGTTGGTCATGGTCTGGTTCAAGACCATTTGATACGCGGTGGGCTCGATGCTTACCGCGCCGCGATAGGGTTGATCGAGCGCGGCGATCAGGAAGGCCAGAAGTCCGATCGTGGTGGCCAGGCTTATGGTCAACAGCAGGTGCAAGCGGAATTGTTGAACTTGAAAGCAATAGGATGTGGCGATCGTGAGCGCGCCGCCTAATAAGATAACGGCCCAAATGACACTTGGTACTCCGTTGTTAACAGCCTCGGTGCGCTCGCGACGCAGCTCGACGAGCTCGTTGTAGGTTCGCAACGCTTCGGCTTGTAGGATCTGCATGCTCTCGGTTTTAGGTTCATGAGTGTATAGTTGACTTTGAAATTTGTCGAGCAAGCGATTGTCTCCGTTTGAAATTTCTCCACGACGTTGAGCAGGCCAGGCCTGTTCGATGATGTAGCGAGTGTAGTCGCGGAGCCTGGCTTGTAGTTCCTCGCTTAAAGGAGATTCAAACCCCTTGGCGTCTCGATAGAGCGCGGCGATCGTGGCAGCTTCACGAGAAACTACGCTGCCAACTTCGCTGGAGTTTTCCCAGGTGGTTATAGCGATCAGGCCCAACGTGATGCCATAGACGGTCAGCGCGCCGGAAAAGAACCAGCCTACCACGCCGTTGTCGATGAGCGTTTGGCTGATTCTAAGACGCTGATGGATGCCACGATGGACCAACCAAAGCCCAACCATTGCTGGAACAACAAAGAGCAACACGCAAACGGGTCCGACGGCCCAATTTGGGATGTTGTGAATAAAATCCATGATCGAACGCATGCACGCTCCTTCATCGTTAGCGCATTTTTCGTGCGGCGGCTGGCACCGGCATTGGTTGCCTTGCCGTGCTGCTTCTACACGTCGCCAGTAGAGATAATAAGGCTCAAAACCGGTTTCAATGCAACTCCAAGGTGTATTCGTCCGTCAAGAGTTTTTTCTATGGGCTAATGCAAAAGCTCGAAGCTAAGATTAAAGCGTCTCGGGGCCTCAAGCCAGTCGTGCTGCCCAAAGCGCCGGTGCCGGCAGTTGCCCCAGCGGTAAAATAACGAAGCCAGGCTGCTACGAATTCCATTCCAAGCCCCGCCGGTCGAGCGACCGTGCGGGTTTTTTTGTTGGGCTTGGGCGAGTTCTGTAGTTTTTCAGATAAGTGCGGGAAAATATCGGGTGGCGGGCGTCTATCCTATTGAAACAACACAAGTCGCGTTACGCCGATGCACGTTGCCGATCATGAACTGCTATCGAAGCTCCTTGACGAGCATAGCGCGGCACTCGTGCTTTATGCGCAGCAATGGTGCGCGGTGCCCGAGGATGTGGTTCAAGAAGCGTTCATTCAACTGATGCAACAGCGCCCATTACCGAACAACGTTGTCGGCTGGCTCTATCGCGTGGTTCGCAATGGGGCGGTCAGTGCATCGCGGGCCGCTACGCGGCGGGATCGCCACGAAGCATCGGCGGCCAGAAGGCGTGAGTCGTGGTTTACGATGTCGCTTGACGAAACGATCGGCGCGGACACGGCAACAGCGGCCCTGCAATTACTTCCGATCGAAGATCGCGAGGTGATTGTGTTACGAATTTGGGGTGGCCGATCATTCGACGAGATTGGCGAGTTGATTGGCAAATCCACCAGCACGGCGCATCGTCGCTTCGAAGCGGCGCTTCATTCGTTGCGAACTGCATGCATGTCGCAACAAAGGAATTCAACATGAGCAACGATAATCTAAGCAATAGTAGCGACTCATCAGAACTGAGCGGCGATTTGCGGCGATTTGCGGCGGAGTTGTCGCAACTGCGGCCGCGCGAAGATCGTCTCGATCGCGAGCGACTGGCGTTTCTTGCCGGACAGGCATCGATAGTGAATGCGACCGGGTGGTCGCGCAAAGTGCCTGGGATTCGAGCCGAAAGTCGCGCATGGTCAGTCGCATTCGCGGTGATGAGTGTGGTCGCAGCGAGTCTGTTGTTCCTGTTGATCACACAGCCGGACAGGCGCGGTGACTATTCATTTGCGAACAGCAACGCTCAGCAACGACGCGAGACTCCCGGCAGCGTTCCTGCGAATACTCGTGATGTACTGACGACGCAGGACGCTTGCCACGTCGATCTGGAGGAGCGTCTCGCGAGCTTGGAAGCAGACCGACAATCTTCCGCTGCCAGTATTCCTTTGCCGCAAGTGGACCGGGTTGTCCCCGTTTACACGCCTGCCGCGTGGCAGCAAGTCATCAACGAATCAGCCGCCTCGCAACCATTGCCTCGTAAATCTTCCGATGTTTCTCGCAAGCAAGGAATCAATACGTGATCCACGTTCCATCGAAGTGTGTTTGGATAGCGACGTGTCTCTTCATTCTTGTCACGGCGACGACCGGCCGCGCTGATGAAGGCGAGGCCCTACCGCTGACATTGCATCCGATGGCTGCGCCCGTGCCGGCGCTCAAGTATCGGCTGCTTCCTCCCGGCGACGAGCTTGTTTCCGGCAACGCGGCCGTTCCCTATGGCAAGGTCACTGCCGGAGAACTGAATTACTTTGGCCATAATTCCGTGAACGAATTCGATAAATGGCGAGAAATGCCGCTGGATAAACTTCGCGCGGCGAAGGTTTCGCTGCCGCAAGGATCGATCATGTTTCTCGAGCAGGGAGCAAAATGCAAAACGTGTGACTGGCAGCTCCCGATCGGGCAAGTCCCGTTCTACAGCATCCAGCTTCCTGACGCGCAGCAGACTCGACAATATGCCCGCCTGCTGGCCGTCAAGGCGCGAATTGAAATCGCAAACGGTAAATTCGACGACGCCGTCAAGACGTTTCAAACCAACTATGCACTGGCCAACAACGTGGCTCAAGGCGAGTCGCTAATCCACGGGCTGCTGGGCGCCGCGATCGGCCTCATCATCTTTCCGGAAATTACGGAATACGTTCAGCAGCCCGGCGCCCCCAACCTGTATTGGGCACTCACGGTACTGCCAAGTCCGATGGTCGACATGAGCCACGCGCTCGACGTGGAGCGACAAGCTCTATTGTTGTCGTTCCCTGAACTGCGCGACGTAGAGACGGCGCGGCGTAGTCCGGAAGAGTGGCGGGAACTGTTTCATCGGATTGCCAAGCAGATTATCGAGTGGACGGCGACGGGTAAGCCGGCCGTTCCACAGCCGATGTCGGTCGAGGAGTTAGATAAGCTCTGCGAAGAGAAGCTGCCGACGGCCAAGCGATGGCTGATCACTAGCGGTATATCGGCGGAGAAGATCAACGCGATGAGCCCTCACCAGGTTGCTCTCATTTACACATTGAAAACAAGCCGTGAGCTTTTCGACGATGCGGTTAAGTATTACTCGCTACCATATCCTGAGGCCATGCCAGGCATCCATGCGGCGTTCGATCGCGCCAAGGCGTCCAAGGAATTGGGGGAAATCATCCCTCTCGCGGATTCGACAAGGAATGCATTGCAGTCCACTCGCGGTGCGATCGCGCGCGGTGATCGCCGAATCGCGCTCTTGCGAATGTTCGAAGCGCTACGCATTTACGCCGCCTCTCATGATGGTTTGTTGCCGGAGAAACTCACGGATATTACGGAAGTGCCGCTGCCGGTCGATCCGGTGACGATGAAGCCATTCGAATACGTTCGGGAGATTAATAACAAGGCGAAGCTCAGCGGCCCGGCATTGCTCAACGTGTCGGCGAACTATGAAATCACGATGGCGGGCAGCAAATAGAGGGGGAATGGGAATATAGTTCCTGCCTTCCACATGATGATGCAAGTGCTTGCGGCGTGATTGAGCAGGCATTCACCTACCAGCCGCTTCGCGGCCGATCGCACTTGCATCATCGTGTTCACGAGAGGGAAATTCTTCTCGCGGAGCGAGAAGACTACAAAGGCATGCATTCTGTTGCATTTTCGTGTATTCTAGGTAGGTTGAGCTTTGGCTCGGCAACCAAAGCGCCTTGAATTGGTTGGACTAAAGCCCAACCTACGATTCACCCTGCTCTCTCTCAAAGGGAGAGGGGAATGTTTCGCTCCCCATCCTATCTCACCCAGGCAACTTCCCACCATGATTCGTTTGCTTTCCATTGTCGTTGCGCTGCTAGCCGCCCTGCTTTGCTCTGTTTCGAATGAGGCATCTGCTGCCGAGAAAACTAATCCGCGGATGAACGTGTTGTTCATCGCGGTCGACGATCTGCGGCCCGAACTGGGGTGTTACGGGCACCCGCAAATCAAGTCGCCGAATATTGATTCAATTGCCGCGAGCGGCACGGTGTTTAACCGGGCTTACTGCCAGTTTGCGTTGTGCAATCCTTCGCGAGCTTCGCTACTTAGCGGCCAGCGGCCGGAGTCGATCAAGGTTTACGATCTGGTGACGTTTTTGCGGGCGAATTCACCAGATATGGTGACGTTGCCGCAGTTGTTCAAGAACAACGGTTATGAGTCGCGAAGTGTCGGCAAGATTTTTCATGTCACGAATGGCAATCATGAGGATGATGCTTCTTGGAGCGAGACGGCCTGGCATTGGCCGGCCAATAGAAAAGCCTTACAGCAGAAAGGCAAGCCGACGGCGGTTGATGCGAACGGCAAAGCGGTGGCCGTGGCTGTGAAGGATCGCACGAAGGCTGGCAAGCGGGCGGTGAGCGCCGAGCCGTTCGAGCCGCGGGCAAATATGTTGCCGTACGATTCTCCGGATATTGCCGATGACGAACTGCTCGACGGCCAGGTTGCGGAGAAGGCGATCAACGTCTTGAACGAAGTGAAGGACAAGCCGTTCTTCCTGGGCGTTGGTTTTTACAAGCCGCATATGCCGTGGGTGGCGCCGAAGAAGTATTACGACATGTACCAGGACTCGGACATCAAGCTGGCCGAGTACCAGGAGTTGCCGAAGGGTGGGCCCGCGTTTGCCAGCAACGAGGCGGGTGAGTTTCGCAGCTACAAGGGAATTCCGAAGGAGGGCGAGATTCCCGAGGCGAAGCAGCGCGAAGCGATTCGCAGTTACTACGCGTGTATCAGTTATATGGATGCTCAGGTCGGCAAAGTGCTGGCGGAACTTGATCGCTTGGGCTTGCGGAAGAACACGGTCGTGATTTTCTGGGGCGACCACGGTTACCAGTTGGGCGAGCATGGCACGTGGAACAAGCGGACGAATTGGGAAGTTTGTACGCGAGTGCCGCTCATGATCAGCGTGCCAAGCCAGGCACATGCTGGCGAGAAGACGAACGCGCTGGTCGAGCTGATCGATATGTACCCGACGTTGGCCGAATTGTGCAACTTGGATGTTCCTGCCACGGTAGAAGGAAAGAGCTTTGTGCCGCTGGTGAACGAGCCCAACCTGCCTTGGAAAGAAGGGGCGTTCACCACCTATCACAAACCGCTGCCGGAGATGGGGAATGGCTTCGGTCGAGCGATACGCACCGATCGCTACCGACTCGTTGAATGGAGCGGTCCGAAGTCGGACAAGAAAATCTACGAGCTGTACGACGAGGAGAAAGACCCGCTAGAGACGGTGAACATTGCGGATCGGCCGGAGAATGCGGAGCTGGTGGCCAAGCTGGCCAAGCAGTTGCATGCGGGCGGCAGTAAGAAACCGTATCAAGCGTCGACTCAAAAATAACTGCCCTGTTTTCAGAATAATCACAGAGGCACAGAGGACACAGAGAAGACAAAAGGGGAAAACGCAGAACACTAATCGCCATTAGAGCAAATTACCTTTGTTCGTTCTCGCAGGGGGCCATGTTGGTGGGAGATTCGGCCTGGCGGCCGACGCTAAATTGCGTTTGTTGTTTGATCTACTGCGGAACACAATTTGGTAAGTTGCTTGCAAACTCGGAAGGCGTTTCATGCGGGATCATGCGGTTGTTAATTACGGGCCCGAGAAGTACAGCGTCGACTATCGGGAGATTCCCAAGGCGACCATCGGCGACGACGAAGTCTTGCTAGAGGTCCAAGCGGTCGGCGTTTGTGGCAGCGATCTGCATATGTGGACGGGGCAGCAGAGTTGGCCGATGAAGTACCCCGTGGTGTTGGGGCACGAGTTCTGCGGCGTGATTGCGGAGGTCGGTCGCAATGCGAAGGGGTGGAAGGAAGGTGATCGTGTGGTGTCGGAAACGGCCGCGGTCATCGACCCCAATCATCCGCTGTCGCGTGAGGGAAAATATAACCTGGAGCCGACGCGGCGCGGGTATGGCGCGTTGGTCGACGGTGCGATGCGCCGGTATGTGCCCGTGCCGACTCGCATTTTGCATCGCATGCCGGATAGGCTGCCGTTCGAGCAGGCGGCGCTCACCGAGCCTTGTTGCGTGGCGTTCAATGCCGTGGTGAACAACGCGCGGATTCGGCCGGGCGATCGCGTGATTGTGCTTGGTCCAGGGCCGATCGGTATTCTGGCTGCGGCGGTCGCGCGATTGTGTGGCGCGAGTGTCGCGGTGGTCGGATTGGAAAACGATCGGACGCGTCTGGATGTGGCGAAGCAATATGGATGCGATGTGATTGTTGGTGATGCCACGAACTGGGCGCAAGAGGTCGACGGGCTCGGCGCCGATGGCGTGGTGGATGCGACGGGCGTTTCGGTCGCGCTCGACAATGCGCTCGATCTCGTGCGGCCGGCCGGATGGATTAGCAAAGTTGGTTGGGGGCCACAGCCGGTTGGCTTCTCGCTCGATCGGCTTGTGCAGAAGAATGTGACGTTGCAAGGCAGTTTCAGCCATAACTGGCCGATTTGGGAGCGGATCATTCGTTTGATCGCGACGGGCGTGCTCGATGTACGGCCGATTACGGGTGGTGTGTGGCCGATGCCTGAGTGGAAGGAAGCGTTCGAGACAATGCACTCTGGGAAGATTGTGAAGGCGGTGTTGAAGCCGTAGGCAATCGTATAAAAGCGCGCGGTGTATTTTTCGAACAGGAGGTCGCAGAGGAAACAGAGGAGAAGAAAAGGCAATCTCTGTTAGCTTTATTTCCTCTTGTTCATTCTGTGTGTTTCATTCAGATACGTTGATTGCATATGCGATTGAAGGATAAGGTTGTTCTTGTCACGGGCAGTACGACCGGCATCGGCGAGGCCATTGCGAAACGCGTGCTTACCGAGGGCGGTTTCGTGATGTTTCAAGGTCGGAATGCCGAACGCGGCCGCGCGTTGGCGGAAGAAGCGGGTGAGCGAGCGGCGTTCGTCGAGGCTGATCTGGTTGATCCGGCTGCAGCCGAACGGGTGATCGAAGCGACGGTGCGGGCGTTTGGTCTGTTGGATGGGATCGTCAACAACGCAGCCTCGACCGCGCGCGCGGACCTAGCGCATACTGACGCCGCGTTCTTCGACAAGATGATGGCGACGAATGTGCGCGCCCCCCTGCTTTTGACTCGCGCGGCCTATCCGCATTTGAAGCGGAGCGAAGGCTGTGTGTTGAACATCGGCTCGATCAACGGTTACTGTGGCGAGAGCAACCTAGTGGCCTACAGTATTTCCAAGGGGGCGCTGATGACGCTCTCGCGCAATTTGGCCGACTCGTTGTGCTACGACAAGATTCGCGTGAATCATTTCAATGTGGGCTGGGTGCTGACGCTGAACGAGATCAAAACGAAGATCGCCGACGGGTTGCCGACGGATTGGTACAAAAACATCGAGCCGCAGTACGCGCCGTCGGGGAAAATTATGCCGCCGGAGAAGATCGCTGCTGCGGCCGTTTATTGGTTATCCGATGAGAGCAAACCGATTAGTGGCAGCGTGGTGGAGCTGGAGCAATTCCCAATGATCGGTCGTAATCCGGTGAAGAAAGGCGATTGATGCCGCGGTTGGCTGCGTTTCCGAAAGCATACATGGACCCACTCTGCGTCAGCGGTACGATGACACTGCGCGAGTGGATCGAGATCGGCGCGGATTTGAAACTGGACGGGCTGGAGTTCTATATTCGCTTTCTGGAATTGCACAAGCCGAGCGCGCCCGAGCAGTTTCGGCGGATGGCGGCGGATCATGGGTTGAAAATCCCGATGCTCTGCGCGTCGCCTGATTTCACGCATCCCGATCCGGCGTTTCGCCAGCAGCAGATCGATTTGCAGAAAAGCTGGATCGATTTGTGTGCTGCGCTGGGTGGGCAGTACTGCCGTGTGCTCAGTGGACAGCGGCGACCCGAGCTGTCGCGCGAGGAAGGGTTGCGGTACGCGGCCGAATCGATCGAAGCGTGTCTGCCACACGCGGCGGCTGGTGGCGTGACGCTTATTCTGGAGAACCACTACAAGGACGACTACTGGGCCTACCCTGAGTTTGCCCAGAAGATTGATGCGTTCTGCGATCTGGTCGACATGATCGATTCACCCTCCTTCGGTGTAAACTACGATCCCAGTAACGCAATTCTCGCCGGCGACGATCCGCTCGAGCTGTTGCAACGCGTGAAGCATCGCGTCGTGACGATGCATGCGAGCGATCGGTATCTCATTGAAGGCACGATCGAGGATTTGCGCCGCGAAGAAAACTCGATTGGGTACGCGAAGAGACTGCGACATGGCGTCATCGGCCGGGGGCTCAATGACTATGATGCCATCTTTAGCACGCTGAAGGGCGTCGGCTTCGATGGGTGGATCAGTATCGAAGACGGAGTCAACGGCGTCGACGATTTGCGCGAGAGCGTATGGTTTCTTCGTGAGAAGATCGCGCAACATTGGTCAGCGTGAGACGAAATAATACTCTAGTGCTCTGTCAAAGCCTGAATTTCGGATTAGCCGCTGGGCGCTAGCCCAATGGCACTTACTTTGGAATCAACGACAAACATCCACTTCTATAGGGTGTGCAAGCAACTGTGTGCCTGCACAACTTATGGCCTAGTGAGTCGTCACCTTAAAACAAAGTAAGCGGCATTGGGCGCTAGCCCACGGTTTATCCAGGAAAAACCGGGAGCAGCACTCCGCGGCTGATTTGTCCAACCCTAATCTTTTACTGTGACAGAGCGCTAGGTTCGTTGGGGCAGATGGCTCAGATCGTTTTCGATCAACTGATCGATGAGTTCGCTAACGCCCGCCCCGCGCGCGCCGCCGGTTACGATCGTGACTTGCTTCTTCACGACTTCGAGTGCGTTGTCGACCGCGACGGAGACTTCGCAGGCTTTTAGAAACGCCTCGTCGTTTTCGGCATCGCCGATTCCAACGGTGTTGTGGTGCGAAATACCCAGCTTGGCGAGTGCGGCTTTGAGCCCGGTGGCCTTGTTGACGCCGGTGGGCAGGATCATCACGGCGCCCTTGTTGAAGATGATTTGCAACTCGAGTCCGAGGTCGCGGATCGTTTGGAGGACGGTGGTTTCATGCGGTTCCCAGGTGGCTACGATGACGTCACCCACTTCAAGCTGGGGTACGCCGCGGCGGGCTAGTTCATCGATAAACTCTTGGGAAGGGTGGTCGGCCAAAGAGTTTTTTTGGCCCGTCTTCGGTTCGTAAAGTACAGCACCATTGTCGGCGACGACCAAATCGCACAGCTCCATCTGCGGGAATACTTCGACCAGTTGTTCGATGATTCGGCCTGTAACGAGGATTAAGCGACGGCCGGACTCGCGCAGGCGGTGGAGAGCATCGACTGTTTTTTCATCCACGACGCCGTCGGTGGCAAGGGTGCCGTCGTAGTCGGTCGCGAGGACTTGGTACTGCATTTGGGGGGGGTATTTTTGTCGTGGTTTTGGTGGTGCTTGCCCGGCATTTCAGTGCCGGGCGTGCCAAAGTCGGTGCGGGGGCGATCAGCAGTCGGCAAAGTTTACGCAGCTTTGCCAGTTGGTAGTAAGTTTACTCTTCCATGCGTTCTATGCCGATGAGGGAAAGTTTTTAGCTCTTGCCGGATCTGCCGCCAATGCCTCGGCAACCACAGATTCCGGTGCTGGCGGTCGATCCGGTGGTAAGGAAAGCAACTACATTGCCCGCACCGTAGGATGCCGCGATCGCGGTGGTCGTGCCATCGGTGACAGCTCCTACTACATCACGTCAGGGATTCGACATGATACGCCTAGTCAAAAGATACCGCCGCGCTTCGGGCTGCATGGCTTTAGCGTTCGCCATGGGGTTGGGCACGGTTGCCCATGCGGAAGATCAACTTCAATTGCGTGCGCCCGCCTCGCTGCCGGTTCCGTTGTTGAGTGACATCGCGGCGACCGATTATGCCGAAGTGAACGTCTCGCCCGGTGTTACCGGCGAAATCGAGCTAGTGCGCGAGCGATACCCCGACGGCAAAGTCCGCATCGAGCGTCAAGTCACGCTCAACGCGGAAGGCAACTATGTGAACCACGGCGCATGGAAAATGTATTCGCCGACTGGCGACGTTGTAGCCGAGGGGCATTTTAACTTCGGCGAGCGCAATGGGATGTGGACTCGTTGGGTTGGCAGGAACGATGCGGAGATGTTGAACGAATTTCCGTATAAGGAATTCAAGGCGCCGTTTATGTCGCAGGCCAACTTCACCAACGGCAAGTTGGAAGGCGAATGGATCATCTCCGACGCGAATGATCGCAAGGTGCTGATGATCTCGTTCAAGAACGGCATGCGCAACGGCCAGGCGACGACCTGGCTGCCGAATGGCAAGATCATGAGCCAGATTACCTATCAGAACTCGATTCCGATGGGTGATCTGATGGAGATCAATAAGACATCGGGCGAGTTGGCTCGGGCGGCTACCTATGAAGATGGCCACAAGGTAACAACGAAGACGACGTATTATCCCGGCTCGGGCAAAGTGAAAAAGACCGAGATCATGTATCTGGCCGCAAAAACGGTTGAGAAGACGCCGGACGACTTCTGGGCGATGCATGCCGCGAAGTTTGGCTCCGAAGGCGAGGATAGGCGGCACGGCACGGCGAAGTCGTGGTATGCCAACGGCAAGCAGGAGTCGGACGGAGCGTACGAATACGGCAAGAAAACCGGAACGTTTACGTTCTGGCACGATAATGGCCAGATAGCCGTCACCGGCGAATACAAGGCCGATGCTGCCGAGGATACCTGGATCTGGTGGCATAAGAACGGCCAGAAGTCGGCTGTCGGCAAATACGAAAACGGTACGCTGATCGGCGAGTGGCGCTGGTGGGATGAAGGTGGCAAGCTGACCAAGCGGCAGACGTACACCGGCACCGAATCGGCCTCGGCCGAGCCTGCACAGACCGAAGATGCAAGCAAGTTTGATATCTCGAAGCATCCGGTGAAGAACCAGTGGCGCTAAATGCGAGGATGGATGTTTGCGGATAGGAACGTTTGAAATAGCAATGCTCCCCCGGTCGAATTCTGGTTCGGCCGGGGGATTTTTTTTGCGCGCTACGCTGGTTGCGATTCTGCTAGCGGGGGTAGCTGTTCCAATGCATGGCAGAGCAGCTTTCGGAATTCCGCATGCAATAGCCGGCGAGCCACGCTCGCCGGTCCCGGACGGCGTGGCCGTACGGCTATTGCGATGGGCACATAAAAAAGAATTTTGCTCAAGTCTGTGTTTTCTAGGGCGTGACGAAATGTGTTTTTGCTTGCTTGACAGACTGAAGTCTGTCCTACGGGTGATAGCGTGCTTGGCTGGGGCGGCTTTGTCTTGCGTGCCCTGCTCTGGTTTGTTAACACTTGCCACTCGAAATCGTCGATCAGGTTCCCCATGGCGCTTATCTCATGTTTTGCCGCACGGTTCTCGCGTTGGCAGTGCTGCTTTTGACCGGGGCGAGTGTGCGCGCGCAATTGGATGGTTTGCCCGCTCCAGATCAGGACTCGATTCTGTGGCGTTCGACGACCGATGGATTTGCGCCGCCGTCGACCGCGGTTTCTGCGAGGCTTGGTCCGGCTTGTGCTGATCCATTGGCAGACCAGGACGATTCATGTTGTGAGCCGCCTTGGGATTGTTCGCCTTACCGCTCGGATGCGTGGCGGATCGAATTCGCCTTGATTCCCACGATGTCGCACGTGTCCGAAGAGGCGTTTGGCCAGTGGTCGGATGATGGCTCGATCGCGATGCGATTAGGACTCGGATACGAAGGACGCGACGGAATCGGCACGCGCGTGCAATTCTGGGGCTTCGACGAGCGGCAGAACACGATGGCGGGCGGCGTGGAGCTGAGCGCGTCGACGTTTTTCTGGGATGTTTACAAGCGACTCTATATCGAGAATGCCGAATTGGTTCTCGGCGCTGGCGTGGCCGGCGCCGGCTTGGAATATGACCTGAAGACCTTTGGTAGCCGGGCGCGACTGAACTCTGGCGGGCTCAGTATTTTTGGAGAAGGCTTCTATCCGCTGTTGCGGTTTTCGAAGATGGATGTGGGCTCGATCGGCCGGGCACGTTATTCGTTGCTGTCGGGCGATTGGAGAGATCGTGGCACGCCCTTCGTCAGCGATACGAATCACGACATGCTGACGATCGTCGAACTGGCCTTTGGGCTCGAGTTTCGCCACCGCTTCGGGAAGCTGGAAGACAAATACTGGTATATCGACATCGTGCCGGAGTTTCAGCGGTGGGAAAGCGCGTCGCTGCCCAACGTGTTCGATCCAGGTTTCCAAGGCACGGCGATTAATTTCGGTTTGGCGTGGTAGGCCGCGAGGCGGCGCGGGCTGAACTATTGGCTTGAATGTCGTAGCACCAGAGTGTGCCCCAATCGTGGATATAAAGGTGGCCATCGGCGATGGCTGGGTAGGTCCAGGCTTTGCCGACTCGCTTTTCGGGAATGCTGGGCGGCGTGAAGTGGCCGTGTTCTTTGTAGCCTTCGGGCGACGGTTCGATGAGCGCGAGGTCGCCATTCGCTTCGCCATGCAGATACAATCGTCCATCAGCGTAACAGACTGCCGAAGGGGCCATGGTGCGTTCTTTTTTCCATTTGACTTCGCCGGTTTTGAAGTCGACGCACATGAACAACTCTCGGTTGGAGCCATATAGATAGTCGCCGATCAACACGGCGCCGCCAATCGCCGTGGGCAGCTTCTTGTCAAAGTAAACCTCTTCGGCTTTGACGCCGTCGCCATCGGGTATAAGTTTCACGAGGCCACCGCCGCTGTAGTGAGTGCCCGAGTAGACGCTGTCGAAGCCAGAGACCGGCATGCCAATGTTGGCGGGGCTCTTTCCCGTGGTGTGATCGTAGCGCCACAAGAATTTGCCGGTTTCAGAGTCGACGCCGACGACACCTTGCGCCAGGAACTGGATGTATTGCCGTTTGCCGGCTGCATTGAAAATAGAGATCGAAGTGTAAGCGGCGGCGTCACCTTCGGGGACGGGGAACTTGCGAACGATGTCGCCCGTTTTCTTGTCGAGCGCGATGAGCGTCGCGTCTTTGCCACCGGGCGTGACGACGACGAGGTCTTTGTCGATCAGCGGTGATTCGGAATAGGCCCAGATGCCGGACGAGCCACCGAATTCCTTGATGATGTTTTTGGTCCAGCGAATTTGCCCCTTGTCAATGTCCAGGCAGGCGAGGTCGCCATCGGAGCCGAGGACATAGAGCAGATTGCCGTCGACCGTAGGCGTCGAACGCGCGCCGGGATACGGTGGATTCTGGTCGGGTTTGCCAATTTTGCCGATGCGAGTCTGCCAAATCTGCGAGCCATCCTTGGTGCTCAGGGCTTGGACGAACTCGTCTTCGTTGCCTTTGTTGTTAATGAGAAAGATTCGATTGCCGACGATGGCCGGAGTCGAGTAGCCGTCGCCAAGGCCGTCTTTCTGCCACAGCAGCGTGGGGCCTTCGGTAGGCCACTCTTGAAGCAAGCCGGTTTCTTTGGAGATGCCGTCGCGGGCGGGACCGCGCCATTGGGGCCAATCGTCGGCCATGCAAGGAACGGCGAGTATGGAAAACGCCAGCAGTAGAGCGACGTGGTTGATTCTCATGTCCGGTTCATCCATTCAGCGTGGGACAATGGCAGGAACTGTGTGCGGGAAACCTCAACATACTGTAGAAAACGAGGGCCTTCCAGGCACCGTGGCGGGTGGGGCGTGTCTGGCAGCGGGGCTGCTGCCATTGTCGTGAATCGAGGCAGACGCCAAAATGCGTCGCGTATATCTAACGGGGAGTTCGGCGGATGGCACGCCCTGAGTCTTCGAAGGGCGTGGTTGCGCAACGCACGATGTTGAATTACCACGCCCTTCCCAAAGCGTCAGGGCGTGCCACCCAATACGACCCTGCATGAGTTGTTGTCGGAGGGTGTCCATGTCTGAGGCGAGTGAAACCAATTGGCGGGAAGTATTCGAGAAGTGGCCGACGGGGATCTCGAAGCGCGGCGTGGTCATGAGCACGCTCAACGAAGCGACGCCATTCAAAAGCTTCCTGATTAAGAACGATATGCTGCTGTTGGAGCGGACGAACCCCGATCCGCTCGGCGCGCGGTTTGTCCTGATGGGATTCTCAGCGATTCACATGGTTAAGATTACCGACCCACTCACCGAGGCGACGCTGACGAGCGCGGGGTACATCGGCAGCCTGGCCAAGACGTAGCGCGCTTAAAGAGTCCTCTACTGTTGAGTGGCGGTAGCCAGTTTGGGCAGATCTACTTCGCGGACACAAATTCGTTCTATGGCCGTAGCTCGGCCGGTAGCTTCGTCGGCGGTGATGATAGTGCCGCAGAGGCGGACATCGTCGGTGGCAACGTCGAATTCAGTGGGACGACCGGTGAGCGTTGTTTCGAGTACGCGGTCGATGCGACGACCGATGATGCTTTCGAAGGGCCCGGTCATGCCAACATCGCATTGAAAGGCCGTGCCGCCGGGGAGAATGCACTCGTCGGCCGTAGGGACGTGCGTATGAGTACCGAGGACGGCGGTGACGCGGCCATCGAGATGGCGGCCCATGAGTTGCATTTCGCTCGTCGCTTCAGCGTGGAAATCAATGAAGCGGATGCGCACATCGCTGGGCATCGTCGCGAGAACACGATCGGCCGTATGCCAGGGGCTGTTGACCGGTTTCATAAACAATTGACCTAGCACGCAAGCGATGCCGACCGATACACCGCTACGGCCTTGCACGACACACCAATCGTGGCCGACCGATTCGGGCGGCAGGTTGGCCGGCTTGACGATGTTTGGCTCGTGCTCGAGTACCGAGTAGATTTCTCTGCGGCGGTAAATATGATCGCCCAGAGTGATGGCATTCACACCAGCCCGGATTAGCTCGCGGTAGATAGCCGGCGTGAGGCCCGAGCCGCCAGCAGCGTTTTCGGCATTGGCGACGATGAGATCGAGATCATACCTTGCGATGAGGCCTTTTACGGCCTGGCAAACTATGTCTCGACCGGGCTTGCCAACGATGTCGCCGATGAAGAGGAAACGCACGGGTGG
>CAZJWY010000011.1:10142-37810 GCA_964549545.1 uncultured Planctomycetaceae bacterium | reverse complement strand
TTGGATGTTGGATGTTGGATGTTGGATGTTGGATGTTGGATGTTGGATGTTGGATGTTGGATTAGACGCGATGGCCGGCGCTTACGGATTGGAGAAACTTGTTTAGTTTTTTGCCGAGGGTTTCGAGCCGGTCGTGCAGGTCGCTATATAAAGCATCGTCTGTTAGTGAGTTAGTTTCACGGAGCATTTCGAGGTGGTCCGTAGTTTCGCAGTTTGATGCCAATGCGAAGGTCAGAAACCGAATGAATTATTGCTTGTAACGGCGGCGGCCATAGCCTTCGACAATATTCGAACGGACCGACTTCATCGAGCGTCGTATCTGACTGCCTTCTTCGTAAGTTTCGAATTTCGGGAGGTTTCGGATCGTCATCCGATGAATATCGATTGTTAGCGTACGAGCTGATTGCCAACTTTCAAGATCGCGGTAACTCATGTCACTTCGGTAGAAAACACAAACTGCTAGCCAACATCCAACATCCAACATCCAACCCGTTATTTTGCTGTTTCGGTAAATCTGCTTTCGCGGATCATCGTGACCTTGATTTCGCCTGGATAGGTTAGTTGTTCTTCGAACGCCTTGGCGATTTCGCGGCAGATTTTTGAGGCCGATTCGTCGGTTGTCAGGCGGGTGCTGGCGATGACGCGGACTTCGCGGCCCGCCTGGATGGCGAACGCCTGTTCCACGCCTTCGAAACCGGTGGCGATCGTTTCAAGTTCTTGCATCCGCTTGATGTAGCGGTCCAAGGTTTCGCGCCGCGCGCCGGGACGCGAGGCACTACAGGCGTCTGCTGCGGCGACGAGGACCGTGTAGGGCATGTCGGGGCGGATGTCGTCGTGATGGCCGAGGGCGGCGTGGACAACTTCCGCGTTTTCACCGTAACGCTTAAGGAGATCGGCGCCGATTTGCGGGTGGCCGCCTTCGGTGTCGTGATCGGCGGCTTTGCCGATGTCGTGCAGGAGGCCCGCGCGGCGAGCCAGCACGGGATCCATTTTCATTTCTTCGGCCATCGCGCTGGCGACGAAGGCGACCTCGATCGAATGCCGCAATACGTTTTGGCTGTAGCTAGTGCGGTAATGGAGCCGGCCGAGCAAGTTGATGACGCGCTCGTTGAGACCACGGACGCCCGTTTCTTGGATGGCCTCTTCGCCATAGCGGCGAATCTGGGTGTCGACTTCTTTTTGCGTTTCGGCGACCAGTTCTTCGATGCGGGTCGGGTGGATGCGACCATCGGCGATCAGTTTGTTCAGCGAAATCTTGGCTACCTCCCGGCGCACCGGGTCGAACGCGCTAACGATAACAACGCCCGGCGTGTCGTCGATAATCACATCGACGCCGGTCGCTTTTTCGAACGCACGAATATTGCGGCCTTCGCGGCCGATGATGCGGCCTTTCATTTCGTCGCTGGGAATGTCGACGGTGCTGGTGGTGGCCTCGGCGGTGTGGGCTGCGGCGAAACGCTGGATGGAAGTCAGCAGAATTTCACGCGCTTTGACGTCGGCGACGGCGGCTACCTCCTTTTCGTGCTTCATGATCAGCGCGCCTTGCTCATGCGCCAACTCGCGGTCGAGCCGCTCCAGAAGCTGCTTCTTCGCTTCTTCCGGACCAAGGCCGCTGATTTGATGGAGGGCTTGGCGCTGAGCGTCGAGTAGATTGTCTAACTCTGCCTGACGGCGGTTGGCGTCTTCGAGGCGCTCGGCCAGCTTGCGCTGATTGTTCTCGACCATCTTTTCCTGTTTTTGGAGCTGGTCGGCGCGGGCTTCGAGCAGGTCTTGTTGCTTATCGAGGTGCCGTTCGCGTTCGAACGTCTTTTGCCGGGCATCGTTTAGCTGTTCTTCGATGCGGGTCTTCTCGCGGAGAGCGAGTTCCTTGGCCTCGAACTCGGCTTCCTTGTGGCGGGCAGCAGCCTGAATTTCCGCTTTTTCGATAATCTGGCGGGCTTCCTTTTCGGCGTCTTGCTTTCGCAGATAGCCGAAGAGCTTGACGACGCCCATTCCCATTATCGCGGCAATCAGGGCGGTAAGGATGATCGGCCAGGGGATCGAGCCGGCTTCATCGGCAGCCAGAAGGGGGGGGTAAATGTTGGGCAACACGGCCGCAACTCCTTATATATGTAGGTCAGTAAGGCGGCATGCGGTCACCATCCAAGATGGCCGCGCGTAACCTGCCAAGACTTGAGCGGTTGAGGACCGGCGAAACTGACGTGGGGCCGAGCAGAAGAAAAGCCGATGCCGAGTCTTGCAATGGCAAAGACCGATCGACGTATTCACGGCGACCGCCAAGCGGCCCGCCGCACATCGCAACACAGATAGCCTGCGAACAAGTTAAAGCCGATAGCCGGTCCAATCTCGATGAGCCGCCGCTAGTTGATTAGCGAGTGGCCGAACCCGAGAATGGGAATCGTAACACAAAACAAGCGACGGCTGAGGGCGCAGCAGGCTGCGATAGCGCGGCCCTTCGCGCCCTCCGGAAGTGTCGAACCAAAGCACTGGCACCTGGCGCGCGCAAACGGTTCGGCTGTCGAGGAGGCGGGTCCAGAACGTGGAGCCCGTTTCCTTTTCGGCCGAATGCGGTTGGCCGCACGCAAGGTTCCGCAGTCCACGCCCCATCAGACAAATGGCAGCGATTACCGCGGTAATCACGGCCACGAGGGCGCGAAACCCGTGCGATTCAGTAATGGTCAACAACAGACTTGAACTCATCACAAACGATCTTATGTAGCGTTGCGTTCAGCTCGGCAACCAAAGCCGCCGATTCAAACACATCAAATTCCGTAAGATTAGGATCCCAGGCGCTGCAAGCGACCGGGACAACTGTATATTAACAAACCTCATCCCCCGATGACAACCCGGCGCAGACCCCGTTGGTCGAGATTTGAGCGGTTTGTTGGCCGCTCGATGAACTGCCGTTAATCTTTCGCTGTCTTATGCACATGCCCAACGAAGAAACGACTTCAAACAGTGAACTTGAGCGGCGAATCGCCCAGAGTTGGCCGGCGCGAGATTGGAGCGAAACCCATGTCGTGTTGGCTGTGTCGGGAGGAGCGGATAGCGTTGCGCTATTACGGGCGATGGTCGCGCTGAAAGAAGTGCATGGCGGACGAGGGCAGCTCTTCGTCGCACATGTGAATCATGGATTGCGTGAGCAAGCAGCGGATGATGCGGAATGGCTGCGTGGGCTTTGTGAACGGTTGAGCGTGGCGCTCGAAATCGCGAAAGTCGATGTCGCCGCAATCGCCGCGGCAAAAGGCGACGGCTGGGAGGCTGCCGCACGGATGGCGCGGTACGAGGCATTGCAAGAGGTTGCCGAGCGACGCGGAGCGAGATTCGTGGCCACCGCTCACACGGCGGACGATCAAGTGGAGACGGTCCTCCAGCGAATGCTGCGTGGCACGGGGATCGAAGGATTGGCCGGGATGGCGCGGGTACGCCTCCTATCACCGAGTGTTGCACTCGTGCGGCCGATGTTGAATGTTATACGTCGTGAGGTAATCGATTACCTCGCGGCAATTGGGCAAGACTTTCGCACCGACGCGACCAACAACGACACACGCTGGACACGCAACCGTTTGCGGCACGAACTGCTGCCGAACTTACGCGAGCAGTACAACGCTGGGGTCGACGGGGCGATTACGCGGCTGGCCACCCAGGCAGGCGAGGTTCAACAGGTCATGGCTGAGTTGGCAGCGGGCGTTGCCGCGGAGTGTGTGGCTACTGATACCGGCGTAGTCCGAATTGATTGCGTTAAATTGAGATTGCATCCGCCCGTAGTTGTGCGGGAGGTTCTTAAGCAGGCGTGGCGGCTTCAGCGGTGGCCTGAGCAAGCCATGGGCTACGACGAATGGCAGACGCTAGCTGCCATGGCGTTTAGCGAAGCTCCTCAAGCCCTCAATTTGCCCGGTAATATCCAGGTTCGCCATACCGGCCAATTTATCGAGTTGAGTTCGCTGGCAGGGTAGTCAGACATCACTTGACTGCCAGGGCAGGTGGTTTCTACCATACGCCGCCCCAAACTGCGCAGCTGCAGCAGATTAATGCGCCAAGCCGACGCGTTATCATCTGTCACGCTGGAGATATGTTAGCGGGCAACTGCCGCACCCGCACGCCTAAGGACCGCCCCGATTTTTACGCACCTGGTCAACTTCTGTTGGTCACTATGTAAGTGGTGCCTGTTCCTGACTATTGCAGGAGCAGTCGCGGTGGGCGGTTATCTGTATGTGCGGATCGATGATGAAATTCGTCGGCAGGTCGAGCGTCGACTGGCCGACTTCTATCACGACTTTAATGTGCATGTTGGCAGCGCGAGGTTTGATAACGATCGCGGCATCGCGATCGCCCATCTCAAGTTGGGCGATGGCACCTCGCAACCAGTGCTGGAAATCGATGAGATGTACCTGGCGGGTAAGCTCCGCCTCGACCAATTGGTGACAGACCAATTGCAGATCGAAGAAATCACGATTCGCGGAGCGAAGCTGCGGATGGTGAAGCAGATCGACAGCAAATGGAACGCGAGCGCGCTCTTGCCAGTCCCACATTTTGGCAAGACCTCGCCGAGAGTGAAGATTGAGGATGCGTCAGCAACGATCCAAGACGCCGCGAGTCCGACCACAAAGCCCTGGGCGATTAATGATGTCAACTTATTGCTGACACCCATGCAGGCAGTCGCGGGTGAAACAGAGTCCAAGCGCTTCCAGCTGCAAGGCACGACGATGAGCTTGCCAGCCAGGGACATCCAGCTTAAAGGCGAGATCAATGCCGACGAAGGGGCCTACGACCTGACACTGACAGCTAGCGGCTTGGAAGTCTCGCCCGAGTTTCTAACGAGCTTACCGGGAGTATCTGCGCAGCACTTGCAAGGCGTCGAATTTTCTGGCCGTTCGGATTTGGCTGTGCGGGTGCAAAAGCTGGCAGCGGGTGCGCCGCTAGGTTGGTCGGCATCGATGAGAGTCGACCGAGGACGAATCGCTTACCCTGCCCTGCCCGACGTATTGACCGACGTTGTGATCATCGGGCACGCCGATCCGACACACCTCGTCGTCGAGCGGCTAACGGGCAAGTGTGGCTCGGCCAATATCGGCGTTGCTTTTGAGCGAAACGGCTGGACGAGCAATGCTCCGCTCGGGCTTTCGGCCAGGGTTGTTGGATACACAGTGGACGAGCGTTTTCGGGCAGGACTGCCCGATTCGTATGGGCAGATTTGGGACCGGTTCCGCCCGAAGGGGCTTGTGGATGCCGAGCTGAAGCTGTCGTTCGATGGGGAGAAGTGGGCTCCGATTTTCACCGCGAACTGCCGTGGCATCTCGCTTACTGATGCGAAGAAGTTTCCTTATCCGCTGGAGCAAACCACTGGGCGCGTCGAGTATCGCGGGGCGGACAAAGGCTCGCCCGATCGCTTGCGGCTGGACCTGACGGGCGTGGGGGGAGGCCGACCGGTGACGATCGATGTCGATCTGACACATATCGCTCATGAGGAACCGGAAGGAGTGACGACGGGCACGGGAGTAGCCTCGAACGGCGGACTCACGAGTGGCGCGGAGCATTCGTCTGGATATCGTGGCCGATATGTAAAACGCAACTCGGACGACCATCATCCAGTGGGCCATATCCGCGTGGCAGGCACCGACGTGCCGATTCACGAGCAACTACTGGCAGCGATTCCCGACAAAGGCGAAGAACTGACGCGGTCGCTCCAGCCCGAGGGATACGTCGATTTCAAGTTCTACTTGGAGTGGAAAGACTTGTCGCATCACGAGCCGGTGGTCCGGCAGGATGTGCTGCTGAAGGATTGTCGGATCAAGTTTGATCGGTTCCCTTATCCGTTGCAACATGTGCATGGACTCGTAACGGCGACCGACTGGCACTGGAAGTTTGAGAACATCGAGGGGCGAGGGATCAACGACTCGACGATCGTGCGGTGCCGCGGCGAGGCGAAGCCCGTGCCTGGTGGGTGCGATGTCGATCTCCAGGTCGACGCTTGGGATGTTCCGCTGGACGATGCGTTGAAGTTGTCGCTGCCACCGCAAGGGCGGCAAGCATGGGATGAGTTGCGACCGCAGGGACGAATCGATTTCAGTGCTCGCGCGAAGAAACCAGCCGATCAGCACGAAGCGATTGTTGAAGTGGCCCTGCGGCCCCGAGAGAAAACGGTTTCTCTGGAGCCGCGAGCATTTCCTTATCGTTTGGAGCAAGTTGACGCAGCGGTCACCTACCGAGCGGGGCGAGTGGATTGCCAGAAGATCTTCGCGGTTCACGATCGCACGATGTACTCGGCCGAGTCCGCCGTATGGCAGGCGGCGCCGGATGGTAGTTGGCAGTTTGGATTGACGAATGTGACGGCCGATCGGCTGGCGCTAGGCCGCGACCTGCTGGCTGCGCTTCCGCCGAAGCTGCAGTCGGCGATCGAACGCTTGCAACCGACCGGCACGTTCGCATTGCACAACAGCAGCTGGAGCATTGCGAAGTCTCCGCAGACGCCAGGGTTTGCCGCAGCCTGGGATGTGAACCTAGAGTTTCAACAAGCAACGATTCAAGGCGCGTTGCCACTGCGCGGGCTTTCCGGCGGAGTGCGCCTGGTTGGTCGGGGGAACGACCAGTCGGCAGCGACGGCTGGCGAGTTGGCCATCGATTCGGTGATTTGCAAAGACATGCAGCTCACGAACATTCGCGGGCCGATGTGGAGCGATTCGTCGCAGCTACTATTTGGCGAGCCGGCATGCAAACAGCAAAACCAGGCACCGCGACGGATGACCTCCGACGCGTATGGCGGAAGTTTGAAGACGAACGTCGAAGTACTGCGCGGCGACACGCCGAGTTACAAAATCGACTGCCAACTGGGAGGGCTCAGCCTGGCGCGATTTGCGAATGAACGGTTGAGTGGGCCGACCGATGTGAGCGGTACGGTGTCTGGAACGCTTGTGCTTTCCAACACGGGGCAGACAGCGCAAACGCTCCAGGGAAAAGGCGATCTGCATGTGGTCGAAGGGCATATCTACCAGTTGCCGCCGCTCGTTTCGATGCTCAAGCTATTGTCGAACAGGCCACCCGATACGACGGCTTTCAACCGCTGTGATATGAAGTTCGCAATTCAAGGCGAGCACATCCATTTCGATCAGTTGGATCTGCTGGGCGACGCGGTGAGCTTATATGGCAAAGGCGAGACGCAATTCAATCATAAGCTCGATCTGACTTTCTTTACGTTGATCGGCCCAACGGACGTTCCGATTCCATTTTGGAAGACGATCGCAGGGCACGTGAGCCAGCAGGGATTGCAGCTCAAAGTTGTCGGAACGTTCGAAAACCCGCAAACCGAGAAGAAGGCGCTGCCGGCTGTGAACGACATGCTGGAGCATATTCATAGTGAACTTCAGGAGGGGGCAGCCAACATATCGCCGAACACGGCGTCACGCGGGACGCGCAAGGCGACTCGCTGAGAACGGAGGAATGCGATGAGCATGGGGCCGGTCTTTGGTGTGGTAGCAAGTGCGGCAGGTACGTCGTTGTCGCAGACTGCAGGTTCGGAGATCGAACGGACGCAGCGGGATACTTCCGCCCTGCAGCGACAAGTCGATGGAAACGAACATACGGAACAGGCCTCTGGCATTGGGCAAACTAAAGAAGACCAGGAGACCTCGGAACGCGACGCCGACGGACGCCGGTTGTGGGAATCGCAAGAGAAACACTCGCAGGACAAGAAGAATGACAACTCTGAGGAGGACGTAGCTGCTTCGTCGAAGCAAAGCAAAGACCCGACCGGGCAATCGGGCACGAAGCTAGACCTCACCGGCTGAGCCGCCTTGCTAGAGAGACGTGGATTCTGGATATTGCAGGTTCGATAAATTACCACCGAGAGCGAGTTTTGAAAGATGGGTGCCACTGGCTCTGCCAGTGCCTCCGGTGAAAACCCTGAGAAATATGAGCAGCAGACGAGGTTTGAATTAGCTTGCTCTCGATTCTCCAGCATTGGCACATATGCACGAACTTCCCGCCGCAAGCCTTCGAGATGTTTGGCACTGGCAGAGCCAGTGGCACCCGTTGCACATGAACTCATGGCTTTACAGCATGTTCCGAATTGATTGACTGCTGCTCACTGAATCCACACCACATTGTGACTGATGATGAAATTCACCAAGATGCACGGCGCAGGCAACGACTACGTGTATGTCGATTGCTTTTCGCAGCCGGTGCCTGACAACATTCCTGATTTGGCGCGGAAGATTTCGGACCGGCGGTTTGGCGTTGGCGGCGACGGCTTGATTTTGATCTGCCCCTCGGAGCGGGCCGATGCCGAGATGCGCATGTACAACGTCGACGGATCGTACGGCGAGATGTGTGGCAACGGCATTCGTTGTGTGGCCAAGTACATTTACGATCATGGCATCGCACGGCGAGATACGCTCAAAATCGAGTCGGCCGGCCGCGTGCTATCGTTCGATTTGAGCGTTGCTGGCGGCAAGGTGGAGCAGGTGAAGGTCGATATGGGCGAGCCGATCTTGATTCCGGCTCAAATACCGACGACACTTCGTTCCGAAGGCTCGGATCAGCAAGCGATCGACGTGCCCGTTTCGATCGGCGGACGCGAGTTTCGCGTTAGTAGCCTATCGATGGGCAACCCGCATTGCGTCGTGTTTGTCGATGAGTTGACAGATGATTGGGTGCTGGGGACGGGGCCCAAGATCGAAGTCGATCCTTGCTTTCCCAAGCGTGTGAACGTCGAGTTTGCGAAGGTTGAGTCGCGACGCGAGTTGCGGCAACGAACCTGGGAGCGTGGATCGGGCGAAACGCTAGCGTGCGGCAGCGGCGCCTGTGCGGTTTGCGTAACCGGGGTTTTGACGGGCAGATGCGACCGCGATGTAGTTATTCATCTGCTCGGTGGTGATTTGTCGATTCAATGGGATGAAGCAACAAACCATGTGTTCATGACGGGACCCGCAGTCGAAGTTTTTAGCGGCGAGTGGTCAGATACATAGCCGATCCATCTTGGATCGGACGGATGAACCCGGCCAAGATGGCCGGGCTATATATATCGCATATTGCAAGGATGCAGCATCAGATGGCAGCTACGACGAAGAAAAAGAAGAAAAAGAAAAAACGGATGCCCGCTTTCATGACAAAGCTAGGCGGGCTCGTGATGGCCAAGGGCATTCGCGCATGGATGAGCACGCTCGACTATAAGGTCGTGTACTACGATCAATCGATCGATCCAATTCGTGGCGGCAATCAGCAGCGGATCTATATCTTCTGGCACGAGAACATTCTGTTGCCGCTGTATGTTCGCGGGCATTGCAATCTGGCGATGCTGCTAAGTCAGCACCCGGATGCCGAGATTTTGTCGCACATCGCGTATCACATGGGATTTGATTGCGTTCGCGGGTCGACTTATCACGGCGGCGCAAAGGCGCTCTTGGAGTTGAAGGACCGGAGCCGCGACCAGCATCTGACGATCACCCCAGACGGCCCCCGCGGGCCGCGACGGCAACTCGCGCAGGGTCCAATTTACCTGGCCTCGCGCTTGCAACTGCCGCTGGTGGTGATGGGCTTTGGCTACGATCGGCCATGGCGGGCGAATAGCTGGGACCGGTTCGCGGTGCCGCGGTTGTTTTCCCGCGCGCGGGCCATTTTAAGTCCACCGCTGATGTTGCCGAGCGACTTGGATCGCGACGGCATCGAGAAGTGCCGCTTGCGCGCCGAGCGGCTTCTCAACGACCTGACATGCGAGGCCGAGGCCTGGGCAGCGGCCGGCACAAAAAAGGCTGGCGAGGTGACGATTCGACCGGGGCACGCGCCGAAGCCCGAACATCTTCAACTGGTGAATACGTCAGGCGAGTATTTGCCGATTCAGTCGCATGCAGCTTAATCGCGGCCACGCTCAATCGACGTGACGCGCGGTACGTGTTATCTTGGCTGGCGATCGGCGCACGTCCATGCGCCTCGCTGGAGTTCAAACGCGGTTAAGTCAGGATGGCGGCTACCACTACATCGACTGTGCAACAAGCGCTCTCGGTTGCTCAGTTAACGGCCCAGATTAAAGACACGCTGGAGGGTGCATTTACCAGCGTGTGGGTCGTCGGCGAGATTTCCAATCTCTCGCGGCCACAATCGGGCCATTCTTATTTCACGCTCAAAGACGATCAGGCCCAGATTCGCGCCGTGATGTGGCGTGGCGCGGCAGCCCGGTTGAAGTTTGATCTGGCAGACGGGTTGGATGTAATTTGCCATGGCCACCTGGATGTGTATGCGCCGCGCGGCAGTTACCAGCTCGTGATCGACGAGGTTCAGCCAAAAGGCGTCGGAGCACTAGAGTTGGCCCTGAGGAAACTGCGCGAAAAACTGGCTGCGGAAGGACTGTTCGACTCGGCGCGGAAGCGCAAGCTGCCGATGTTTCCGCGTCGCGTCGCGTTCGTCACGAGCCCGACGGGGGCAGCGATTCATGACTTCTTGCAAGTGTTGCGGCGGCGCTGGCGGGGCGTCGATGTGCTGGTGATTCCCGCTCGCGTGCAAGGCGAAGGCTCAGTGAGCGAGATCGTCGCGGGCATCCGGTTGGCGAATCGGATGTCGCCTCGGCCAGATGTGCTGGTTGTCGGTCGCGGCGGCGGCAGTTTGGAAGATTTGTGGTCCTTCAACGAAGAGCCGGTCGTGCGAGCCATTGCGGCGTCGAAGATTCCCACGGTATCGGCTGTTGGGCACGAGATCGATGTGACACTGGCCGATCTCGTTGCGGATGTCCGCGCACTGACACCGAGCGAAGCCGCGGAACTGATCGTGCCGGCGGCCGACGAGATCAGCGCGCGGGTCCGTTCGTACGAGCAGCGGTTGCGCCATGCGGTACATCGACGCGTGATGTTGCTCCAGACTCGTCTCGATGGGCTTGCGTCGCAGCGAGCATTTCGTCGACCATTTGACCTCGTGCATGATCGTAGTCGACGATTGGACGAATTGACCATGCACGGCAACGCAGCGATGCGCCGCATGCTACGAGAATACGAAAGCCGCTTGGCGACGATCGCCGGCAAGATCGATTCGCTCAGCCCGTTGGCAGTTTTGGCGCGGGGGTATACGATTACCCAAGATTCGCGCACAGGGCGAGTGATTCGCGCGGCCAGCGATCTGCGCACCGGGCAATCAATCACGACGTTATTCAGCGACGGCTCGGCGGTCAGCAACGTGGAATCGATCGGCGAATAATCGCCGGTGCTACGGATGGTGAAGGATTTTCATGAGTAAGAAAAAACCCGCATCGCGTGAAGAGTGTACGTCCGCTTCCTTTGAGGATTCTCTCAAAGAGTTGGAAAAGGTGGTGGCCGAGCTAGAAAGCGGCAAGCTTGGGCTGTCGGACGCCCTCGCACGTTACGAAGAGGGCGTTCGGCATTTGAAGGGCTGTCAACAGCTTTTGGAGATGGCTGAGCGGAAGATCGAGCTGCTTAGTGGCGTTGATGCAGACGGCAACCCAATTACCGAGCGATTCGCAGAGGGGGAGCCCGATTCGCTCGAAGCAAAAAGTGCCGCCCGCACCGGACGCCGGACGAGTGCCGCGAAACCGACGTCCGGGAAAGCCCTGGTTCGCGACGACATGGACGTAGTGCCACGTCTTTTTTAGAATAATGTTTTAGGGCGAAGCCGTAGAATATCGGTTCGCCGCTTGGTGAGCGCGTCTTTTTCGCAGCACAACGTGGCATCTACCACCGAACCGCAGGTCGTAATCAAATCCGATTCGATGCCGGATCGCATCGACGCCTCGCTAGAGCGGCATGCGCGGTTCGACGACGACTGCCCTGCTCAATTGGCGGCGGCGATTCGCTATGCGCTGCTGGCTCCGGGTAAGCGACTGCGGCCCAAGCTCGTGTTGATGGCAGCTGAGGCCTGTGGCGGCTCGATCGATGATGCGATGCCCGCGGCCTGCGCTGTCGAAATGATTCATGCGTATTCGCTGGTTCACGACGACCTGCCCGCGATGGATGACGACGATTTGCGCCGTGGCCGGCCGACTTGCCACAAGCAGTTCAACGAGGCCGTGGCGATTCTCGTAGGAGACGCATTGCAGGCTCGGGCGTTCGAGGTCATCGCCACGCATGTAAAGCCAGCGGACACGGCCGCGAAGTGTTGCGCAGTGCTGGCGCGAGCGGCGGGCGCGACGGCGTTAGTCGGCGGCCAGGCGGATGATCTCGCAATGGCGGCCCAGGGAAATATCGGCCTGGATGACGGTCTGACGAAGTTGGAAGCGATTCATCGGCGGAAAACCGGGGCGCTGATCGTTGCGGCGCTGGAGCTCGGCGGCATCGTCGCGGCGGGAACGCCGACGCAGCTCGAGGCGCTCAAGGCGTTTGGCCGAAACGTCGGCCTCGCTTTTCAGATTACCGACGACCTGCTCGATGTATCTGGGGACCAGGAGGCGGTAGGCAAGCGGCTGGCCAAGGACGCGGACCACGGCAAACTGACTTTTCCGCGGCTGGTAGGAGTCGAAGCCAGCTGCCGTAATGCCGAACAGCTCGTGGACGAGGCATGTGCTATGATCGAGGTATTCGAGGCGAGAGGCTCGAAATTGCAAGAGTTGGCTCGGGGGGTGCTGACACGGAAAAAGTAGTGATCTGTAACATTTCAAATTTGCGTGCCCTAACCGGACCGTCACGCGTTACAGGATACGCCCGACGTACAATTTCGAAAATCATGGACCAGTAGGGTACGAGATTCGAGATAGCAGGCTGAGGGGAGTT
Source organism: uncultured Planctomycetaceae bacterium (assembly GCA_964549545.1). Classification (GTDB taxonomy): domain Bacteria; phylum Planctomycetota; class Planctomycetia; order Pirellulales; family Lacipirellulaceae; genus JABDGM01. The sequence continues at coordinate 25,106 of CAZJWY010000011.1, read as the reverse complement.
AATATTGTTTGGCGGGGGCGGGGACGCCCCGGCTCGCTTGTTGGGAATAATGTAGACGTGAACAAATCTGCTGCTATTTTGCCGTCGATTCATTCGCCGCATAATCTGCGTGACCTTTCGCTGCCCCAATTAGAGCGTTTGGCCGCCGAGATGCGCGAGGTGCTCTGCAATCTCGTGAGTTGCCGCAGTGCGCACTTCGCGTCGAATCTGGGCGTAGTCGAGTTGTGCCTGGCGTTGCACCAGACGTTCGACTTCACGCACGATCGATTGATCTGGGACACGGGCCACCAGATCTATCCACACAAGCTGATTACGGGCCGCTACCCTCAGTTCGACACCATGCGCACGAAGGGCGGCCTGATGGGCTACCCGAATCCGGAGGAAAGCGAATACGACCTCTTCATGACCGGCCACGCCGGGGCGAGCGTGTCGACGGCGGTGGGCCTGGCAAGTGGCGATGAGTTATTGCGTGACGGCGAGGGGCGGTGGAGTGTCGCGGTAATCGGCGACGGCGCGTTTCCCTCGGGCATCGTTTTCGAGGCGCTCAACAACGTCCACCGGTCGTGTAAGCGGCTGTTGGTAGTGCTGAACGACAACAAGATGTCGATCTGTCCGCGCGTGGGCGGCATGGCCGACTACCTTGATCGCTTGCGAATGAACCGCATGTACTCGGGGCTCAAGGAGGAAGTGGTCAAGGTGCTGGGGAAGGTGCCGCTATTGGGCGACCCAGTCGAGCGACTCTTGGCACAAGTGAAAGAAGCAGCCAAGGCGGGCCTGCATGGCGGAATGCTGTTTGAGGACTTGGGATTACGCTACTTCGGCCCGATCGATGGCCACAACATCGGGTTGTTGCGCAAATATCTGCGAATGGTGCGCAATGTTGAAGGGCCCGTGTTGCTCCACGTGGTGACGGAAAAGGGGCATGGTTTCCGCCCCGCGGCGGAAGATCCAGTCCTCTTCCACGCGCCACCGCAATTCGAGCGGCAAGCCGACAAGATCGTGCAAATGAAAAAGAGCACGTCGCGGGCGTTCACCCACGCGGCGTCGGCGGCGATTTTTCAGCAAATGACGAACAATCCACGCGTGGTGGTTATTACCGCCGCCATGTGCCAGGGGAATAATCTGGAACAAGTACGCGACACATTTCCCGATCGGTTTTTCGATACAGGCATCTGCGAGAGCCACGCCGTGGCGTTTGCCGCTGGCCAGGCGAAAGTTGGCCTGCGACCGATCGTGGACATTTACAGCACGTTCCTACAGCGGTCGTACGATCAGATTTTCCAGGAGGTCGCGCTACAGAACTTGCCGGTCACGTTCATGCTCGACCGTGGCGGTCTCACTGGACCAGATGGGCCGACTCACCATGGCTCGTTCGACCTCGGCTACTTACGCGTATTTCCCAACATGGTGGTCATGGCACCGGCGGATGAATACGACATGGGGCAGATGCTCGATGTGTCGTTGCGATACGACGGGCCCTGCGCGATTCGTTATCCGAAAGCGGTGTTGCCCACGATCGCCGCCGAGCGCACGCCTGTCGAAGTTGGTAAGAGTGAGGTGCTGTCGTGGAGCGACGACGGCGTGATTCTCTGTTGCGGAGCGCAACTAGTCGATTGTGTGAAAGCGGCCGCATTGTTGCGCGAGGAAGGGATCAACGTCGGTGTCCTGAATGCCCGATTCGTGAAACCGCTCGATTTGGAGGTCGTACTTCGCGTGGTGCGTGAATGCGCGTTCATTGTGACGGTCGAAGAGTCGTCGCTGATGGGTGGCTTTGGCTCGGCTGTGCTCGAGGCGGCCGCTGATGCCGGGCTCAACACCAGCCACATCCGTCGCTTGGGAATTCCAGATCGTTTCATCGAACATGGCGAGCGCGGCGAGCTATTGGCCGACCTGGGATTGGATGCTTCCGGCATTGCCGCTGCTTGCCGCAAGTCTGTGGCGAGTTGCGGCGCCTCGACACGTACGGGGGAATAGCGGCCATGCCCGCCCAAAACCCACCGCGAACGATGATTCTTGCCGACGGCTCGCGCCAGGAGATGCGCGAGGCCGTGGAGCGGCTGCAACCGACGATCGAGCGGCATTTGCCCGTGGTTGGAACATCGTTCGATTTTGCCTCGGACCTTGCCGAGTATGATGCAGAGCTCGCGGTTGTGCTTGGTGGCGATGGCTCGATTCTGCGTGCCGCCCATCAAATGGGCTTTCAGCAAGTGCCGGTGCTGGGGGTGAACTTGGGGAGACTGGGTTTTCTGGCTGGATTGCAGCCGGAGCAGCTTGAGCAGGCTTTGCCGGAGGTTGCCGCGGGACGCCACCGCTTGGTTGAGCACCTCATGGTGGAGTGCATGACCACGCGGGCCGGCAAGCCGATTTACCACTCGCTCGTGCTGAACGAGGCCGCGGTGCTAGCAGGCCCGCCGTTCACGATGTTGGATGTCCAGCTTTATGTTGACGGAGAATTGGTAACTACCTACAGTTGCGACGGTTTGATCATCAGTACGCCCGTCGGCTCGACGGCTCACAGCTTGTCGGCCGGCGGCCCCATCCTGCGAAACGATATGCAGGCGCTGGTGATCCTGCCGATCAATCCCCACACGTTGACCCATCGACCTGTGGTGGATTCAGCGAATCGTACTATCGAGCTGGCCGTGCCCGAGCCGCTCGAAGGGACATCGCTGGTGGTGGATGGCCGCGTGCTGGGTACTATCGAGGCCGAAGATCGCATCAAGATTGTCCGATCGAAGGCCGCTTTCAGGATGGTCGAGGTTCGCGGTCACACGTACTATCGCACGCTCCACGACAAGCTCGGCTGGAGCGGGCAGATACGAACAAACAAGTAACACATTTAGCGGGCACGTTTACGTGCCGCGTTGTTTGGCTAGTTACGGCATGCGGAGCATGCCCACTACATTGCAAGGAAGCAATTGCCATGAACCGTTTCGGTGCTATTTTCTTGCGGTTTACTTTACCCCTCGTCGCATTTGCGGCGATCCTTCCTGCCGTCAGCGAAGCGGTCGCGGCTGAAAAGAAAAATGGCGCAACTGCGGGTCCGGTGCTGGTTGCCGAGGCGCCGCCGAAACGCGAGATTCCCAAGTACGATTTACAGTACAAACTCTCACGCGGCGATGTGCTCCGTTACGACGTGACGCATGAGGCGTCGATCAGTGGCACAAGTGATAACGTCACGCAAACGGCCCAGTCAAAAACCGATTCGGTCAAATGCTGGAAAGTGACCGATGTTCTGCCGAATGGCGACATCGAGTTCATGAACGTCTGCGAACGCGTTCACATGATGAACCAGCTTCCCGACCGCAAGGCAACCGAATACGATAGCGCGGTAGACAAGACACCGCCCCCTGGCTTCGAGGACGCGGCCAAGGCCGTGGGCGTGCCGCTAAGCACGATTCGCATTACGCCGCATGGCAAAGTGGTCAATCGTCAATTGAAGATCGCCAATCAGGGCTCGAAAGAGGATGCACTCATTGTGCTTCGCTTGCCCGAAAACCCGGTTGAAATTGGCGATACTTGGGATGAGCCCTTCGAAGTAAAAGTGGGGGTGCCACAGGGAGAAAGCCGATCGATTAAAACCCGCTGGCACCACAAGTTGACAGATGTGAAGGACGGCATTGCCATGATCGAGGTGACCTACCAGGTTCTCTCGCCGACCGATGCGGGAGTCGAATTGGAGCTGGTGCAACGCATGATGTCGGGCCAAGTGGAGTTCGATGTCAAGAAAGGCCGCGTCCAGAGCCAAAAGATGGACGTGGATAAGCGGATCATCGGCTTTGCCGGCCCGACGAGCAGCATGCAGTACATCATGAAGATGGAAGAGAAGCTGATTCCGGAAGAGCCCAAGACCGCGGCAAAGCCTTCGACCAAGAAGACTAACAAGCCGGCGGTTGTCGATTCACGCAAATCAAAGCCGGCGACAAAGACGGCGAGTAAGCCCCAATCGGTGGTACCGGCACCAACGAAGACCTATCGGCGATAGCGCGCTCGTCGCAATGTAATTTCAGTCTACGGCTCGCCCGTCTCCACCTCGTGGACCAGCACGACATCGTGTACGCCGCTGCCCTCGTGGTCAGGGCCGGCCGTGAGATGAGAGCCGCCTACAATGACGATGCGGTCGCCTTTCTTGGCATACCCCTCGCGGCAAGACCATTCATCGACGTAGCGGATCAGTTGCTGCATGTCGAGCGCCGGAAAGCCGCGCACCGGCGTAACGCCCCAATATAAGCACATCTGACGGAGCGTCGATTCACGCGAGCTGATGCCAACGACCGGGATCGAGCTGCGGTGCTGCGAGAGCGCCAGCGCGGTGCGCCCCGAGTGGCTGGCTACGAATACGAGCTTCGCGCCCAGGTCGTAGGCCATCCGCCCCGCTGCCCGCACGGCGGCGCGCGTGATGTCATGCACGACCGCCGAGTTAATCACCAAGTTGCGCGGGGGCCGGTTCTGAAAGCTCGACTCGGTCGCAATCGCGATTCGACTCATCATCTGGACCGCCTCGATGGGAAACTTGCCAACCGCGGTTTCGCCGGAGAGCATGCAGGCGTCTGCTCCGTCGAGAATTGCGTTGGCTACGTCGGTCGCTTCGGCGCGCGTGGGGCGGGGAGACTCTTGCATGCTCTCGAGCATTTGCGTAGCGATAATCGTCGGCCGCTGGTAACGCTGGCACATGGCGATGATCCGTTTCTGCTCCAGCGGCATTCTGGCCACGTCGATTTCTACTCCTAAGTCGCCGCGGGCGACCATGATCCCATCCGCTGCCGCAACAATCTGCTCAAGATTATCGAGTGCTTCGCGCTTCTCGATTTTAGCGACGACACGCGCCGTCGAGCCCTGCTTCTTGAGAATGCTCTTTAATTCGTAGATGTCCTCGGGCGAGCGAACGAAGCTAAGGCCGACAAAATCGACGCCCGCCTTGGAGCCCCAGATGGCGTGGGCACGATCGTGCTCGTTGATAGCCGGCGCGCTGAGCTTCACGCCGGGCAGATTGATGCCCTGGTGACTGCGAATCGCGCCGCGCTGAATGACTTTCAATTGAACGCGACCGGCACTCTTGGCCACGACCTCCATGGCCACGGTGCCGTCGGCCAGCATGACCCGATCGCCGATCTGTAGCTCGTCGATGAGGGGCGGATAGGTCGAGGTCAACTCGTTGGCAGCCTGCGGTTCGTGGCCATCGATGAAGAAAAACTCTTGATTCAAAGCGCAAACGATGCGATCGCCGGCAACGCTGCCGAGCCGGATCTTTGGGCCCGACAGATCAATCAAGATCGCGATCGGCTCGTCGAACTCTTCGCTGAGTGAGCGAATCGTGTCGACATGCACCTGTTGCTCGTCTGGGCTGGCGTGGGCCATGTTCAGGCGAAAAATGTCGACGCCGGCCGAGACCATCTGCGCAAGTTGCTCGCGTGTCGAGCAGGCGGGGCCGATAGTCGCCACGATTTTCGTATGGGAGCATTGAAGCGGATCGCGGGGCATATCGTGCTTTCTTCGCCTGAAGGTTCTTGGCGCGCGTTCGATTGCAGAAGCACATTCACTGGAAACCGATCGCTTGTGCAATGGTCACTATTGTGTAGTTCGATCAGCTGATCGGGAATAGGGGCAATGCCGCTGGCTTGATCTAGGGGCTGTAAATGCCGCATACTCTGTAGACGTTTACTAGAAGCGATTTCTCAATAAACCTGATTCGATCAGCCGGAACGCGCTAGCGTCCGGTTCATTCGGGCGATCTTGAAACTACTTTCTATCTTTCTATCACGTCGTTTTTGGATATCGAAGGTTCTTTGGGCTTTGCATGACGCGGGACAAATCCAACGCAGCAGTCGACGACGAGACGGGAAATCCTGATTTTCCGCGGCGGCTGTCTCGTCGCACGACGCTGTTTGTGTTGGGCTCGATCGCATTCGCGCTCGCTAGTCTGGTGCTTTCGCTGAAGTTTTTTGTCGCTGAGCAAATTCCGCCGCTGACCGAGGCGACGCTCTTGGAAGCCAAGAAGCTCTGGCAACAAAATGGACCGGTGAACTATGACATGGACATTGAGCTTCGCGGCGCCCGGCCAGGCAAAGTACAAGTCACGGTGCAAAAGCGAGCCGTTACCGCGCTCATTCGTGATGGGTTGGTGCCGAAGGAGCATACCTGGGAGGCGTGGTCGGTTCCCGGAACGTTCAATACCTTGGAAACCGATATGGAAATTGCCGAGAATCCGGAGCAGACAATTCAGGCCGCACCGGGAACGAAGTGGCAATTGCGGTGCGAGTTCGATCCGAAGCTGGGAATTCCGCGGCGATACCATCGGATGGTGATGGGCGGGCCAGAGGTTTATTGGCGGATTACGCGTTTCGAGACGCGTTAAGCACGTGAGTTCGCGGTTGTAGAAGCTATGTCGTATTGGAATGGAAAGCGAGCGTTGATCATCGGGGGCTCGGCCGGACTAGGGCGAGCCGTGGCCGATGTTTTGGCCCAGCATGGCGCGCGGCTGGCGGTGGTCGCGCGGCGGCAACCGGCGCTTGATGCGACAATCGAGGAACTGAGAAGGCAATGTTCCGATGTGTTCGCCATTTCCGCCGACGTTACCAATCCAGATGATGTGCGGGGAATGGGCGAGACCATCCGACAGGCGTGGGGCGGGATCGACTTGTTGTGTCACTGCGCAGGACGGTCGATGCGCGGAACGGTGCTCACCACACCGCCTGCTGAGTTTCGCTCGCTGTGGGAAACAAATTTCTTGTCCGCGCTGCAATGCGTGCAAGAGTTTGCCGAGGTACTCACCGCGAGTCGTGGGCACGTGGTGCTAGTGGGTTCGCTGGCCAGCAAAGTGGCCGCTGGATACTTGGGGGCTTATCCCGCGAGCAAGTTCCCACTAGCCGCGCTGGCCCAACAATTGCGTTTAGAGACCGAGAAGAGTGGCTTGCACACGCTGCTGGTGTGCCCCGGACCGATTGATCGCGACGATCGTCATGTTGGCTTGCGTTATGCGGCACAAGGTGCGGACGTGCCCGAGGCAGCACAGCGACCGGGCGGCGGCGCCAAGGTCAGAGCGATCAATCCGCATTGGCTCGCGGGCAAGATGTTGCGTGCGTGCGAGAAGCGGCAAAGTGAGTTGGTTGTGCCTGGCCGTGCGCGATTGCTATTTGCCTTGTCGCAGTTGTCGCCGCGGCTGGGAGATTGGCTACTGCGGCGAATGACGAGCGGATAGCGCGTGGGCCGGACATTCTTGTCTGCCAGAAACGATACTCCACTTGACCCAGGCAGGCAGTTCTTCTTTTGGTAGACAAGAATGTCTGCCCCACGGACCGCGCAAAAAATAAGGACCCGGTTGGCCCTGCGAGGGAATTGCCAACCGGGTCCTCGAATCGGAGGGACGGCCGCGGCTCGGTGCATCGCATCATCCGGCCTCTGGAGGCGGATGGCGGGAATCGGCAATACACCTACGGCTACTTGCGTCCGGCGAGCCGAGCCGGACAAGCGTCTCTCCCAAATTTGTACCCAAACCGCTCGGCCGCGGTACCTTACTCTCCCTGGTTTCGTGAAACGTGCAGTATCCCGTGACGGGCGTGGTCGCCAGACCTCGGCGACAGTTTGCTAAGAATCACAATGGACTAAGTTGGGCAGGCGTCGCCACGGCTCACAAAATAACCACCGTGGCGACGCCTGCGTAATTGAAGGGTTGATAATGCACTCGGCGTGCCAGAGTAGACCTCACTGGCATGATTGGAGGTTTCTTTTTTGATCGGAGGCAAAGTGGCCGCGAATTTTGCCTGAAGGCTGCCCTGCTCTCTTGGAATTTTGGCGGCACTTCGATCGAAGAACGTAGATGAACCGTTGTAGCTTTTACATTTTGGGTGCTAGCGTTGTAAATGATGCATGCATGGATGGCGGCCGGTGGCCGTCCTTGGCTTGGCTGGTGAGCGGGTTGATTAATTCCGTTGTGAAGCATGGAACAATTCGGTAATATCCACGGCCTTTTCTGACTATTCGCTCTCATTCTTCGTACTCACGAGATACTGGTGTTCCAGCCGTCGGGTTTCGGTATTGCGCGCCCGCGATGCCAGGGTGCTGTGATCACAGCGCCGGGGTGGCGATATGCCTGCATTGTTTCAACCTTGGCAGCGATGCTGCTTCCGGTGACTGGCTGCGCGTTTCTCGGCCGACGCAACCGCAACTTGGCAGAAGTGACGGTTGCTCGAGAGCTGTCGAGGCAAGGCGTTGCCGCGCTCGAAGCCGGTCAGTCGCAGCAAGCCGAGGAATTGCTCAAAAAGGCCTTGGAAGCGGCGCCAGACGATGCCGCTTCGCGACGATACATGGCGGAAACATTGTGGCGACGCGGAGCGGCGGATGATGCCATCGTCCAGATCATCGAAGCCGTTCGATTGGAACCCACAAACGCGGCGATCGCCGTCCGCGCGGGTGAAATGTACCTCGCGGTCGGCCGGAGAGACGCGGCCGAGGCCTCTGCCGAGCGCGCAATTCGACTCGATCCCACGATGGCGAGCGCCTGGGCGCTGCGAGGCCGATGCTTCGAGAAAATGAACCTGCCGGATCGGGCTTTGGCCGACTTGGAGCGCGCCGTCGCGCTGGAGCCGGATCGATCCGATTTGCTGCTGGAAACGGCCACCATGTATCGGCGGCGTGGGCAAAATGCCCGTTGCCTCACGTCGATCTACCATTTGCTTGATACGTATCCCTCGGGCGAGGAGCCGCAACACGTGCTGGTCATGCAGGGGCAAACGCTAATGGACCTGGGGCGGCCTCAACAAGCCACCAGCGCTTTCCTGGCGGCGATTCAACATGGCCCGCCGAGCGCAGACCTCTACTACAATCTGGCCCAATCTTATTCGGCGGCAGGCCACGCGACGGAGGCATCGATCGCCGCCCAGCAGGCCCTAGCGATCAACGGCGCGCACGATCCCAGCCGCCAGCTTCTCACGCAACTCGCCGCACAAGCTGCTCCGGCGGCCCCGCAACGGCGGTAACGCTACAATCGTTACATCCGCTACGGCCGCAAATTCTGGCGACGTACTTTTGCCCAGGCTTGGTTTATAGAGTATCTTTTCGCGGGCTCTTTCTCTACACCCCACCGCGCCCACCCTACGCCGACCATTCAGGAGATTTATCGAATGTCCAGCAGCGTGCTTTATCAAACGGAATCGTTTGTCGATCGGCGTAAACCTGTGGACATCGAGAATCAGCCGCTCTTCGAGCGCCGCCAGTTCGCCAATAGCTACGACGAGCTGTCCCCCGAGGCGGCCGACCTGGCCCGCGCGATCGACGGCTACAAAGTGCAGCATCGCCGCCGGTTCGTCACGTTCGAAGAAATGCTCTCGGTGATCAAATCGCTGGGCTATAAGCGATAAGATAGTTCGCGGTCCGTTGTTCGTCGTCCGTTGCTAAGTCTTGCCTCCCACGGACAAGCGACAACCGACAATGGATAAATCACTCTTCGCGCGCGGTAGTGCGCCCAGTAGCAACGTCGAATACGTAGATCGCCGGCACCAGCATCGCCCAGGTCGCGAAGCCGTACGTACACACAATCAGCAAAAAGACCGAGCCATAGGTCCCCACGAGAAAACTCGTGATGGCGATCACGGTGGCTAGCGGCGCGACCAGGGCAAATGCCGTCAGCGCGCTCGATCGCAGCCGCCAGTTCAATGCCACGTGCAGCCCCACGCTTCCCCCCACGATGAACCCCAGAAACGTGGTGAACTGATAATCGAACGAATTGCTGAACGCGAGCATGATCCGCATGCACGCAGCCACGCCTAGAAACAAAAACAGCATCGTGCCAATGCTCATCGCGATCGCCGTGCGAGAGTTGGCGTAGTTCATGCCCGTGTGAATGCCCAGCATCGCGGCAAAGGCGTTCATCACGGCGATGCCGCAAAGAATAAAGACCGTATTTTCTGTCGAGACCGCGCCGACGAACCATAAATAGGCGCACAGTATGATCGGCAGCAGAATCATCTCTTTCGCATTGTAGATCGCGCCTCCCAGCTTGCCGAACACAATCTCCTTGGGCGACAAATCGGTTACGAGCAACAGGTCGAGGGCGCGGCTGTCGCGTTCGCTGGTTAGCGAAGTGACGGCCAGGGCGTTGAGCAGAATCAGGCCGACGATCAGCAGCGTGACGATCGGCTTGGCAGTCGGTGGAATTACCGCGTCGAGAGAATCCTTCACCGAAAGTTGGGCGATGAGCACGCTTGCGCAGGCAAGAAACACGGCCCAATAGGCCAGCCGAATAATAAGGATGCGTTTGCCGTAGGCCCAAGTGCGGATTTCACGCCACAATATGGGATTGTCCCACACATTGCGAACCTTGCCCCCCGCACCATGAATCGCCACGGCTGGGCGAGCGCCGGGGCTCTTCGCGGCCACTTCAGCCAATTCCCGTTCGCGCTCTTCGTCAACCCGAGGGGCAATCTCTCGGCTCGGATTCCACACCCGTATTCTCAGCATCGCGATTGCGTTCAACGCCGCTGATCCCACCAACGCGGCAATTAAATAAAGGATCACGGGATCAGACCAGCGAATGCTGAGACCTGAACTATCGAAAATCGGTTGCGCCGCCTGTTGAACCGCCTGCCAGGGACTCATCGCGATCGCCCATGAGCGTGCAGGAATGCCAAGCCACCAGACATCCGTGCCCAGCGCCCCGACGATTTCCCAGCCCACCAGCCACAGCACCAGCAGCAAGGCCGTCATCGCCAAGGCCTGAAAGGTCTTCTCGCGCCACAAGGCAATCGTCGAGCCTAGGCTGCCGGCCAATAGCGCGCTGGCCAGCACCACGGCCTCGACCCGCAAGATCTGCCCAGTCGATACTCCGCCCAACAGCGCAATGATCATCAGCAGCGGCACGGTGGCCACGACCAGCACGATCACCGACAACATTCCGGCCAGCAGCTTGCCCAGCACCAACTCGCTATTCGACAGGCTGGTCAGCAGCAGTAGATCGAGCGTTTTCCGGTCTTTCTCAATCGCCACTGCCGAGGCGACCAGGAGAGCGGCAAACGGCATCGCCACCGCCAACTGCAGCGGCGCCAAAATCTGAAACGCCGCGGCCCCAAACCACGCCAGATCCCCGATGCTTTCCAGTCTTTGCGAGCCGACAAGCAACTGCCAAGCGGTGAGCGTCAATGCAAACAGGGCCGCCACGAAGACCGCCCGCGCGGCGTAAAACGACGCCCGGCGGGGCGTAACCGCAGCTTCGCGAGTAAACATCGGACCGATCAATCAGGCATCCTCATGCGTAGCCAATTTCAGCAGGGCGAATGTTCGCTCTGCTGCGGGACGACTACGTTCCGAAACAGTCCCGGATTCTTTTCTTATTTTTCGCAAACCACCGCTTGGCGTCGGCCGCCAGGCCGAATCTCCACCAACAAACCCAATCAATACTAAAAAGCCACTCCACCCTACCAACACGAGGTTAGCTTCGGCAAAAATCTGTCCCTTGTTGATTCCAGATAGCTACCGTAATAGCCCGTTTGCTTTACAATCTAAGCTAGCGACGTGGCGAATCCTTCGCATGCCGCCCAATTCACTGTACCTAAATCAATATTGTTAGGCGAGGTTTTATCATGAGTGACGTGTCTTGTCGCGTGTCGGCAGGCGTTGGCCCAGTACAATATCCTGCTCGGGCAGCCGGTCTTTTTGCAGCCCTGGCATTGGTAATGGCCGCGTGGGCTGGCAATGCTCAGGCCCAGGCAATTACCACGCAAATGCTCATCGGCGATGCGGTCAACACCGATTCACTCAAGAACTACACAGACGTTGACCAGGCCATCAAATATTTCATGAACCGCGATGTGTTGGCCGCCCGGCAATTTCTGGAGGCGGCGAAGAAGAAGGACGCCAACCTACCCCCGGTCGACCTGCTGCTTGCCAAGATGTACTTCCTCGGCGGCAATGCCCAGGCCGGTCGTGCTTCGCTAGAGAAGACCGCTAGCGAAGCGCCCGATGACCCCGAGCCGTTTCTGATCCTCGCCGACCAGGCGCTGCAGCAAGGGCGCGCTATCGAAGCCGACGCGCTCTACGAACGTGGCCTGGAGTTGGCCGCGAAATTCAACGGCGCCCCGAAACGCAAACGCAACTTCGATATCCGTGCCCGCGCCGGCCGGGCATCGGTCGCCCAACGCCGCAAGGATTGGGCCACCGCCGCCAAAGACTTGCAGGAGCTATTGAAAATCGATCCCGAAAACGCCGTCGCCCACTACCGCCTCGGCCAAACGCTCTTCATGCAAAACCAGTACGAGAAAGGCTACAACGAGTTCAAAGAAGCTCGGACCAAGGACAAGAACCTGCCCGACCCGGATGTCTCCACGGCTCTCATGTACGATCAGATCAACATCGCCGACAAGGCCGCCAAGACGCAGCAGTTTTTTGATCGCGCGATGGCCACGGCCAAAAACAACAACGACCCGGCCGCGAAGAACGACCCGGCAACGGCCACCGCCTATGCCCAATGGCTGATAAAGACCAGTACCCCTGAGTCGCTAACGAAAGCCGAAGCGATCCTCGCCGACGCTCGCAAAGCCAACCCCGGCAACCTGAACCTGCTCATCCTCAGCGGCGTGTCCGCCCGCATGGGCAAGAAAATGAAGCCGGCCGAAGATTACTTCGTCGAGGCCCTCGGCATCGCCCCGGCCAACGGCGACGTCATCAACCAACTTGCCCTGCTCCTCATCGATCAGGCCGACCAAGGCAAGCGAGATCGCGCGCTCCAGTTTGCCGGAATGAGCGCGCAGCTCAACAACCAAAGTGCCGACGCCCAGATCACGCTCGCCTGGGTCCTCTATCAGTTAGGCCGCGTCGTCGATGCGGAGCAAGCCCTCCGCAGCGGCCTCAGCCTCGGCAACCCCAGCCCAGACAGCAGCTACCTCGTGGCGAAGATCCTCATGGATCAAAACAAGACCGAGCCCGCCAAGCAATTGCTCAAGGCAGCCCTCGAAACCGAGTCGCCAGGCATCTTCATCTATCGTGCCGATGCTCAGGCGGCCTACGACAAACTAGAGAAGCCGTGATTCGACGCGATCTTACCGGCACGAAATAAAAAAGGTCATCGCAAGCCGATCCGTCGCCTTGCGATGACCTCTATCCTGAAGCAAAACACCGACGTGTTTTGCCCTCCCGTTCTGTCGTTAGTATCGACTCACGGAGGCGCGCGGTCTCAATCGCAAAACGCAGCAGCGGCTAAATGGAAGAATATTCCGGTAGTTGCTGTGAAAATATACTGATCGTCACGGTTCGTGGGGCAGACATTCCTGTCTGCCGTCCCACAGCAACAACACCAACTCCCCCTCTGCCGCTTGCGGTTTAGCCGCCCCCGCATCTCACCGATCAGGCGAAACAGGAACCACACGCGCAGGAGCCCCACCCCCAACCGACCCCAACACATCCAGCTCGTTGGGAATCTTTCCCAGTCGTTCCGATTGATCCGCGGCAAACGCCATCGCCCCGTCGGCCGATAGATCGCAGCCGGCAACCATCGCGTGGTTTGGGCAATTTGTACCGCCCGGCACGTCCCAACTCGCCCCGCTCACGTATCCCTGCCCCGCCCCATGTCCGCACCAGCAGCATTGCGGCGGCCGCGGAATGTAATACTGCCGTAACGGCGTATCGAGCGCATACGACGCATGCCAGGTCCGGCTCCACGCACACTTCGTGCAGCCATCGATCAGCCGGAATTGGCAGGCTTTATCGCACCAACAACAGCAGCGGTTACAACAACGGCAAACGCAGTTGTCCGACCAACAGTTAGAGGGCCCATTGCAAGAGCCGCCGGCCACGCAGGCAGAGGAAGCCGACCCCAAAAGCCCCACTAGGGCCAGCACCGCAAAATTCAGCAAAACACAAACGTGTCTCATTGGCCCCTCCATGGAACGCGACAGATTTCAATCAGCCGCAGGGCGCTAGCCCCCGGTTTCAAATTCGAGTAAGGCGATATGCAAGCATGCGCCATGCCCCCAGCATAGCAACCGCCCCCAGAAAACATCCGCCCAATTTAGCGGTACCGAAACCACTACGACCCAAACCGCCGGAAAATTTTAGCCACGTCGTGTAACGTAGCCCGTAGCGTGGGTGCTTTGCACCCACGAAATTGCGTGCGGCCCAAAGCCATCGCATGACACCATTCGTGGCCCAAGCCAAAATCTTACGGTTGCACGCCAAACTTGTAGAGTGGGTGTTAGCACGCATGCTACCTGTGAGCCGGGGCATCCCCACCCCCGCCCAAAAAGCTGGCGGCACAAGGAGTAACGCACGCATGAAGCCGATTGGGATTTCCAGACGAGGCCTCACCGCCGACGGCCATCGACTACGGCAATTGCGACAAGCCCGCGGCCTCACTCAAATCGACTTGGCCAAAATCGCCGGCATTTCCCCCCGCACGCTCCGCACGCTCCGCACGGCCGAAGCCGGCGGGCGCGGGCGCATCGACTTCTTACGCTTCATCGCCACCGCCCTGGGCGTCGAGGTCACCGACCTCGCTGCCCACTCCAAGCATTTCAGCCAGATTAAGACCCCCCGCGATTCCAACAACCATGCTGTGCGCAGGTCTCCCGACTCCGCGCCCACGCTACGGGCTTGGCGGCCGCCCCACCGAGCCGAAACGGCTCGGCTATATAGCCCGGCCGTCCCGGCCGGGTATTAATTGCTCCCCGTGAGCCTCTCCACGACCAAAATCGCCAACTGGCCAAAACGAGGATATTGAACAAAAGTACACTATATGCTAGGCTTTGCCCAGAAATCTACGTCAAGCCACAAGATAGACCTGTTAGCAGAGAACCGTTGTCCAATCGCTTGCGGCTTAGCGAGATTTTTTGGGCAAAGCCCATCGTTTGTCCGAAGGCCATATTCACCTCCCATGACATCAACACGCGCGAAGGAGGTGAATATGGCCTTCGGCCAAACCGCGGACACGGCCGCTCACCGTAGCCTAGGGCAACGCCCTAGGTCGGCGTCGGTCGTGTC
>CAZJWY010000011.1:0-10132 GCA_964549545.1 uncultured Planctomycetaceae bacterium | reverse complement strand
GACGCCGACCTAGGGCGTTGCCCTAGGCTACGGTGAGCGGTGGCCTTCGGCCAAAGACCCGTGCCATGCCATCCATGTCCGCTGGTACCCACTAAAACTCCTGAAGAACCATTAAATAAATGACTGTCGGTTCTCACCTGCCTCGAGCATGTCGAAAGGTCTATCGGTCCGACCATGCTCCCGCTACGCGCACATCGCCACCGCCGATCCAATGTGACCAAGTGCGCAAAATCCCTACCCAGAATTTTGCGCACTTGCCCACCGGACCACCTATCTGGCTCCGCAAAATGGACTTCCCGAAAATGCCCGACGAAGAAGCGAAATCGTTGGCAACCACATCGAAGGCACTTTGTGTCCTTTGTGTTCCTCGTGGTTCCATCCATTCTTGCTCTGCGCCCTCGCACCTTGGCGAGAGATTCTTTAGCGATGGCCAACGACGCGCGAACGCACGCCTAAGCCGCCTTGAGATCGAACAGCGAGAAAATCTCCTCCCGCGAGAACCGGCTCGTCGGGCCGTCGTTCGAGTCATTGAACACCGCGTCGAACAGCTCTCGCTTCCGTTCCAGCACTTCGTTGATGCGCTGCTCGATCGTGTTGAGCGCCAGGAAGCGAGTGATCGTCACCGCCCCCTTCGCGCCGATCCGATGGGCCCGGTTGATCGCCTGGTCCTCGACGGCCGGGTTCCACCAACGGTCGAACAGGAAAACGTAGCTCGCGAATTGCAGGTTCAGGCCTACGGCGCCTGCGCCGTAGGACATCAAGATCACGTGGCAGTTCGGGTCGTCGCGAAACCGTGTGATGACATCATCTCGTTTGTGACTGGCAATCTGTCCGTGATACTCGGCCGGATTGAATCGCGCAAGCTTCGTCTTCAACTCCGAGAGCGTTTGCACCCATTGGCTAAAGACGATCGCTTTGCGTCCGCTGGCGGCGCATTCCTCCAGGTCCGTTTCGAGGCGCTCGAGCTTCGTGCTCGTGCCGGTGAGCGGGTCGAAGTTGCAGATCTGCTTCAGACGCAGCACCAGCTCGAACACGTGCTGAATCGTCAGCTCGCCCTTCATCTCGCGCAGTTGAATGACGCCCTCGTCCTCGGCCAGCCGATACGATTCGGCCTGCTCGGCCGAAAGCTCGATTTCCGCGTCGCGAAACATCTTCGGCGGAAGATCCGTGAGCACCTTGTCCTTGGTGCGCCGCAGCACATAATCGGCCACCGCCTTGCCCGCGGCCCGCGGCTTCATCTTCGGTTGCAAATGGCCCGGCGACACGAACTCGAAAATGCCGCGCAGGTCCTCGACGCTGTTCTCGATCGGCGTGCCCGTCAGCGCCCAGCTACGGCTGCGCGGAATCGACCGAATCACCTCGTTCGTCGTGCTGCTCAGGTTCTTGATCCGTTGCGATTCGTCGAGCACGACCAGGTCGAAGTGCCCCTCGGGGTCACAAACCACATCGCGATCGCGGACTACCGTTTCATAGTTGGCAATGCGTACGATGTCGCTCCCTTTTTGCCACAGCCACTTCCGCCGGCCTGGGTTGCCCTCGATCGTCGAGATCGGAATCTCCGGCGCCCATTGAGCAAACTCACGTTGCCAGTTGGTCACCAGCGGCTTGGGGCAAACCAGCAGCACACGGCGAACTTGTCCCTGATGAGCCAGGAGCCGAACGGCCGTCACCGCCTGCATCGTTTTCCCCAACCCCATCTCATCGGCCAATACGGCCCGATGACGCGGATAAAGGAACGCGATGCCGTCGAGCTGAAAGCTGAACGGCTGAAACGAAAACTTCAGCGACTCGGCCGAGAGCAACGACTCCAGCGGCGGTTGCAACAACAGCCGCAGGCGATCCTCGAGCCGAACCAGGTCGCGCGGCGGTCGAATGCGCGTGTAATCGCCGGCCGGACGGATAGGGCGAGCAACCGGCAGCAGCGGCGCCGGAGCGGTCGGCCTTTGGTCTTGCGGCTTCTGCGTGGCGACCGACTCGAACACACAACCAACCGTTTCGATCCGCGGCGACGCGATCGAAGTCGACAGAACGCCGACGCCATTCGCATCGAGCTCGACCTCTTCGCGCCTGATGCCAAGTTGCCAGTGGTCGCTTTCGCGAAGCCGTTCCAGCGCGGGCTCGGCCACCGACCACGTTTGCGATCGGATGGGAATGTTGAGCGAAAAGTCGCTCGGGTAGAGCGACAACGGAATCGCGGTCTTGTTGCGGTTATGCGGCCTGGTCATGAGCTTCCGTGCCACCGCCGAGTCGCTGAGCTTCGCGAATTGCTTCCTCGATTCGGCCAAACGGCTCGGCCAAGTCGATCTGTCGGACCAGCGCGCTCAGATGGCCCGTTGCTTCGTCTCGATCCGACTCGAAGCCGAGAGGGAGATTGAACTGGAAAGTTTCGATCGTAAACGATTCGTGCGGGCCCGAGGCGGTTGTCGAATGCCCCCGCAAGTCGATGCTAGCACTTGTGTCGCCTGGTGCATCACCGGAGCTAGGAGTATTTACCGCCAACCAAACCATCGGACAGTGAATGCGCGAGCGGGCGTGGAGCGTGGCTTCGCAATTAGTAAGGATGAGACGCGGTTTCAACTTGGCCGCGTCGAGCATGGCGCCGGCAATTTGTTCGCCGAGCAAAAAGGGTTCCAATGTTGGTCCGTAGAGGATTTGTTGGGCGCGACTCGGGCGCACCGGAGCCGTGCAGTGAAACTCCAGCGGACGACCCAGCGGCCCAACGATCAAGTATCCGCCAAAATAACCATGCTCCGCCGAGTTGATGACGGATAAATAACCGAAAGTCGTTTCCTGGCTGGGAGTTTCGTTTGACATGGATGGCTGGAAGATGGAGGCGTCTGAGGTTGTCAATCTAGGTAGAAAATGCAGGCGGGCTTCCGGCGGAGAGTCTGGCAGGTAGTGAATCCATCGGGACTCAACAGGGACTTCGTTAAATGCTGGCGCGTGGAGGCCTTCCAATGTGCGTAACTTAGGACAAAATTGCCGTATGGTTTCGATCCAGACTAAAGTTTTATCTACAAAAAGTGTCGCTAATTTCTGGAACCCGCCTAAAGGTTTCGGTAGACTAGTGGGAGCGACCGAAGGGAGGTCTCACCCTATTCGAGCTTGTCGGTTGAGGGGGTTTCTTTTGACCCGGCCGCGGCTCGACCAACGTACCGAGATCGACCAGCGAAAAATAGTTGGCCGATGTACTTGATCCGCGCGGTGTGTGAAAAGTAGTCTAACGTCCTAAGCTTATCATTGCCCGCGGCCTGAGCCGCAACGTTTGAGGCATATTCAACTCCCGGTCGCATTTAAACTGCACCTAACAGGAATCGATTGGTTATGTCACTTGCCCGCCGTCCAGCGCCCTCCTTGTTCTCTCAGGTTGATGTATCGAGCGCCTCACACGCTCATGCCGCACCTGCATCGCGTGAAGATCAAACCGAATTGTTGCGAGAGATTTTAGCGGCTCAGGATCGGACGAATGATTTGCTGGAAGAATTG
The DNA here is from genome assembly GCA_964549545.1 of uncultured Planctomycetaceae bacterium. Classification (GTDB taxonomy): domain Bacteria; phylum Planctomycetota; class Planctomycetia; order Pirellulales; family Lacipirellulaceae; genus JABDGM01. The sequence goes on along the minus strand of CAZJWY010000011.1, from coordinate 6,646 downwards.
GGCACCTCGTTCGCAGCCAGCCAGAAGCAGCGGGCCAATGAGTTGAACCAGTGGCGCAATGCTCACCCGGCACTGGCCGGTGCCTGCCGCGAAGCGGCCGAGGCGCTTACCCGCGTGCAGATCGAGTACTTGGAGCGGATGACCGAAGAAATCAACGACACCAGCGATGATATGGTCGAGGGCGAATTTGTCCTCAACGAGTTTGTCGATCGCTATGGTCCGCGGTTGGCTCACCTTAACGGCGTGATTCAGGTTCTGGCCCAGTTGAGCAGCGTCTCGAATCCGGCCAATTCGCAACACGGCTAGATTGCGACCTGGGCTTTTCAAATGAGCAGCAAAGCTCCGTGAAAGCGGAGCTTTTTATTGCGCGGTCAGTTTGCCGCATTATGGTTCCCTACCGGCTTAGCGGCTGGCATGTTAAGCTGAACGACCCGCCCAGCAACTATCGTTCGCTTTCAATCTTCCTGCCATGTCCGATGTTTCCGCCGATACCGTTCGCCATGCCCGAGAAGCTCTCGATGTCCATGTTGTCGAGACCGTAGCCTGGCATTTCCATGATTCGACCGGCTGCCCGTTTTGGCTCGATTTCAAAAGCCAGCTGAAGTTCGATCCACTGACTGAAATCCGTTCGTTCGACGACTTGCGCAAGTTTCCGGCTTTTGAAGATGAATGGCTTCGTGGCGGCCCGGTGCGGCGCTGGATTCCGAAAGGGTTGGCCGACAAGCCAGCCTACGTCTTTGAAACGGGCGGAACCACTGGCGTTCCCAAGAGCCGGATCGCGATCGAAGACTTTCGCATCGACTATTCGCTGTTTAGTGATACGCTGCCGGAAAAGTATTTCCCACCGGGATCAAACTGGTTGATGCTTGGTCCGTCGGGACCGCGGCGGTTACGACTGGCCGTGGAACATCTGGCCCAGCACCGAGGCGGCATTTGCTTCTGCATCGATCTTGATCCGCGGTGGGTCATCAAGCTGATCAAAAAAGGCTGGATGGAACACCTTGAAGCGTACAAGAAGCACTGCATCGACCAGGCGATCACGATTCTGGGCGCAGGCCATGAGATCAAGTGCATGTTCGGCACGCCGAAGCTGATCGAGGCGCTTTGCCTAGCGCTCGAGGAGAAAGGGAGCAGTCTCAAAGAAGCCGGCATTACAGGTATTTTCTCGGGTGGCACGGAATTTACGCCGCAATGGACGCGGTTTTGCGTCGAAGAAATGTTCGGCGGCCCGCCGGAAGTTAGCGGCATTTATATGACACCGACCTATGGTAACACGCTCATGGGGCTTGCCTGCTCGAAACCAGTGACGGCTGCCGAAGGTTATAAGATCAGCTACTACGCGCCGCAGCCGCGAGCGGTAGTCGAAGTTGTCGACTTTGACGATACGGACCGGGTCGTCGGCTACGGCGAGACAGGTCGCGCGCGACTCACCACGCTGACCAAAGAGTTCTTCATGCCTGGGTTCCTTGAACGGGATGAAGGCGAACGAGAGAAGCCGTGCGAGCAGTTCCCCTGGGACGGCATTAGCGGCACGCGGCCCTTCCACCGCTTGGCCGAAGCGACGACGGTCGGCGTATACTAAAGATAGGCATATTTGCTGAGCTGTTGTGAAAGTTCGAAAGATTTTGCGACTACTGAAAGAGGACGGATGGTCGCTTGTACGACAACGAGGAAGCCACCGCCAATTTCAACACTCAACCAAGCGTGGCACAGTTACCGTTGCTGGTAAACCGGGAGACGAGTTACATCCGAAAACCGCCGCTTCGATTCTCAAACAAGCGGACATCCTAAAAAAGTGAGCAAGAAGAATGCGTTTCCTGGTAATAATTAGACGAACAGGCACGGGATACAGCGTCGATGTACCCGATGTGCCGGGGTGCGTCGCCACCGGGGCGACCATCGAACATGCCCGCGTGATGATTGCGGAAGCGCTCGAGATGCACTTTGAATTGCTGCGGCAATCTGGCGAACCGATTCCTTCACCATCGACAAGTTATGAATTTGCCGTTGATGATGACTCACCAGAAGAACTTTGCACTTGGGTAGAGGTTGAGAGTCCCGAATTGGCGGCTTCGTAGGGGAAGCGTCGCTCAGAATAAGACGTTCGATATTGCTGGTATTGCGAGCTTGGAATGATCAAACTTCCCGTCATCCGTTGGGGTCAGCCGTACGATTCGCTTGAAGTCGCCGAGGTGAATCATTTTGCTACGGGTGAACCGATTGCGAAGGTCAGCCAGGCCGTCGGCGGCATCATCAAGCGGGATATGCGGCAGGCTCAGCAGGCGCGCGACGCCCTGCTCCGCTTCACACCGGATGAGTTGATTGCGATGCTGGGGAAGGCGGCCGACTTGTATGAGAACGGCACGCTTTCCTTGGGCGACGGCACGCAATCGCCGGATGATTTCGTGCATCAGCAATCCGCCAGCGCGGGTCTGCCGGAGCACATGTGCCGCGCGAACATGGCGAAGAACTCGTTCGTGCTCAAGAACATGGCGAAGATTTTGGAGAGCCTGACGCGCGGCCTCGATCTCAATATCCTCAGTCGGGGATATGGCGACGAAGGCCGTGGCGTGACGGTGAGCTACCAGGCCCAGTCACCCGTGTTGGCGGCCGTGTTGCCTTCCAACTCGCCGGGTGTGCATACGCTGTGGCTGCCGGTCATCGCGTTGCAGATGGGACTTGTACTCAAGCCGGGACCGCAAGAGCCGTGGACGCCTTACCGGATTTTCGCCGCATTTACCGAGGCGGGCGTGCCGCGCGAGTCGTTCTCGCTCTATCCGGGCGAGGCGGAAGCCGGCGCTGCTGTACTGGAAGCATGTGACAGGGCGATGATCTTCGGCGGTACGGCGACCGTCGATCGCTATCGCGGCAATCCGAAGGTGCAGGCACATGGCCCTGGGTTCTCCAAGATTTTGTTGGGCGACGATGTCGTCGATGATTGGCCCAAGTATCTCGACATGATGGCCGAGAGCATTTATCTCAACAGTGGACGAGGCTGCATCAATTGTTCAGGCATCTGGGCTTCGCGGCATACGCGCGAGATCGCCGAGGCCTTGGCCGAGCGATTGGGGCCAATCGAAGCGCTGCCGCCGGACAATCCGAAGGCTAGTCTTGCGGCGTTCACGGTACCGGGCATGGGAGCGGCGGTGTGGAAGCAAATTGAGCAAGATTTGCAAACGCCGGGCACCATTCACGCGACCGAGAAATATGGTCCCCGCCTCGTCGAGCAGGGGCGGGCCAGTTACTTGCTGCCGACGATCATTCACGCGCCGTCGCCCGAGGCGCTGGTCGCGCAGAAAGAATATATGTTCCCCTTCGCGGCGGTCGTCCCCTGCCCTCAAGCGGAGATGATCCAGCGGATCGGTCCCACGCTCGTGGGCACCGTGATCAGCAATAACGAAGCGTTCCGTACGGCCGCGATCAACGCCACGAATATCGACCGACTCAACCTCGGTCCGATCCCCACCACGAAACTCAACTGGCTGCAACCCCACGAAGGCAATCTCATTGATTTCCTTTACCGCGGCCGGGCCCTCCAGGTTTCTGATTCCTCGCCGTGACCGGCAGGAATTCCATTTGATGATTCCTTTCGATTTTTATTGCCCGACCCGGATCGTATTTGGTCCTGGGAAGTTATCCGAACTTGGGCCGCTGGCGAGCGGTTTGGGAGCTAAGCGGGTTTTGGTCGTGAGTGATCCTGGAATTGTCCAAGTAGGACATGCGGCGCGCGGAATTCGATCGCTTGAACAAAGTGGCATCGCGGTCACTTTATTTGATCGGATTCAGGAGAACCCGACGACGTCGCATGTGAACGACGGCCTGGCCGATGCCCAGGAGTTTCGGCCTGACATGATCATCGGCCTGGGGGGCGGCAGCTCGATGGATTGTGCCAAGGGAATCAATTTTCTGTATTCCTGCGGCGGCCGGATGCAAGACTACTGGGGCGAGGGGAAGGCCACGGGGTCGCTGCTGCCGATGATCGCTGTTCCGACCACGGCGGGAACCGGCAGCGAGACGCAATCGTACGCCTTGATTGCCGATGCGGCGACGCACGTAAAGATGGCCTGCGGCGATAAACGGGCCGCATTCCGCGCCGCGATTCTCGATCCCGAACTGACGCTCACACAACCGGCGCGAGTGACGGTGCTCACTGGAATTGATGCGCTCGCCCACGCGTTGGAAACCTATGTGACCAGGCGGCGAACGTCGCTTTCGTTGGCGTTCAGCCGCGAGGCGTGGCGACATTTGTCGCCGAATTTGTCGCGCGTGATTCATAATCCGGCGGACCTTGAGGCGCGCGGGCAGATGCAGCTCGGTGCTTGCTTCGCGGGATTGGCGATTGAGAATTCGATGCTCGGCGCAACGCACGCGCTTGCTAACCCGCTAACAGCGACCTATGGCATCGCCCATGGCGAGGCGATCGCGCTGATGCTGCCGCATGTGGTACGGCGAAATGCCGAGGTAGTCGAGCCATGGTACCGTGATCTGGTGGAGTGCTGCGATTTAAGGCTTGCGGCAAGCGAAAAGAGTGCAGGCGATGCATTGGCCCGGTTTATCAGCGATGTTTCACGAGAGGCCGGCCTGGCTGGTAAACTAAGTGATTGCGGCGTGGTGCGTGATATGCTCCCGAAACTGGCCGATGCGGCGACGCAACAATGGACCGGGAAGTTCAATCCGGTCGAGTTGAGTGGCGACGATTATCTGAAGTTGTATGAAGCTGCGTTCTAAATTTGTGTTTGGGCTGCTTGTCGTTGGGCTGATGATCGCTAAGCGGCAAGCCGCGGCCGAAGACTGGCCGCTGGTGCGCGGCGACGTGCTTGGTTCGGGCGTGGCGCGCACTACGTTGTCAGATGATTTAGAAGTGCTTTGGAAATACCCGGCTGGGAAGGATGCCGGCTTCGACGCTACTCCCGTGATCGCAAACGGCGTGATTTACATCGGCGACAGCGATGGCACCTTTCATGCTGTGCGGTTGGCGGATGGCAGTAAGGTGTGGGCGAAGACATTTGAGGATAGTGGGTTCGCGGCCGGCGCCGCGATTGAAAACGATTTGCTCTATGTAGGCGATGTGACCGGTGTTATCCGCTGCCTGGCTGCTGGCGATGGCAAGGAGGTTTGGGACCAAAAGCTCGAAGGCGAAGTGTACGCTGGGCCGACGCCGGTGGGTGACAGTATTCTCTTCACCAGTGAAGCGGGAACGCTTACCTGGCTCGGCAAGAAAGATGGTAAGCTGCACCATACGTTTCGTATCGAGGCGCCGTTGCGATGTACGCCGACGATCGTGGCCAACCGGGTTGTGCTGGCGGGGTGCGACAGTCGACTCCACCTCATCGATGTGGAAAGCGGCAAAGAGATTGACTCGGTCGAGATCGATGCGCCCACGGGCGCTACGGCCGCGATGCACAAGGAACGGGCCTATTTCGGCACAGAAGGAGGCACCTTCTTCGCGATCAACATTCCAGCGGATCGCGACAAAAAGGCAAGTGTCGCGTGGAGGTTTCGTGATCCGCAGCGCAGCCAGCCCATGCGGGCGGCTGCGGCCGTGAACGACCAGTTCGTCGCGTTCGGCTCGCAGAGCAAGGCGATTTATCTCCTGGGGATTGAGGCGGGTGAGCAAAAATGGAAGCTTCCGACGCGTACCCGTGTTGAAAGCGGCACGGTAATCGCGGGCAATCGCGTAGTCGCGGCCACGGCGATGGGTAAAATTTACCTACTGGACGCCGAGGCGAACGAAGTGAAATGGGAATACGACGCGGGCGGCGGCTTCACTGGCTCGCCGGCTGTGGTTGATCAGCGGATTGTGATTGGCAACACCGATGGTACGCTTTACTGCATTGGTTTGAAGGGAAGCAATAAGAAATAACCACGGAGACACGGAGAGCACAGAGAAGATATGGGAGGAACCGCAGATGAACACAGATAAACGCGGATAAGGATAAGAGGGAAATGTTTTTCTTGAATTATTATCTGCGTTTATCTGCGGATAAAAACAATCGGTCTTCTCCGTGCCCTCCGTGTCTCCGTGGTGAAATATAAAACATGTCAACGGGAACAGCTAAAACCGAAGTCGGTAGTTACTTTATCAGTAACTACCCGCCCTTTTCGGCCTGGTCGGTCGATCAGCTCGATGCGGTGCGCGAGGCGATGGCTTCGCCGCCAGCGCAGGTACCACTTGGCTTGTATCTGCATATTCCGTTTTGCCGGAAGCGGTGCAAGTTTTGTTATTTCAAGGTGTTCACGGATAAGAACTCGGCCGAGGTGGAGCGATACCTGGCCGCCTTGTCGCGCGAGATTGAGTTGGTAAGCAAGCTGCCCGTGATGGGTGGTCGACCGTTTCGGTTTGTGTACTTCGGAGGTGGCACGCCGTCGTTTCTTAGCTCACGGCAGCTTGAGCGGCTTGTTGAGCGATTGCGGGCCAATGTCTCATGGGAGGCCGCGGAAGAAGTTACGTTCGAGTGTGAGCCAGGCACGCTATCGGAAGCCAAGGTTCATACGCTCCGTGAAATTGGCGTGACGCGGCTGAGCCTGGGCGTCGAGCATTTTGACGATGCGATCCTCGAAGCCAACGGCCGGGCGCACGAATCGCCGGAAATCTACAAAGCGTGGCCATGGATTAAGGCGGCCGGGTTCTACAACACGAACATCG
>CAZJWY010000010.1:25375-58807 GCA_964549545.1 uncultured Planctomycetaceae bacterium | reverse complement strand
TTGGAGCGTAAGGTACAGTACATGGGGTATTATCAGCGGAATTTCAACAATATCGATATGGCGACTTTGTGAGGGTTCAGGGTTCGGGGTTGAGGGTTCAGCAGGGCGATAATATGGCCACTTTCATGCGGGTGGAAGATTTGGTCGTGTATCAGAAGCTTTGTGAATTGCACCTGGAAGTTTGCGACCTCACGCACAAATGGCCCGCTGATGAGAAGTATGAACTCGGTTCGCAAGTGCGGCGATCATCCAACAGTGCATCGGCACAGTTGGCTGAAAAACATAGCGATCGTCATATTCGGAATAAGATAGAAGGAGTCAATCGCTCTCGCGGCGAAACGTTAGAAACCGTGCATCACCTGTTTATCGCTTCGCGGAAACGATATATCGATGAAGCCACCTTTGAATCGTTCCGATCGCGCTACCACGAATGTGTGCGGATGCTAAACGGTCTGGAAAGAAAGCTCGAACTGCAACTTGCCCCAGCCGCACGACGATTTCCATCGCCAAACGAGTCCGAAGCCGGCATCTGATTCTGAACCCTGAACCCCAAACCCTGAACCCTCACCAGTGCTTAAGCCGGGCCAAAAGATTGGAAAGTACAAGCTGAAGTCTCGGCTTTCAAACGGGCCGTACGCAGATGTATTCCGCGCGCTCGATACGCTCGAAGGTGTGCATGTCGCGCTCAAGATTCCGCATCAGGGTCTCGTGACAAAGGAATCGCTCGAAGACTTCTCGCGCGAAGTTCGGTTGGCTGCCAAGCTGGATCACCCCAACATCTTGCGGCTCAAAAGCGCGGACTTCATCGATGGCCATCTCGTGATCGCTTTTCCGCTCGGCGAGGAGTCGCTCGAAGAGCGGCTGGCGCGGCGGCTCTCGCTACGCACCGCCCTCGACCTGGGCGAGCAACTCCTGCGCGCGATCTCCTGCGCACACGAGCACCATGTGATCCACTGCGATGTAAAGCCCGACAACTTGCTGCTATTCCCTCAGGGGGTCTTGCGCCTGTCGGACTTCGGCATATCCAAAGTGGCGCATCGCACGATTTCAGCCTCCGGCGCAGGGACCGTCGGCTACATGGCGCCAGAGCAAGCGATGGGGCGCCCGTCTCGGCGGTCCGATGTGTTCGCCACGGGGCTGGTGCTGTGGCAGATGTTCTCAGGGCATTTGCCGGAGTGGCCCTTCGATTGGCCGCTCGCGGGCTACGCTCGTATGCGCCACTCGTTTCACCCTGACATGATCGCGCTGCTCAAGCGGTCGCTGGAGTTGAAGCCCAGCAAACGCTACGAAGACGGCGGAGCGATGCTCGCGGCTTATCTCCGCGCTAAGCCGAAAGTCTTGCGGTACTACGACCGCAATCGCCGTCCCAAGAAAATCAAGCGGACAACGCGTCGCGACTGGAAGGAAATCCGACAGCAACAGTTCCTAAGACAGTTCGGTAAACAGCTTGAGACCAACCTCGAGTGCAAGAAATGCGCAGGCCCGGTTTCCGAATACATGCTGGCCTGCCCCTGGTGTGGCGACGGTCGGAAAGTGCTTCGTGAGGAAACATCTTTCCCCACCGCCTGCTCGCGGTGCCATCGCGGCACGAAGCTGGACTGGGAATATTGCGCGTGGTGCTATGGCCCGGGATTCGAAGAGGTTTCAACGCGTCGGTACACCGATCGGCGTTATGTAGCCCACTGCCCGAATCGGAAGTGCGAACGCAAAGACCTGATGCCATTCATGCGCTACTGTCCCTGGTGCCACACCAAGGTGCGGCAGAAATGGAAGATCGCGGGGAGCGCCGACACCTGCGGCAAATGCGGCTGGGGCGTGCTTCGTGAGTACTGGATGCATTGCCCTTGGTGTACTGCGGGACTGACGTAAACCCCATTTAGAAAAGCAGAGCTGGTGAGGCCTTTCTAGACTCCAACTTTCCCACGGGGGTATGATTAAGGCATGGCAACCATCGACCTGGAACAAACTCTGGTGAAGCGTCTTGAAGCCCTTGCCGAGAAGGAAGGGATCACGCTCGCGGTCTACCTGGAGCGAGTAGCAAATCGACATTCTCTAGAAAATGCGGCTCTCTCGCCTCTCTCTGCCGACGAGTTGGAGTTGCTGCTCGACGCCGAGTCCTCCGGCGACTCAACCTACCAAGGAACCTACTCGCGAACCGACATCTATCGCGACCACGACTAATGGGAACGCTCATCGACACCGGCGTTCTACTGCGGGCGTTCGACGCCAACTTCCCACGATGCCGTGCGATTCGCAACGCCCTTCGCAAAGCGCTCGAAAAGAGAGAGCCGCTCTTCGTGACCGTTCAAAACATCGCCGAATTCTGGAACGTCGCGACCCGTCCTTTGGAATATAATGGGCAAGGTCTTTCCGCGGAACGAACCAAACGTCGCGTGCGAATCATCGAGCGACTCTGCCAAGTCCTTTCAGAAGACGATCAGTCTTACGACGAATGGAAACGGCTGATCGACGAGTTGGGCGTGTCAGGTGTTAAGGTACACGATGCCCGCCTGATTGCCGTAATGAAGAGTCACGGAATCAAAACCTTGCTAACGCTTAATGAAAGCGACTTTCGTCGCTACTCAGGCGAAGGCATCGCGGTGCGGACGCCCGAGGCAATCTGCCAGGACGAGACATAAGAACAAACCTCGTTCTTTTTGACAGCCACGACCTTTGTTACGCATCCGTTTCCGAATGCAGCGCAATGCGGTTGCCTTCGCTGTCCAAGATAACCGCGCGAAAGCCGTGGGGCTCGATCGATTGAATGTCTTCAATAACGGTGCCGCCATGAGGCACAACTCTGCTGATCGCCTCGCGAATGCGGCCGTTTACGTTCAGATAGATCAACACGCCGCCCGCGGCGATCTCTTCCTTGCTTGGAATCAAGCAACCACCATTGCCGTCTTCATGGCTAATCACGGCGAACGAAAAGTCGCCGTAGGTTTGCTTCTCGACTCCCACGAGAAGTATCGCTTCGTAGAAGGCCGCGGCCCGATCGAGGTCAACGACGGGAATATCAAACCAAACTGCGCGGTTTTTTTGGCTGTTGAATCCGCCCATGTTTTTGCCCTTAAATTGAAGCTGCGTTCTCTATCTCTATTTTAATTCTTGACCTTCGGTGGATGAAGCAGCCCCTGCACTTCCAGCCAGTTGCGGCAAAGCTGGGGCCACTCTTTTGTTCCAGGTATTTGCTTGGCGAGTCCCACGCCATGCGGTCCGTTCTGGAAAATATGTAGCTCGGCGGGCACTTTAGCTTTGTGAAGCGCTTGGTAGAACGCGACGGCATTCTCGGCCGGCACACCCTTGTCTTCCGAGGTTTGGAAAATGAACGTAGGCGGCGTCTCCGCCGTCACCTGCGTTTCGTTGGAGAGACTTTGCAGCAGTTTGGGGTCAGGCGTCTTGCCAAGTAGGTTTGCGATCGAGCCGCGGTGAGCCGTTTCAGCTGTAAAAGAAATCACCGGATAACACAGAACCATAAAGTCTGGCCGTGAGCTAAGTCGATCAATTGGATCGGTGCTAGCCGAATCGCCTTTGTCGAAATGCGTGCCAAGCGTGCTGGCCAGGTGACCGCCGGCGGAGAAACCAAGGACGCCGATCCTCGCCGGGTCGAGCTTCCACTCAGCCGCGCGCGATCGGACCAGTCGAATCGCCCGCTGCCCGTCAAGCATGGGAACAGGGTGCTGATGGCCTGTACTGTTCATACGATACTTGAGCACAAAAGCCGTCACGCCGAACGCCCCAAGCCAGTCGGCTATGTCGAGGCCTTCATGCGTCATGGCCAGAGCGCCGTAGCCACCGCCCGGCAAGACGATGACCGCGGCGCCGGTCGGGTTGGCCGTCGGTAGTTTTACATACAGTTGGGGCTCGTCTTTTTCTTTGGTAGCCGGCGTGCCTGGCGCACCTTTTTCCCACAAGCGAATGGTTTTGAACTCGCCGGCCATGCACAGTTGGTCGGCAGCTCCAATCGCGAACACACATGCGAGGAGCGAGGAGCAAGTGGCAAGAGAACGAGCCTGCATAATCTAAACCCTCAAAGAGAGATGAAAGGTGAATTGACGACTGTTAGCCCGACCGCCACACGATCCGAAAAGGCCGGACGCACATTCTAAGCTTGATGACCAACTAAAAAGCTTAGAGCCGAGCCCGAATCGCGGCGATTAGCTGGGCTCGTTGCGTCATCGCACCACGATCGGGAACATTAAGCTTGGCCGCGAAGCTACGCAAGTCATCAATGCTCATACTACCGAGATCGTACTCCTGACTGGGCGCCTTCATGGGGCGCACCGCCTCGACCTCCACCTCGCGAAGCGCCTGAGCCGCATCTTCCATGGCATCTCGATCATCGTCAAAGACGGAATCGTTTTCACCAGATGATAATGGCCGGTTCGGGCCAGAATGTCGATCGTAGTGGGGCACAGTTGCTACCTCGCGTCACTCTTCGATAGGAGATAAATCGACGTTGGCCGGCCCGTTGATCATCTTGCCATGTTTGTCGAAACGCGAGCCGTGACAGGGACAATCCCAGCTAGATTCAGCCCCGTTCCAATGCACGATACAACCCAGATGCGGGCATACGGCCGACATCTCGCAAACCTTGCCGTTCCCATCGCGATAACAGGCAGTCTTTTTCAGACCGCGACGAAGGACGGCCCCACTGCCCGGCTCGATCTCGCCGACAGATTCTACTTCGCCGGGCGTAAGCCAATCAAGGTACTGTTTGGCTGCGTTCAACGATTCCTTGGTAAAGTTGCCAATTGCGCGGAGGGACCTGCGTGCCGGACTGTAGAGCGATTCCCAGGGATTGCTCTTGCCAAGAATGAGATCGCTCAAGAGCATTCCCGCGATCGTGCCATGCGTGAGCCCCATGCCCGAGTCACCGGTTACGATAAAGACGTTCTCCTTGTCCATTGGATTGCGTCCGATGAAGGCCAAGCCATCGATTGTCTCCATACATTGGCCAGCCCAATTGAATTCGACATCTTCCATCATTGGAAAACGGACCTCGACCCAGCTCTTGAGACGCGTATGCCGTTCCATCGTATCGTCGGCCTGGCCGGATTTATGGTCTTCGCCGCCAACGATCAGGAGGTCGTAAGCGGGATGCCCTTTCTCGGCAGGCATCGGCTGAATGCGTACATAGTGATACGCGTGGAGAGTATCCCAATACAGAGCGTCGGTGACCGATCCCTTCGGTACCCGTGCGCCGATTACGTAGGTCATGTATGGAGCCTGCTTCGTATGAATGGCGAACATATCGTTGATCGGCGCGTTCGTTGCTACCACGATTGCGTCGGCATGAACCGTGTGGCCCCCGACCTCAACCTTGGCGGCATCACCACCCTCGATGTGGTCCGCGTGAGAATTCGTGAATATTCGGCCACCGCGATCCTGGATCGCTCGCGCCAGGCTGGCAAGGTATTTCAAAGGATGAAAACGAGCCTGATTAGGAAATTGAATCGCTGGTCCGGTGTCGTAGCTCATAGGGGCCTGTGCAACCATCTTCGCCAACAGGCCGGCACGACGGGCCGCGGCGAGTTCATCCTCCAAAGTTTTCCGCACATCGCCGGGAGCTAGAAAGAGATATCCGCTCAAGCGAACGAAATCGCAATCGATCTGGAGTTCCCTGGCAATCGACTCGATGCGATTGATGGCGGCCGTATGGCTCTCGGCAGCAAGGCATGCTCCCCGCTCGCCATGCCACTTCTCGATTTCCGTGAAACGATCATCGATCGCGTCGGAAAGATGAGCGCTGGTCACGTGTGTCATTCCACTAGCCAACGGACCGTCATCTAAAAGCACGACGCTTTTCCCGGCCTCGGCGAGCAGATAAGCGGTTGTGAGACCCGCTATTCCCGCCCCCACCACGCATACATCTGCCTGAATGTTTTCGCCCAATCGCCGAAAGGACGGCATTTGTGTATCCGCCCAAACGGGCTGAGTGTCTGCAAATGGCAATGAGGCAGAAGTTTTCATGACGGATCTCCCCAACGAATGGAACTGCAACGCTATAATCCAGCAATTGGGGGAGCAAATCGCATACCGCCCTTCCGTTGCCCTACCGCATGCAGGGCTAGACCGACCAAACTGTCGCGTTGCTACACACTTTAATGTCCATCGGCTTGCTCATGGTTACTAATCCGCCACGTTTGCTTCATTGTTTGATCACTAGCTTCGTGTTGCTCGCGGCCGCACTGCCGGCGCGAGCGGAGCACGAGCAGCAAGATTGGATCAAGTCAAAACAGTTCAGCGAGGCCAGCTTCACCACGACCGTCGATCCGAAGATTCGGATTCATGTCAACGCGCCGCTCGACGCGAATGGCAATCCGGAGCGAGCCACTCGGTTGATTGTGTTTGCCTTGCCGAACGGTAATACGCTTGAGCAGACACTCGGCTGCCAGATGAAGCCGGGCCTCGATTGGCACTATGACATTCAACACGTGGCTGCCCAAGTGCGGCTGCTACGAACGATCACACCCGAAGAAAAAATCGTGCTGGTATGCGCCGAAGCGCCAGGGCTCAGTTGGCCAAGTTTCCGAGCGACACAGAAGAACCCTCACGCCATCATCCGTGAACTCGTCGATAAGTGGCGCAAGGAGTTTGGCTCGGACAACACGAAGGTCTTTCTCACCGGTCATAGTGGCGGTGGCGGGTTCATGTTTAGCATCTTGGAAGCGGGTGACGCGATTCCGGATTACATCGACCGCATTGCTTTTCTCGACGCCAACTACAATTTCGACGGCGCGAAGCATGGCGGCAAATTCGAGCAGTGGCTTAAAGGAGACAACTCGCGACGGCTCATCGTCATCGCGTATGATGACCGCGACATTACTTTTAACGGCAAAAAAGTCGTTGGCTCCACCGGCGGCACATACCGAGCAACTGGCCGCATGCGCGAGGCGTTCGGCTCCATGTTTCCACTCGCCGAAACCACTAATCCACCTTTTCGAGAAACCACGGGGTTAGACGGCCGAATTCATTTCTTTGTTCACCCCAACCCGGCCAACAAGATTTTGCACACAGCGTTGGTGGGCGAAATGAACGGTCTGGTCCATGCCGCGACGGTAAGCACGCCCCATGAAGAGAAGTGGGGCAAGTTCGGTGGACCACGAGCGTACACGAAATTTGTGCAACCTGCTCCACCCGACGCGCCGAAAAAGGCGTCTGGCTCATCCCCGTCCGCAGCCACAGCCGCACCGAGATCCGATGGCAAGCCATTGGCCAGCCGTCCTCAGTCGCAATTGCCATCTCGGCCCCAAGATGCGCTCGGCGGCCGGGAGTTCATGCAGAGCATCGCAGGAGTCAAAAACATTGCCGATCGCGAAGCCGCGATTCTGCGGGAGATTACCCAGGGAAATTTTCCGAACTTCCTGCGGTCGTTCAAAGCGGTGCCCATTACAGGAACATTTCAGAAAGGTGGCAAGGAAATCAACGCCACGATCGAAGTTACCCCCGATTATTTGGCCGTTGGCGCCGATGAGGACTTCGTTCGCATTCCCATGACACCGCAAACGGCGCAGAAGATTGCCGATCAATTCGGGTGCATGCTGCCAACTCGCAAGCTAGTAGACGCGATCGATCGCGTGGCCGAACAGCAGGTTGCCCCCCACCCTATGACTGAACAGCGCGAAGCCGTTGCCACCTTCTTGGAGCATAACGCGATCATCGAGAAACAGCGCGGCGATAAACCGCTCGGCCTGCTCCTCGTGGGAACCAAGAAGGACATTGTCCTCTCACCCCGAATTTTCGAGCGCCCCCAGCGCTTGGCAATTTACGGCTGGCGGCAACTCAACGGCCAACCGATCCAGCCTCTCACCATCGTGCATTGGAACGGGTATGTCGACTACAGCCATGGCGTACGGCTGATTCGCGACGAGGTAAAAGTCGACGGCCAGACCGTAAAACTATCGGAGTTGCTGGCTGATCCCGATCGGTGCGAGTTGATGAGTGACGAGGGACCGATGAAGCCGCCGCGCTATCCAGAGCGATAAGGTAAAGCATTCCTTAGCGGCGGTAACAACGCCGTCCAACGCTGGAAAATCCAAACGCCGCGGTAAAATTGCCCGGCGCACCAGTTCTTGATTTGGTAGCACTATTGGTGATTGTTGAACATGCTCGCTTCGCAGCGGCGTAAACGCCGCCGCTAAAAAAAGCGACAGCGTTCTCGCTTACGCAAGAACGCCGTCTTCACCTCCCAGAAATCTTACGACATACTCCTTACCGCACAGTGCTACCCGACGAACCTTGAGCCGTCCCGGGGGTCACGGGATTGGCCGTAGGTGCGGGCTTACCTTGGGGAACTACATTTGTTCCCTGCCCGTTTTGTGGGGATCTTAATACATACGGTCTTTGGTTAGGCGTAGGTGTTTGCACTGTACCACCGTAGTTGCCAGAAGCAGTCTCCCCTTCAAAGTAAACATTAGGCGAGAAAGCATAAGGCTGCCCCGTTTGCTGCATCCAAAGCTGTTGTTGCTCCGGGGTCAGTACACCATTGAGTTGCGTGGCAAACTGCTGCTGCAACTGAGCCCATTGAGACTGATCAATTGAACCCAAATCTTTACCGCCGCTGCTACGGAATTGTTGAAGCTGCTGACGCCAGTTGCTCGAAAGAGTTCGCAACTGTCGCACTTGGTCTGGCGTGAGGTTCAACTGTTGGCGAACCGCCGGATCGTTGAACGCGTCGTAACCCATGTACTGTCGATTCAACTGGTTATAACGCGATTGCATTTGTGGCGAAGTCAGAGTGTTATTCACCGTTCCGGTCAGTTGCTGATTGAACTGTAACTGCAATTGCTGCAGTTGCAGATCTCGCTGTTCAGGCGTAAGTGCTGGGTTGGTCGCCAACTTGTTCGCCTCTTGGTTGTATCGGGTATACGCATCCTGATACGCGCGATTCATCGCGTTGTACTGAGCATCATTCATGTTGAGCTGACGCCGGGCACCCGCATCGTTAAAAAATGGCGTCCGGCTGATGCCGTTGTTAAATCCGTTAGCGTTAACGTTCGGATTGGCAGTACCGTTGGCATTCGCGTTACGTCGAGTGGCATTGGCGTTAGAGCGAGTGTTGCCCTGAGCCGCAGCATTCGGGTTTAGATTGCCGACATTTGCCGGGCCTACACCGGTGGCTGGGCCTGCTGTTCCGACCCCGCCAGCCGGACCCGGCGTACCAGCGTTGCCTGCCGCACCGGCAGTCCCTACGTTTCCTGCGGTACCTGCAGCTCCAGGCACACCCGCGACACCGGCTGTGCCATTCGTGTTACCCACACCGTTTGAGTTAATACCACCGGCCGCCGTAGTTCCAGGCGCTGTAGCACCTGCCCCAGCTCCAGCTCCGCCTGCACCACCCACTCCGGCTCCATTAGTTTGACACCAACTCGTCGAGCCTCCGACAGCAGCCAGAGCCGCTGCAAGCGCAAATATAAAGAAACATTTCATGATCATTCTCCCCATGTTGTACGAGGTCACCCTCGAAAAATATTCACGGACTCTATCCGAAGTACGAATGCACTTCGTATGCCGCAGAGGGGTCGAGAGGCCGTGACATCTTGTCTTACGGCATGACGCAGCCACAGGCAGGTGAGCTTATGAGGAGATAAGCAATTCAAATTCGGCTTCGCTAATCACACGAACGCCAAGAGAGCGAGCCTTATCGAGTTTAGAACCAGCGTTTTCACCCGCGACCAGAAAGTCGGTCTTTTTGGAAACGCTACTGGCCGCGTGGCCACCATGCTGAACGATCAGCGATTCGATTTCATCCCGCTTGTATTTTTGCAGCGTTCCCGTCACGACAAGTGTCTTGCCAGCAAGAGAATTACCGGCCGAGCCTGTCGAGGTGGCCTGTTCAACATCCAGCTTCACGCCGGCGGTGCGCAGCTCATGAATAACGCGTTGCCCTTCACGACTGTGAAGAAACGCATGGAGCGAACCGGCGATCTCGCTGCCTATGCCGGCCAGTGCTCCGTCTTCCTTGAGCACGCTGATCTGATCGAGCGGCGCTGCAAGTAGTGCATCGATCGAACCGAAATGGTCGGCGACGATGCGGGCCGCCGTGGCCCCGATGTGATGAATCCCTAAGCCGGCCAGCACACGTACCAGGCCACGCGACTTGGCCGCCTCGATGCCGGCAAACAAATTGTCCGCCTTCTTTTCGCCCATCCGCTCTAGTGCAAGCACGGCTTCCCGCTTCTTATGAAGCGAGAAAATGTCACCGAACGAGTTCAACAGGCCAGCGTCGGCAAGCTGGAAAACCGCCTTCTCGCCCATTCCCTCGATATCCATCTGTCCGCGGCCGGCAAAGTGAATGATCCGTTCGCGAAACTGGGCTGGGCACTCCGGGTTCATGCAATAACGGCCCGACTCGTCGGCTTCGCTAAGTGGCTCAGGCGGCGCAATGGTCTCCGGCTTTCGGCCCTCTTTGGCAGCCCGAGCCGCTTCCCGTTCGATTTTCGATGCATGCGACTCAATCTCATGAACCCGCCGCTGGTCATACTCGATCTCAATCTCGCCGCCACACTCGGGGCACTTCTCCGGCGGCGCCATCGGCTTGAGGCCTCGCGGACGCTTCTCCGTCACTACCCGCACTACCTGCGGTATGATCTCGCCGGCTTTCTCGATAACCACCGTGTCGCCAACACGGATATCCTTGCGGCGAACCTCGCCCAAGTTGTGCATCGAGGCGTGTTGCACCGTCGTGCCCGCGACAAAAACCGGCTCCATGTTGGCTCGCGGAGTCAGCTTGCCCGACTTGCCGACTTGCCAATCGACGCTGATAAGCTTCGTGACCGCCTGCTCGGCCGCGTACTTGTAGGCGATACACCACCGCGGAAACCTGCTGGTGTAACCTAGCTGCTCTTGTAGTTCGACGCGATCAACGCGAATGACGATCCCGTCGATCTGGTAGGGCAACTCGCTCCGCCGAGTCGCAATCTCTTCAATGAACTGCCACACCTCGTCGATCGTTACACATTTCTTGGTTAGTGGATTGGTCGGAACTCCCCAGGCGGCGAGCGCTGCGAGAAACTCGCTGTGCGACTCGAACGGCTCGTCCGTGATTTCGCCCCGGCCATGCGCGACGATGCTGAGCCGACGCCCAGCCACGACGGTCGGATCAAGCTGCTTCAGCGTGCCGGCCGTTGCGTTGCGAGGATTGGCAAAAGGCTCGTCCCCGGCTGCGACGACCGCCTGGTTCATCCGCTCGAACTCGGCCGTCGGCATATAGATTTCGCCGCGAATCTCGACGACCTCGGGAATCGGATATTTCTTACTCGCATGCAGCGCGAGGGGCACGGCCCGGATCGTGCGTACGTTTTGTGTTACATCATCGCCGCGCCGACCATCGCCGCGAGTGACTGCCAAGGCGAGTTGCCCCTCTTCGTAGCGAAGGCTGATCGCAACGCCGTCCACTTTTGGATCGGCCAGGTAGCCACCCGCGATCGGGAAACCCTCGCTATCCGCCTCCGCGAGCGCCGCGTCATACTTCTCGCGAAGTTGCCGACGAGTTTCCTCCGCCTTGGTTCCGCCTTTTCGCGCGGCCTCCATCTCACCGGAGATCGCTAGCAGTTTCGAGTCGATCGCTTCGTAGATCCGCGCCGCCCATTTGCGAAGATCCTCCGCATCGTACGTATTGTCGATCGAAAACATCGGCCGCGAGTGCGTAACCGTGCGAAAACCTTCGAGCGGCTGCCCGGCCACACGTTGCGTCGGGCTGTCGGCCGTAATCCGCTCTGGATGGGCAGCTTCCAGGTCCTTGAGCTTCGCCAACAGGGCATCGTACTCGCGATCCGAAATCGTCGGCGCTGCGTCGACATAATATCGCCGATCGTGCTCGCGAATCTCGTTGCGGAGATCATCGATTTGTTGTTGGATGTCCATACAGGAGTTGTAGCTGGATTAAACTCGTTCCCACGCTCTGCGTGGAAACGCAAGACACCGACGCTCTGCGTCACGATGGTCCGAGATATTTTGCCACGCCAAGAAGCCGCGGAGCGGCCGGGTATTGTGCTCCCACGCGGAGCGTGGGAGCAAGGAAAGGTCTGAAACCGCTACCGCCCTTAATTCGCCGTCGGCTCCAGCCCACATTCGGGCACCACTGTCACCGCTCGCCCGGTCGCCGAGTTCGGAATCAAACACAGAAATCGCATCGGCTCGCTGCCCGTGTTGCGAAACTGGTGGACGTCGTTCGGCGCAACCAAAACGACATCGCCGGCGCTCAGCGGCCGCTCGTGGTCGCCGTCGATGATCGTGCCCTGCCCAGCGACGACATATACCTCGTGCTCGTAATCGTGAAAGTGCTTCGGCGTGTGGCCGCCCGGCGCGACCTCGAATTCACGCATGGCGAACGTGGGGGCCTTGTCCGCTTCGCCGATCAACCAGCGAACCCGGCATCCCTCGGCCCCTTCCATCGTGACTTCGGATTGAGGTACATCGCGTAGCTTTTTGATTTGCATCGCACCATGCCTTATGAAGTTGCTTCGCCCTGACGGCGTAACGGATTTGGAAAAACTCTATGGGGAACGGCGGTCGGTCGATCGGCTCTGCCAATAAGTATCGGTGCCGATCGCCGCAAAGGTGCAGACGGCCAAGATGCCCAACTCGATCAGGAGCGCGGCATCACCATGCTGGCGCATCCACACCATCAGCGGATGCTCGTCGCGTGGGGCCGTGGTTCCATCAGCTGTCTCGATCGCTTCGGTGCGCGAGTGGGCCTCGCGATACGCCATCACCACGTAGGCCGTCGCCGTCATCGCAAACGACAGCCCCGCGGCAATCAGCAAAATATAAAACGGATTGGCTGCTTTTAAGGATCGGCGCACGACAACACCTGGAGGAAAGTTGTGCTTGAATTATATCAGAACCATCCAGGTTTACGGGAGTCGTACACACTCCTACGATAAAGGATTCGATGCGGCAATTTTTCATTCGTAGAGAGCACTTATTGTGAGCCAACGATCGATCGAGCTCCGGGGCGTGGCGGTGAACAACCTTCGCCATGTCGACCTCGATCTGCCCCATCGGCAGTTCATCGTCTTTTGCGGCGTCTCCGGAAGCGGCAAAACGAGCCTGGCTCTCGATACTCTCTACGCCGAGGGGCAACGGCGGTATATCGAAAGCTTCTCGGCCTACACGCGCCAATTTTTGGAGCAACTCGACAAACCGGCCGCCGAGCGAATCGACGGCATCCCGCCTGCCGTTGCTGTCACGCACAAGAACCCAAGCCGGTCGAACCGCGCCACGGTCGGCACGACCACCGAGGTGAACGACTACCTGAGCTTGCTCTTCGCCCGCGTGGGCGAAGTGATCTGCTATCAGTGCGGACAGTTGGTGCGCCGCGATTCGCCAGAAAGCGCCGCCGAAACGCTCGCACAACTACCAACCGGCCAGCGACTCATGATCGGCTTCGAAGCCATCGTGCCAGACGACGAACCAATCGACGAATGGCTGAAACAATTGGTCGAATCGGGCTATGTGCGGGCCGTCGTCGCGGGACAAATAACGGCAATCGAGCCGGCGCTCGCCAGCCAGTTGAAAACAGGCAACATGATCACGGTCATACTCGATCGGCTCGTAACCGGCGAGAAATCGGCCGAGAGGCTGCACGACTCAATCGAATCGGCATTCGCGGCAGGCGCGAACTCGGCCGTGGCGATCGTGCAAGTAAATAATGAGGCAGCTCAGCCTATCAAGGCGAACGAAACTATTTCGATCGACGGGCAAACATGGCGGCGAATCTCTTTTAGCGCAGCCTTTCGATGCGACCATTGCGGAATCGATTATCTGGAACCAGAACCCGAGTTGTTCAACTTCAATCGCCCCCTGGGCGCCTGCCCGGAGTGCGAAGGTTTTGGCAACATCGTTGTCACCGACATGGATCGAGTGATTCCCGATCCAGGAAAATCGATTCGCGAAGGAGCAATCGCCCCTTGGAACGCTCCGTCCTATGCTCACGAGCTAGAAGAGTTGCTCGCACTGGCGGATGACTATAAGCTGCCCGCGGATGTGCCGTTCGCCGAGTTGACCGAGGAGCAACGGCAACTGATCATCGAGGGTGTGCCGGCCCGCAACTTCGGCGGCCTCAACGGTTTCTTCCGCTGGCTGGAACGCCGCAAGTACAAACTACACTTGCGCGTCTTCCTGAGCCGCTGGCGTAAGTATGTCCCCTGTCCCGCGTGTGGCGGAGCGCGGCTGCGGCCCGAAGCGCTCGCCATTCGCATCGGCGGCAAAAACTTCGCCGATGTCTGTGGTTTGAAAATACGGGATGCCCTGACGTTTCTCAACGACCTGCAACTTCCCGCCTGGCGCGAGCAGGTGGCGAAGGCTCTGGTGAGTGACGTGCGGTCACGCCTGGAATACCTCCGCGATGTCGGTCTGGGCTACGTGACGATCGATCGGCCGCTGCGTACACTCAGTGGCGGTGAAGCCCAGCGTGTCGCCCTCACCTCGACACTCGGTTCTAGCTTGGTCGACATGTTGTACGTCCTCGACGAGCCCTCCGTAGGACTTCATCCGGCCGACGTCGCGCCACTCGCCGCGGCCATCGAACGGCTACAACAACGTGGTAACACGGTCGTGGTCGTCGAACATGAAGAGGCAATCATCCGCCGGGCGAATCTCGTTGTTGAATTTGGACCCGAGGCCGGTGAGGACGGTGGCCACGTCGTGTTCCAAGGAACGCCACAAGCGTTAGAGAAGGCAAAAGACAGTCGGACCGGCGACTGGCTGGCCGGCCGGCGCAGCCTCGGCAGCGGAAAACGTCGCGCGCCCCAAGGCTGGATAAAACTTCGCGGAGCACGCGGAAACAACCTGCAGGACCTAACCGTCGAATTTCCGCTGGGGGTCTTGTGCCTCGTCACCGGCGTAAGTGGCGCCGGCAAAAGCACGCTGGTCGATAAAACACTCTACCCAGCCATCGCGCGGCGCGTGAAAAAGAAAGACGATCCGGCCGACTTCGACGAGCCGCTGCCGTATGGCGATGTCCTGGGCCTCGGTCAACTGGAAGACGTCGTCTTGATCGACCAAAGCCCCATCGGCCGCTCGCCACGTTCCAACCCGGCGACGTACCTGAAGGCATTCGATCCGATTCGCTTGTTGTTCGCCGAGCAGATTGACGCACGCACACGAAACCTCTCGGCCGGCCATTTCAGTTTCAACGTCGAAGGAGGCCGCTGCGAAACATGCCATGGCGACGGTTTTCTCGCGATCGATATGCAGTTCATGGCCGACGTCTACATGAAATGCCCCGAGTGCCACGGCCAGCGCTACGGCCGTCCGGTGCTCGAAGTGAAGTATCGTGGACGGAACATCGCCGAAGTACTCAACATGACCGCCCGCGAAGCGTTCACGTTCTTCCGCGGTCAGCGCAAAGTGCAGGCGAAGTTAAAATTCCTGCTCGATGTCGGACTTCAATACGTGCGGCTAGGTCAACCGGCCAACACGCTCTCCGGCGGCGAAGCACAGCGACTGAAGCTGGCGTCTCATCTGGCAGCCAAACGGCACGGGCGGACGCTGTTCATCCTCGATGAACCGACCACCGGCCTCCACTTCTCGGATATCGTACAATTGGTGGATTGCTTCGACGCCCTGATCGAAGTCGGCCACTCGCTGATCGTCGTCGAACACAACGTCCAACTCATGAAGGCGGCCGACTGGATCATCGACCTGGGGCCGGGAGCAGCGGAGGATGGCGGCCGTGTCGTGGTCACGGGCACACCGGAAGAAGTTGCCGCGTGTAGCGAATCAGTGACAGGACGCGTCTTGAAAGAACAATTCGCCCGCGATGCCGCAACAGAACCCGAACCAGAAAAAAAGAAATCACCAAGAACTCGCAAAGGCACCAAGAAGCTATAACACAACAGCCAGCGAGCGGCGGGGTTTATCCCCGCTGTTTCACGACCCCGCTGTCTAACACCGCCAAACCCCGACGGGATAAACCCGCCGGCTCGCTCTCACCCGTAAACACATGTCCTCAAACATCGAAATCATAGTCGGCGATGTAACCGACGTCGAAGCCCGCGTCATCGCCCGTTATTTGGGGCCTGCGATCGACATCAAGTTAAGCGGCACGCTCCGTGGCCCATTCTGCGAAAAAGCACAAACACTCACCGCAGAACTCACCTTCCGACAACTGGGAAACAGCCCGCAGGCCGAAGCCATCGTTCTCGACCCATGCATGTGGACACCCGAAATGCCCCATCTCTACCAGGCCGACATTGAGGTACAGCGCGACGGTCAAGTGGTGGACGAGTATCACGGCACAGTCGGCCTACGACGCTTAGCTCCGCGCCGCCCGGTCGACTTCGCCCCGGGAACTGGATGAGATCGACGATGAGCCAACGCCAACCAACTCGATACGATCGCCAGGCTCGTTTCGCTCCCCTAGGCAGCGAAGGCCAGCAAAAGCTCGGCACGGCCCGGGCGCTCGTCTGTGGTTGCGGCGCGCTCGGCTCGGTAATCGCTGAAACGCTGGTTCGGGCCGGCGTCGGCTTCGTGCGCATCGTCGACCGTGACTTTCTTGAATTGAACAACCTGCAGCGACAGGTTCTCTACGACGAGCAGGACGTAGCCGATGGCCTGCCAAAGGCGATCGCGGCCGCGAACAAGCTCCGCCGAATCAACTCCGAAGTTGAAATCGAGCCGGTCGTGGCCGATGTCACCCACCACAACATCGGCGAGCTGGCCGAGGATGTCGACGCGATCGTCGACGGCACCGATAACTTCGCCACCCGATTTCTTCTCAACGACTTTGCCATCAAGCACGGCAAGCCGTGGATCTACGGTGGCTGCATCGGCGCCGAAGGTCAGTCGATGACCGTCCTTCCCGGCGAAACCGCTTGCCTAGCTTGCTTGATGGCCGATGTGCCGCCGCCCGGCACGACGCCCACCTGCGACACAGCAGGCATCATCGGCCCGATCGTCAATGTAATCGCCTCGATCGAATCGGCCGAAGCTCTCAAAATTCTCAGCGGCCATCGAGAGGCCGTCAGCCGCCGGCTCACGATCATTGACCTGTGGGACAATCAGGTTCGCACGGTCGACCTCACCCGACTACGCGACACGGGCGACTGCCGGGTGTGCAAGCACCGGGAGTTCATCTGGCTCAGCGGCGACCGTAGCGACTCGACCGCCGTATTGTGTGGCCGCAACTCGGTGCAGCTTAGCGGGCCGGCAGGCGCCACCGCTTCGCTCGACGACATTGCCACCCGGCTCGAAGGCGTCGGCCAGATTCAGCGTAACTCGTTCCTGCTGCGACTGACCGTAGGCGACTACGTGCTCACTGTTTTTCCCGATGGCCGCACGATCGTTGGCGGCACCAACGACATCGCCACCGCCCGCTCGCTGCATGCACGCTACATCGGTGCGTGATAGCATGCCGCCTCAAAACCGAGGGCTAGCGCCCTGCGGCTGATCTAATCAGCCGGCACGCGCTAGCGTCCGGTTCCTTTCTCGAAAATGCGTTCCACGCTTTCCGCGCTGCCAGCACCTGCCAACATCTCACCCATATTTTCCCCATGAACACTCACCCGCCGCTTCCCAACTTCACACGACCTGGCAACCTGTAACGATGCCCCATGGCAATTTGCATTTCGCCCCGCGATACGTCCGATTCAATCCGCAGACCCAGTTCATTCGCCTCGCGGCGTTCCCGCTCGCCGCGCGGCGTTCTCTTCTACCAGACCCAGGTTCAAGCATAGCGCCTCCAGCGTAGGCGCTCATGCTACCTGCCCAACTGCATGGCAACCGTAGAATCTGCACGCACCGCTGCGCGGCATGATGCGCCCACCACCGAGGCTCCGCAACTCGTCGGCCGGCTTGGACCGTGGCAGCTTGTCAAGCCGCTCGGCGAAGGCAACTTCACTCGCGTCTATTTGGCCCGCCCTGCCGACGGGCCGCAGAATCAATCGCCCACGTATGTGGTAAAGGTATTGCGTAAGGAATACTGGCGCAACCGGCAGGCCATCGAGATGCAGCGCCGCGAAGCCTGGGTCGGCAGCAAGACGTCGCATCCCAACCTGCTGCCGGTGCTTTCGATCAGCGTCGAAGACCCGCCGTTCTACCTCGTGACGCCCCGACTCGAAGGGGTCACGCTCGCGCGACTGATCCTCGATCGCGGTCGACTCAGCATACCGCTCGCGCTCTGGATTGCTCGGCAAGTGGCCGAGGGCCTTACCGCCCTGCTCGATTCGACCGGCATGCTCCATACCGACGTGAAACCAGAAAACATTTTCGTATCGCCAGCCGGCCACGCCACGCTCATCGACTTCGGCTTCGTACAAACGCCGGCCGAAGCCAGTCAATGGGCCACGCGGCCTCTCGCCGGCACATTGGCCTACATCGCGCCCGAGATGGTAACATCGACGCTTGCCGCCGGCCCGCCGGCAGACATCTACAGCCTCGGCGTCACGCTCTATGAAATGCTGACCGGCATGCGTCCCTGGAACACCGACGACCCGGCCGAGTTAGCCGCCCGTCATCGCGAGGCGAAGCCGACCGACATTCGCGAGCATCGCCCCGAATTGAGTGCCCCGATCGCCGAACTCGTCCACTCAATGCTGGCCAAAAACCCACTCCGCCGCCCGGGCTCGACCCGCGAACTGGCCAACCGTCTGGTGCGGCTGGAAATTGAAAGCTTTACGCTGCTGTAGATGACTACGCGGTCAATTAAGAAAACCGACAATCAATTTACCTGATAAATAACTGGTCGGTACTTTGGCTCTGGTATTGGCTTTCCTTCGGATCGAGCCGCATCAATCCACGCCGATTTTGCCTGCTCAACCTCACGCAGCGCTTCTTCCGGCGTAGAACCAAACGCCGAGCAGGCCTTCAAATCAGGAATATCGGCGATGTACCCGCCGTCTTCATCGCTGTAGAAGATATTGATGTGGTAATCTTTCATGACTCGTCATCCTGTATCTGTATATCTAAATTATACTCTTCGACGAGCTTAAGAAACTGCCGAATTTGGTACGGTTTTGCTTTTCCGCCGACATCCTGGATGTTTACCAACTCCGAGACGTCGGGATGGCAAAATATGTGATGACTCCCGCGAATGCGAGCCAGACTGAAGCCAAATGCTTCTACAAGTTTGCAAAAATCGCGGAATGAAATATTCAACGAACCGGCAAGAATTTTCTCCAAAATCTTGCGAGGCTTCATCGAACACCTACCACCTTGGCTGCTCTTTCCGATAGCTCCAATCGAGCATCTCCATCGGATGCACCACCGCCAATTGCTCGCCGCGCTCGCGAGCTTCACGGGCGATCTGGAGCGCACAGCCCGCGTTGGACGTGATCGCGATTCGAGCACCCGTTCGCTCGATGTTGTCCATCTTCCGCTTGCTCAAGCGGCCAGACATCTCAGGCTGCGTCAGGTTGTAAGTTCCCGCCGCGCCGCAACACAACTCCGACTCTGGCAAATCGCGAACTTCGAGCCCGGGAATCTGAGCGAGCAGATGTCGCGGCGCAGCCTGAATCTTTTGGGCATGTAACAAATGACACGCATCATGGTAGGTAGCGACCGCGCGAATCTCTCCCTCGGGCGGCACAAGGCCAAGCTGATCGAGAAACTCGTTGACATCGCGAACCTTGGCCGCCCAGGCCGAGCGCTCGTCCTGCTTTGCATCGTGCCAGTGGTGGCCGTAATCTTTGAGCATCGAGCCGCAACCGGCAATGTTATTGATGATCGCGTCGAATCGCTCGATTGGAAACGCCTTCAGATTCTCGTCGGCAAACTTTTGAGCCGGCTCACTCGACCCAGCATGAAAGTGAATCGCCCCACAACAAACCTGGGATTGCGGCACGTGAACATCGCAGCCATTCTGTTGCAGCACACGCGCCGTCGCCCAATTTACATGGCGAAACATCGCGTCGCCCACGCAACCAGTAAATAGCGCCACAGTCGCCCGTCGCCGCCCGATCGCCGGCAAAAATTCAGGCAGCGGCCCTTCGTTGCGCCGCGCCGGTGGCAACATCTCGACCATTCGCTGCAACTGCGGCGGCAACAATCGAGTAAGCCGCGTCGCCTGTAGCAACTTCATAAGGCCCGTCCGCTGAGCAATCCGCGCGGGAAGCAGTGCGAGCCTGAGCTTACGCGTGTAAGGAAACAACCCAAACAGAATCCAGCGATGAAACCAATCATTCTGCTTGGCATTCCCCTCGGCTTCGTCCATGGCCACGCGAAACGGCTCGATCAGCTTCCCGTACTGCACACCCGACGGGCAGGCCGTCTCACAAGCCCGGCAATCGAGGCACAACTCCAGATGCCCGCGCACGCGGTCGTTCAGCTCCAATTTGCTATCCGTCACAGCCCGCATCAGGTAGATGCGCCCACGCGGGCTCTCATTCTCGTCCCCCGTTTCGACATACGTCGGGCACGCCGACGTACACAACCCACAATGCACACAATCCAGCAGCAACTCATAATCGAGCGCCTTGCCAGGATTGTCGGCCGATTCCAACTTTTGAATAACTTCAGTCACAATATCTTTTAATTAACCACAGAGACACAGAGAAGGAATTATTATCCGCAGATAAACGCAGATGCACGCAGATTAAAGCAATTGGTTGTTGTTGTTTTTAACTAGCAGCGTTTTTCTCAGAAGTGATTTTCAAGGTAGCTAAATTCGCAAAAATTCAGCTATACGAGCCTTTCATTCCAATTGATTATCTGCGTCCATCTGCGTTTATCTGCGGATAATAAATCCTTCCTTCTCCGTGTCCTCCGTGTCTCCGTGGCGAATCTTTGCCTTGGTAAATCTTTCCTAAAAAACAAATCGCCCCGGATTCAAAATCCCTCGCGGATCAAACTGTCGTTTGACCTGTTCCAGCAACACCGTCTCCTCGGTACGACCTCCCCAAACAAGATGGGGCGTCAGTCCTTCGAGCTTGCTGCGTACGACGACGACACTACCGCCCAACCGCACAGCCGCCGGCCGCAGTTGGGAAACCAACACTTTCGAAACTTGTTCCTGTCGAAACTCGCGGAATCGAACGAACACAATCCCATTGCCGGCATGGGCCTGAATCGCGCAATTGGCATCCACAGCCAGCAAGCTTCGCAGCACCTCGGCCACCGCCGTAGGTGGCACCGCGATTTTCATAACCATCGGCGAACCATCATCGTCCGCTGCTAATCCTCGATCGGAAAACTCAACTTGGCGCTGCAACAATGCTTCCGACTCTTGTTCAGAGAGATGATGGCAGCCACTACAACCGGCAGCCACCATCACGCCTTCAACCACGCCCACCAACCAGGCAATCTCCTGCTCCGTACCTTCCAATCGAACAGCAAGCCGGGTGCTCGCTGTGCCTGCCTCAGCGCCCCAACCATCGCCAACTAGAACATCGATTGCCGCAGGTGGCATCTCCAGCACCGCCAGCGCTTCAAGCGCCTGATCCACCGCAGCCAGGTCGGCAAACTCGCCGACGACAGCCGCGCTCCGTTCCGGCTTCGGCACTACCTTCAGCGCCAACTGCGTAATCACCGCCAGCGTTCCCAGCGAACCCGTGAGCAGCTTGCAAAAATCGTAACCGGCCACGTTCTTCACCACGCGGCCGCCACCCTTGAACGCCACGCCACGCCCATCAACCGCATGCATGCCGATCACATAATCGCGCATCGTGCCATGCCCATACCGACGCGGCCCGTTCCAATTCGTCGCCACGACGCCGCCGATCGTCGCCTCGGCCGCTCGCGGTACATCAATCGGCAGCACCTGCCCTTCGGCCACGAGTGTTGCCGCCAGATCGGCCATTCTCACGCCCGCTTCCACGAGGATCGTCATGTCGCGCGGCGTGTAGTCGACCACCCGATTAAGAACTGTCAAATCAAGGTTCTGGCCAGGTTGAATCGCCGCCAGGCCAAAATCTAGCGCAGTACCGCCACCAATAGGATAGACCGCTTCGTTGGCATCGTGCGCCGCGCGCACCATCTCGGCCACCTCGGCTTGGGCGGTCGACGCGTGCATTTGAGCAACAGCGGTCGTGGAAATTGCAGTGGCCATGAATGTCCGCTATAGCGCGGCTCTCCGCCCCGGGTGAACTTGCTCCATGCCACATGCGCCCGCCGTCGGCAGCAGCTTGCCCGGGCTCAACAAACCATTCGAATTGAGCGCGTCACGCAACCGCCTCATGACGTCGAGGTCCGCATCGGTAAACATCCGATTCATGAAACTCAGTTTTTCCAAGCCGATGCCATGCTCACCCGTCACGCTACCGCCGCAATCGAGGCACTCGCTCAAAATCTCGTGGCTCGCGTCAAGTACGCGTCGAATCTCTTCCGGGTTCCGTTCATCGAACAACAAGATCGGATGCAGATTGCCGTCACCAGCGTGAAACACATTCACAATCCGCAAATTGTACTTCGCCCCAATCGCCCGAATGCGCTGCAAAATATGCGGCAACTTCGTCCGCGGCACCACGCCATCCTGCGTGCAATAACTCGGGCTCAACCGACCAATCGCTCCGAAGGCCTGCTTCCGCGCTTTCCATAACAGCAAACGCTCCTTCGCATCTGCCGCAAACCGTACTTCGCGAGCACCGTGCGACTTGCAAATCGCGGCTATCTGATCGCGCTGATCATCGAGCCCAACCTCCAGCCCATCTACCTCGATTAACAAGATCGCCTCCGCATCAAGCGGAAACCCAAAGTGAAACGCCTCCTCGACCGCCACGAGAATTCCCTGGTCCATCATCTCCAGCGCCGCGGGAATAATACCGGCCCCAATAATTCCGCTGATGGCCTGCGTGGCATCGTCGACCGAGTCGAACACACCGAGCATCGTGCGCACACCCTGCGGATTGCGCGTAAGCCGAACCCAAATCTTGGTGACAATCCCCAGCGTCCCCTCGCCGCCGACGATCGTGCCGATTAGATCGGGCCCCGGTGTGTCTTCCGCCGGGCCGCCGATCGTCATGATCTCGCCCGTGGCGGTGACCATTTCCAGCCCAAGCACATGGTTGACCGTCACGCCATATTTCAGCGTGTGCGGCCCGCCGGCGTTCGTCGCGCAGTTGCCGCCGATTGTGCAAGCACCCTGGCTCGATGGATCGGGCGCATAGTGAAACCCAGTCCCCGCCAGTCGCCGGTTAAGGTGACCATTCACCACGCCCGGCTCGACGATCGCATACCGATCGCGCAAGTTCACTTCCAGAATCTCGCGCATCCGCGTGAGCACGATCATCACCCCGCCGCCGACCGGCAAGCCGCCGCCAGCGAGGCTCGTTCCAGCACCACGCGGAACAAACGGCGTCTTATGCTCGACGCAGAGCTTCACCACGGCCGCGACTTCGGCCGTCGTCTTCGGAAACACAGCCACATTCGGGCAGTGCTTCTCGATCACAAACGCGTCGCACTCGTACACGGCCAAATCCGACTGCGCATCAAGCACCCGATCGGGCCCGAGCAACTCGCGCAGCTCGTCGGTAAGGTTAGTGGATGCAATCGTATTCACAGTCGGTCCGCGCTGGCTGCACAGAAACCGCGACGGCAAACCGTCGCGGCAAAAAATCAATTATAAGTGCAAACCTTCGCGACACTAGGAGCACCCGGCCAGAATGGCCGGGCTATATAGCCGACCCGTCTCGGGTCGGTTCTGTTACGCCCGCTCTTTTGGCGTCGTCACATCGGGAACGTCAACACCAAGCGCCGTCGCCAAATCGATCTGGTGCTCCTGTTCTTGCACCAAAATCTCGCGAATGTGCTCCGCAATCGCGTATTCACCCAACTCCTCGCACTGCTTAACACGAACGCGGTAATTCCGGATCGTTTCGTTTTCGTTCTCCAGATCGAACCTGAGCATGTCCTTGGCCTTGTCCGATGTCTTCACCGGCTTCGGCGTCGTCTTCGGCATGCCGCCCAGGTAGTCGATTTGATTGGCTAGCGTGATCGCGTGCTGCAGTTCTTCGCCCGCATGCACCGCCAACTCCTCGGCGATGTTCATGTATTCGGGCCCCTTCAATACCTGCGAGTAAACAACATACGCAATAATCGCCTGATACTCGCGCTCCAAGTCCTCATTCAGCAAGTCAATCAGCTTCTGCCGTGTCAGCTTGCTCTCTTTGGTATCTTTAGTCGCCATCGTATATCCTCCGCGGGAAAGAAATATCCATCGAATACTACCAGTTGCAAATCACATGCCGGTTCAGGCGACGTCAATTCTAGCCATCTCCCTCGGCCCCCCACAACGATTGGCAACAAATAGCCGAGACCGCCACGCGGTCCGGTCGGCCCCACACAACCACAAAAACAAAGTGTGCCGCCTGTCCCAAGGGTGGAAGAGACAGGCGGCACACACGCAGAGGAGAGAGGAAGGCAGGAAAACTAAGGCGGGAGAAACCAGGCAGACCATTTAGCGGCGGCGTTTACGCCGCCCAACAACAACAAAACCATACTCCCACAAAATCACGACTCAATCGCCTCGACCGGTATCTCAACACCATCCAAAAACCCAGCCAACGCCCGAGTCCGATACGGCTGCTGCAGCTTGCGAACCGCCTTCGACTCGATCTGCCGCACGCGTTCCCGCGTCACCTGGAAAATCTTGCCGACTTCTTCCAAGGTATAGGTGTACCCGTCGGCCAACCCGTACCGCAGGCGAATAATTTCCCGTTCGCGGTAGGTCAGGTCGTGCATTACATCGTTCAGCCGTTGCTTGAGCATTTCGCTATTCGTATCTCGCAACGGATCATCGTCACGGTCTTCTTGCAAGAATTCGCCGAAGAAATTGTCTTCGTGATCGCCTACCGGCTGATCGAGCGACAACGGCTGGCGGCACATCTTGATAATGCAACGGGCATCGTCGAGCGACAGCCCGGCCCGCTCGGCAACCTCTTCCGGATTCGGCTCACGGCCGAAGAGTTGCACAAACTCGGCCGTTACCGACCTCACCCGGCCCATCGTGTCGATCATGTGGACCGGCAACCGGATCGTCCGGCTCTGATCGGCAATCGCCCGCGTGATCGCTTGGCGAATCCACCAGGTAGCGTAGGTCGAGAACTTATAGCCACGCTGATACTCGAACTTATCGACAGCCCGCATCAGGCCCGTGTTGCCCTCCTGGATCAAGTCCAAAAAACTCAGTCCGCGATTGCGATACCGCTTCGCGATCGACACCACCAACCGCAGGTTCGCCGCCGACAGCACCCGCTTGGCCTCGTCGTACTTGTTGCGAGCCTCCAGCGTGCGGGCCACCAGGTGAGCCAGCGTCGCCGGCGATTCGAGCGTGATCCGCATCAAGTAGCGAAGCTCTTGCAGCAGCTCGCCCTGTTGCTTCTCGCTGATCAGCTTTTCTGGTTCCGAAAGTTGCAGCTTGATCGTCACCATCCGCTCGCCGATCTTGTGCAACTGCTGCATCACGGGCAGCAGCTTGCCGAGCCGCAGATTCAGCTCTTCAACGAGTCGCACCACCTTGCCGCGGCGAATCACGAGCCGCTTCCAGGCATGGTGCTTCTCGCTCTTCGTGCGGCGTTTATCGATCGCAACGCGGTAGTCGGCCTGATTCAGCCGCATCAGGTGCTTGATCGTCGCCAGGTTCGGCGCCAGCCGTTTCAGTGTGCGCTTCTTCTCCGACGTGTTCGTAACGCTAATCTCGATCGTACGATCGAGCCGCAATTCGCCGCTTTGCACTTTCTCCAACAGCTCGATCGCGCCCTGCAGCACAAAGTCGTTGCCGAGCATCAGATTGCGGAACACTCGCCGGGTTTCCTCGATGCTGCGAGCCGAAGAGATCTCGGCCTCCCGATTAAGCATCGGGATTTCGCCCATCTGCATCAGGTACATCCGGATCGGGTCGTCGATGTGCGACTCGGCGCTCCCCTCTTCCGGCAAATGATCAAGATCGTCATCACCCTCGATCGGCAGATCGATCACCTCGTCATCCAACGGCAAATCGTCGACAACGCCAAACTCCGAATCCGAGTCGAAGTCGTGGTGGTTGTGGCTCGAGCCCTTAGCGCTACCGTTGACCGGCGACTCACTCTTCTTGGCCGGCTTCGGGCCACGAGGCGAGCTACTGCCTCGAAGCGGCTGCACATTGCGAGGTGTTTTTCCGTTCAAGCGATTGGGTCGAGCGCGTCGCACGGGCAGTTCCTCACGGTGTGGATTCGAAGAGGCGTTGTTGCTGCCCGATCAATGCACCCCCGATGCCGGACTCGCCAGAGCGACTCGTAAAAAGCGCGTTAAGTCATTATTGCCAGACAAGTTGCGATAAGCGTGGCGCGTGCCAAAGACGAGGAACGGGGATGAGCTTGTTGAGCCACGGCAACATTTGGCCACCTGCCACGTTGCCGCAACGCATCAACCTGCCTCGTCCGCGAAAGGCACAGCACCTACAATCACTACGATCGGAAGGGCCGAATTGGTTCGAAAAACGCTTCGGTATCGCACAATCGACTTGTGGACTAGGTTTCAGGTTTCAGGTGTCAAACTAAAATGCCTTGCTCCGACACCTGGCACCCGACACCTGACACCTGACACCTCTCCCCCCCATGTTCATGTCCAGCAACGCGATCGATGTAAAAGTAACCGGCCCCATTGGCACGATCGTGCTCAACCGCCCCGACAGGCGCAACGCCCTTACCCGTGCCATGCTCGCCCAGCTCTCCGAAGCATTGGGCGATCTCCACATGGAGAAGCGCGTCCGCGCAGTTATCCTCACCGGCGTCGGCACCGCGTTCTGCGCGGGGCTCGACCTCCAAGAAATGCAAGCCGCCGCCAGCCTCGCCCACGACGAGCAGCACCAAGATTGGGTCGACACGGCCGAATCGTATCTTGGCGTCGTCACGCAAATGCTCGAGCTCCCCAAGCCGATCATCGCCTCTGTGAACGGCCCCGCCGTCGCCGGCGGCGCAGGCTTGGTCCTCGCGAGCGACATTGTCGTCGCCACCCCCACCGCCCAATTCGGCTTCCCCGAACCACGCCGCGGCATCATCGCCGGAGTGATGGCCCCCCTCCTCGCCTTCCGCGCCGGCGGCAGCACCGCCGCCCGCCTCCTCCTCTCGTCCAGTTTCATCCCGCCCGAAGAAGCCCTCCGCCTCCACCTCTACCACGAACTCATCGACGAACCCCGCCTCTGGGCCCGCTCCGCCCAACTCGGCGAAGAATGCGCCACCGGCGCCCCGGAAGCGCTGCAACTAACCAAACGCCTCCTCTACGAAACCATCGGCGAACAACTCACCACCCAACTCTCCGTCGGCGCCGCCATGAGCGCCACCGCACGAACAACCGAAGCGGCGCAAGAGGGACTGAAGGCGTTTATTGAGAAGCGGAAGCCGGAGTGGAAGTAATAACACAGATTAGCAAGAGAACTTAATGGTTACTTCAAACAAACCTTCATATCAACGTGGGGCACGCGATGCGAACGGCCAAACAGACAAAGACCGATTTTTCGAAAGGTGGCTTGAATCGGCTAAGCAGGGGAAAAAACTTGATTTAGACTCCGCTCAGAAGCTGTTCCCAAACCGCGCAATTAGCACACTTCGGAATTGGCTCAGCTGGTTCAATAAGGGGGGCCGCAACTACCGCGATCGCGGTTTCCCGCGCGCGGCATTCGGCCGACATGAGGAGATCATACAGGCCTTACGCAAGCTTTATGGTAACCAAAGCCTAACGTCTAAAGATGTGCAACAAATAATCTCTGCAACAACTCCAATTCGTAGCGGAGGCAATAACCATGCAAACTTACCACTCAAAAAGTCTGCACCACCTCCAACACCCAAAGCAGTAGATCTAGAGCCACCGCAGCCTGAACGTATATCAACCACTGTGAACCGCATCGTTCGAGATACAGAACTAGCTCGACGCATAAAGCTTCTCCATGCCTACAAATGCCAGATATGCGGTCACACAATTAAGTTAGCCGACGGATTGCTCTATGCTGAGGCGCACCACATTCAGCCGTTAGGAAAAGACCACAACGGTCATGATGTGAAAGGAAATATCCTATGTGTGTGCCCCAATCACCACGCAGAGCTGGACTTAGGCGCACGCCGGATTAAGGTCTCAGAGCTCACAACTGCCGCTGGTCACACGATCTCGCAGCAATATGTGGACTATCACAACAAGAAGATTTACCGCCCCTCATAATTGGCTCCCCTAGAGCATTCCCCACCTTTCCCCTACAATCACGGATTACCCCGGGTCCAGTGCCCACCACCCCCTGAACCCCAAACTCTGAACCCTCAACCCCTCCCCTGCCATGGCCAAGCGCAAAAAGAAAGTCGAAACCGTCTTCCTCGTCTGCGAAGAAACGGGCGATCACAACTACACCCTCCGTCGTAAAACGGGCGGCGAAAAGCTGAAACTCAAAAAGTACAGCCCCCGCCTCCGCAAGCACACGCTGCACACGGAAAAGAAGAAATAGTCAAGAGTCGAGAGCGGAGAGTCAAGAGCCAGAAGCCACCACCGCATTCTGGCTCTTGACTCTTGACTTTCCGCTCTTGACCTCCCGCAGGGAGCCGCAAGGATGCCCAAGCGCTGGCGAATCGCGAGTCACGATCCGGCCCGCGTCGCCGCTCTCCAAAATGCCGCCGGCATCCCCTCCGTCGTTGCTCAGCTTCTCATCGGCCGCGGCATCTGTGATGTCGACGGCGCGCGAAGCTTTCTCGACGTCAAACTCAGCGGCCTGCGCGATCCCGAACAGCTCCCCGGCGCAGTCCAAGCGGCCGAACTGATCCACCAAGCCATCCGCGCCGGCCGACGCATCACGGTCTACGGCGACTATGACGCCGACGGCGTCACCTCGAGCGCCATCCTCCTGCTCTGCCTCAAGCAACTCGGCGCCAGGGCCAACTCCTACATCCCCAGCCGCATCGACGAAGGCTACGGCCTCAACCACGACGCGCTACGCACCATCGCTGCCCAAGGCGGCGACGTCGTCGTCACCGTCGACTGCGGCATCACCAGCGTCGACGAAGCTAAAACCGCCCGCGACCTCGGCCTCACGCTCATCATCACCGACCATCACCTCCCCAAAGTAGGCCAGTCGAGCCGAGACTGGCCTCAAAACGATCTCGATTGCAATGGGCATTCGAACGAGGCAGCCTCGGCTCGGCTGCCCCACTGCGCCGCCATCGTCCATCCCGGCCTCCCCGGCACAACCTACCCCTTCCCCGGCCTCTGCGGCGCCGCCGTCGCCCTGAAGCTCGCCTGGGCACTGTGCCAACAAGCCAGCGACGCCAAGCGCGTCAGCGAATCGATGCGCACCTTCCTGATGCGCGCCGTCGGCCTCGCCGCCATCGGCACCGTCGCCGACGTCGTGCCGCTCGTCGACGAAAACCGCATCCTCGTCCGCCACGGCCTCAGTTGCCTCCGCCACTTCCCCACGCCCGGCATCGCCGCCCTCGAACGAGTCACCGAACTCGACAAGAAAGCCGAGCTCGATGGCGACGACATCGGCTTCACCATCGGCCCCCGTCTCAACGCCGCCGGTCGCCTCGGCCAGGCCCAGCTTGCTCTGGAACTTCTCACCACCGATTCCCCTGAACGCGCGCTCACGCTGGCAAAGTTCATCCACGACCTCAACGACCAACGCAAGTCGCTCGAACGGAGCGTCTACAAAGCAGCCAACAAACTGGCTCTCGAAACCTGCGACCCCCACCAAACGTCGGCCCTTGTTCTGGCTGACCGCGGTTGGCACCCGGGCGTCATCGGCATCGTCGCCGGCCGACTCGCCGAGCATTACCATCGCCCCACGATTCTCATCTCGCTCGACGAGCTCGGCGCCAAGCCCGGCACCGGTTCCGGCCGCACCGCCGGCGGCTTCGATCTCCACGCCGGCCTCTCCGCTTGTAGCAGCCATCTTCTCGGCCACGGCGGACACCAGGCCGCCGCCGGCCTCACGATCGACGAATCTGCCATCGAACTGTTCCGTCGCGCCTTCTGCGACTACGCCGAACGCGCCATCTCACAAGAAGAACGCATCGCCGAGCTTTTCGTCGACGCCGAAACTCCGCTCACAGCACTCACGCACCAAACCGTCCGCCAGATCGAAAGCCTCGCCCCCTTCGGCCACGGCAACGAGCGCCCCATGCTCTGCACCACCGACGTCCGCCTCGCCGAGCCCCCGCGCCGCATCGGCCAAGCCGGCCATCACCTTTCGCTTAAGTTAGAACAACACGGCGTAGCGATGCGCGCCGTCGCCTTCGGCGGCGGCGACTGGGAAGACGATCTCAACAAAACCACCGGCCCCCTCTCTGTCGCCTTCAAACCCGTCCTCAACAACTTCCGCGGCCGCACCTCCGTCGAAATGCACCTGGCCGACTGGCGCCCCGCCGACTGATTCTCACCAACACCATCCCCACCCCACTTGTGCTTAGCGCATCACCGAGAACCTCGCTCTCCTCTCTCCTCATCTCCATGTCAAGCACCCACATTCGGCCACCCATTTCTCTCGCAACTTTCTTGTAGAAAATGGCCACCTGTTGTGCTAGGGTGATTCGTGAAATGACCGTCACGCACCCATACCGCCTGAGGAAGCTTGCGGCACTGCGTTCATTAAAAAACGTAATGCTGAACTCCTGTTCAATCAGACCAACTGCGCAAAATCCCTACCGAGAATTTTGCGCAGCAAGGTAAACATCCGTCACTATTCACTCACATCACCATTGATATGACCAACCAAAAATCCATGCACCCTGCCAATCCCCTTACGATCCTTGCGCTAATCGGCACGCTGCTGTGCTATGCGCTTCCCACTCAAGCCGACGTCAATCTCCCGGCGATGTTCACCGACCATGCCGTGCTTCAGCGCGACATGCCCGTCCCCGTCTGGGGCACCGCCGATCCAGGCGAAGAAATCACGGTGAAAATCGCCGACCAGACTCACAAAACCAAGGCCGATGACAAAGGCAACTGGCAAGTCACGCTCACGCCCCTCCAGGTCGGCGATCCGCTCACGCTCGTCGTCGAAGGCAAGAACCACGTCGAACGAAAAGACATCCTCGCCGGCGAAGTCTGGCTCTGCTCCGGCCAATCGAACATGGAGTGGCCGCTCAGCTTGACCAACAACGGCGACCTAGAAACGGCAGCCGCCAATAACCCGAATATTCGCCTCGTGCGCGTCAAAGAACCCGGCAGTCAAACGGCGGTGGAAGACTTCGAAGGCGAATGGAAAGTCTGCTCGCCCGAAACCGTCCCTGGTTTTTCGGCAGTCGGTTATTTCTTCGGCCACGAACTCAACAAGCAACTCAATGTGCCAATTGGTCTCATCGACGATTCCTGGGGCGGCTCCTCGTGCGAAGCCTGGATTCGCCGAGATCGCCTGGAACGCAATCCGCTCTACGCAGGTCTTCTCAAGAAATGGGACGACTCGGTAAAAGACTTCGACGAAGCTAAATGGAAAGCCGATTGGACTGAGTGGCGCAAGAAAGCCGACGAGGCCCGTGTCGCCGGCAAGAAAACTCCGCCCAATCGTCCCCTGGCGGTCAACCCCGCCGTCGGCCAACATCGCCCCGCGAATCTGTACCATGCCCGCCTCGAACCCGTCATGCCCTACGCCATCCGTGGCGTCATTTGGTACCAGGGCGAATCGAATGCGGGTCGTGCTTACCAGTATCGCGACATGTTCCCACTCATGATCTCCTCCTGGCGCGAAGACTGGAAGCAGGGCGACTTCCCGTTCTACTGGGTCCAGCTTGCCGACTACAAAGAAGAACAACCCGAACCCACCGATAGCGCCTGGGCCGAGCTCCGCGAAGCCCAAACGATGACGCTCGACAAACTCCCCAAGACCGGCCAAGCCGTCATCATCGATCTCGGCGAAGGCGACGATATCCACCCGCGCAAGAAGCTAGACGTCGGCACGCGACTCGCCCGCTTAGCGCTCGCCAATGACTACGGAAAAAACATCGTTTCCAAAAGCCCGCGTTACGAATCGATGGAAAAGCACGGCGATAAGATCGTCGTGAAATTCAAAGACGTCGGCGGAGAGCTTATGTCGGTCGGCACCAAGGACGAAGACGTCCAAGGCTTTGCCATCGCCGGTCCAGACAAGAAATTCGTCTGGGCTCAAGCCAAGATCATCAAGCCAGCCAACGGCGGCAAAGCCGACTCGGTCGAAGTGTCGAGCAAGGAAGTAAAAGACCCCGTCGCCGTACGCTACGCCTGGGCCGACAACCCCGTCTGCAACTTGTACAACGACAAGCTCCTCCCCGTCACGCCTTTCCGCACCGATGACTGGAAAGGCGTAACGGACGGCGTCAACGAGTAAGTAAGTAGGTCCGCCGAGCCGAGGCGAACCTGCCAAGG
Organism: uncultured Planctomycetaceae bacterium; assembly: GCA_964549545.1. GTDB lineage: Bacteria > Planctomycetota > Planctomycetia > Pirellulales > Lacipirellulaceae > JABDGM01. Next base: position 26,575 of record CAZJWY010000010.1, on the reverse strand, counting down.
TATATGTCAATGTCCCGAGAAAGAGCCGAGCGCGCCAGGTGCCGCTCGGCTCGCGGCGCCTACTTCGACTTCAACCGGTGCTTAAGCAACCAATCGTACACTTCCTGATTGTCGTACGTCGCCTTCCACGAATTGTGTTCGACATCGGGATAAACAGTAAATTTCATATCGCCGCCGGCCTGCTTCACGGCGTCGACCATCCTCTGCCCTTCCGCCAGCGGCACGACCTGATCCTTTGCGCCATGAAAAGCCCAAATCGGCACGCGTGCCAACGCCATCGCCATTTTGTCTGGCTCACCGCCACCACAAATCGGCACCGCGGCGGCAAACCGCTCCGGGTGTGCAGCCACCAATCGCCACGTACCGTACCCGCCCATGCTTAACCCCGTCACATAAATTCGTTCCGGATCAACATTCATATTCGCGGCAATATGATCGACAAGCTGAATCAACTCCTCGGCCTTCCATGCCTTGCCAACTTTCTCCAACAGTTCGTCACGCGAGGGCTTCTCCCCCTCTTTCAACGGCGGCGCGAGCTGCGGTGTGACAACCACAAACGGAAAATCAGGTCGGCTCTCGACAAGATGTGCGGGACCATGAATCTTGACCCGCGACAGATCATCGTTACTCGATTCACCCAACCCGTGCAGAAACAACAACAGCGGCCACTTCGCACCCGCCGGCTGGTAGTCCTGGGGAGTGAAAACCAGATAGCGCATCGTAACTTCGTCGCCGCGTGGCTTGCCCTCGGCATGAATTATTACCGACTGTGGAAGCTGTTTGCCCGGCTCGATTTGAATGCTGTCGTTCGACTTCGCCATCAGCATGGCCCCCGAAAGTATTGCGATTGATAACAACTTCATGGAAATGCCTGCGTAGAAACAGTTCAACGTGCGTGGACGTCCCCCGACTCGATAGGTACGCTCAGCATAGGCCTTGATTCGGCCCCCCGCAAATAAATCGGTTGCCGCTCCCTCGACCAACGCCAGCAAATGATCACCATCCACGAGCTGAGAAAACAGTTTTACGCGGGCGGCACCCAGATCGTGGCAGTTGACGGCGTTTCCTTCCAAGTGCCCCCGGGCGAAGTGTACGGCCTGCTTGGCCCCAACGGCGCGGGAAAAACAACCACCATCCGCATGATCGTCGGCCTGCTGCGGCCTGACTCAGGCTACGCCGAAGTCGCGGGCCATCGCACCA
>CAZJWY010000010.1:24941-25365 GCA_964549545.1 uncultured Planctomycetaceae bacterium | reverse complement strand
GCTGGTGCGATGGCCCGCGACTTCGGCGTAGCCTGAGTCAGGCCGCAGCAGCGACGCACCGGACGAAGTGAAATCCCGCGTCGGCTTGGTCTCGGCCAACGACGGCGTCTACCACTGGCTAACCGTCCGCGAGATGCTGCTCTTCTTCGCCGACTTGTATGGCTTGTCGTTTGCGCAAGCCCGCGACAACTTGCAAAAGCTCGCCGAGTTGTTTGATCTTTCGCCGCTGCTAAATCGGCGGTGTTCTCTGCTAAGCACTGGGCAACGGCAACGCGTGGTGCTGGCCCGTGCTCTGATTCACGCCCCGCCTGTGATGCTGCTCGACGAGCCGACGCGCGGGCTTGACGTACTGGCCAGCCAGATTGTCGTCGATTATGTGCGCCGTCTGCTGACGATCACGGCTTTGCCCTCGTCGCGCAGACGG
>CAZJWY010000010.1:0-24931 GCA_964549545.1 uncultured Planctomycetaceae bacterium | reverse complement strand
GTCGATTATGTGCGCCGTCTGCGCGACGAGGGCAAAGCCGTGATCGTCAGCACGCATCGATTGGATGAAGCGGAGCGTTTGTGCGACCGTTTCGGCCTGTTGCACATGGGGCGATTGCGGATGGAAGGCACGCTCGCCGAGCTGCGCGCCGCCACCGGCTGCACCACGCTCGTCGATATGTTTCGCAGTTTCTTCTCCGCAGCCAAGGTAGGTTAAGAGGCATCGCATGGCGAATCAAGACATCGCGCCGCCTCTCCAACGTTCCGTGCTCGGTCGCTTGCAGCGGCTCGTGTTGAAAGAGCTGCGCGAGATCCTGCGTGATCGTCGCACGATCATCACGCTCGTCGTGATGCCGATTTTGATCTATCCGCTCTTGGCCGTCGTGTTTCAGCGGTTTCTGCTTACGTCGATTACCGTGAACGAGAATGTCGCGTTCGTCATCGGCGTCGATTCCGTCGGCTCGCAAGAAGTATTGGCCCAGCAACTTCGAACCGGCGCCGCGTTGCTGTCGCGTCAAGATCACGCTGCGGCCAAACAAAACGCCGGCAGCGAAGCGAAAAGCTTGACCGATAAAGAGCCACTACAGGACATCACACTGGTCGCCTATCCGGATCAAACACTACGACGCCATGTCGCGGATTCGTCGCTTCACTTGGCCGCCATCTATCGCAAAGACCAATCAAACAACACGAAGAACGGGCTCCACGCGCCCGCGAAATGGGAGTTGGTCTTCCGGGTCGGATCGCCACCCAGCGAGGCCGCGCTCCATTTTGTCGAGGCAAGATTGCAGGCGTACAACGACGCCGCGCTCAACCAGCAGCTTGAGAAGCTGGGCGTCGCGGCAACCATGCCCGCCGGCACCGAGCGCCGCCCGATCAGCTTCGCCGGCGCGCCTCCCTTCTCGCTCGCGGCCCTCATTCCGCTGATCCTCGTATTGATGACGGTCACTGGCGCCGTCTATCCAGCGATCGACCTGACGGCCGGCGAACGCGAGCGCGGCACACTGGAAACGCTCATCGCCGCGCCGGTGCCGCGCGTCGGGCTGCTGCTTGCCAAGTATGTGGCCGTCCTCACGGTCGCGATTCTTACAGCGCTCGTGAACCTGATCGCCATGACAATCACGGCCCATAGCTCCGGCCTGGCCGCCAGCTTGTTCGGCGGCGGCATGACGCCGCAGGTAGTGATTACCGTGCTGCTTCTGCTGGTACTCTTCGCGGCGTTCTTCTCCGCCATCCTGCTGGCGATCACGAGTTGCGCGCGAAGCTTCAAGGAAGCGCAAGCCTACATCATTCCGCTGATGCTGCTATGCCTAGTGCCTGGCGTGCTCTGCTTGATTCCATCGCTGGAGTTCAAAACCTGGATGGCCGTGACGCCGCTCGTGAATATCGTGATGCTCGGGCGCGATTTACTCGAAGGGAGCGTCGTGCCCGGTCTGGCCGTGGCGGCTGTCTGCTCGACGTTGTTTTACATCGCCGCGGCGATCGCGATGGCCGCGCGCATCTTCGGCACCGACGCTATCCTGTACGGCAGCCAGGCCACGTGGTCAGATTTGCTGCGACGCCCCACCGAACCGCAAGCGATGCCGAGCGTGCCGACCGCGATGCTCTGCCTCGCGCTCATCTTCCCCTCGACCTTCGTGCTCGCCAGCAATCTGGCTCGCGCGCAAGGGTTGTCGATGGAGCAGCGGCTCACATTTGGGGCAGTAATCACCGCGGCCATATTCGGTGGCATCCCGATTTTGCTAGCGCTGTTTGGCAGAATACGAGCGGCGACCGGCCTCGGGCTGCGACGACCTCATGTCGTCGCGCTGGTCGGCGCGGCGATCCTGGGGGCCGCCCTTTGGCCAGCCGCTCACGAGTCTTTCTTGCTCGGTAATTGGCTGGGACTAGCTTCACTGAATGAGAAAAGAATCAAGGCCGCCACCGAAATATTAGCACAGTTACAAGCGCTGCCGTGGTGGCTGGTCGTCGTCACGCTGGGAATCGTGCCCGCGGTATTCGAAGAACTCACCTTCCGCGGCTTCTTGTTCAGCGCGCTGCGGACCAAACTGGCCGGGTGGCCGACCATCCTTGTCTCCGCTCTCCTCTTCGGCCTCTTTCACGAAATCCTCTCCCCCGGTCGATTGCTTCCCAGCACATTCCTGGGCCTCGCGCTCGGTTGGGTGCGATTGCAAACCGGCAGCGTGTGGCCCTGCATGCTGCTACACGCCATCAACAACAGCCTCTTGCTCACAATCAGCCATCACCGCGACGACTTGATCGCTCGCGGCATCGGCGCTGAACAGCAAGCCCACTTGCCACTCACATGGCATCTGCTCGCGTTATTAGGAATCGCCATCGGCATCGGCTTGCTTTGGATACAATCGAGAAAAACGTTGAAATCCAATCCTGTTAGGTAACAACATCGGAATAGTCTCACGCAAAGGCGCGAAGGCGCAAAGAATACGAATTCCATTTACCACAAAGATCACGAAGACCATAAAGTATCTTCGGAGCGGCTGCAAAAAACCTGCTCATTCTTTCTTTGTGTCCTTCGTGGTTCAATTCATTTCTTACTTTGCGCCTTCGCGCCTTTGCGTGAGACTCTTTTGGAAAAGGTTAGCGGCGTAAAACACCATGTCATTCGAAAGCATCTTCAACCGGCAACTGTCGCACCGTGCCTGGTCGCACCGCTTCGCCGCGCTCGGCGCTGGCGACAGCCGCGAAGCAGAGCGACAAGCTTGCGAGATTGTTTCGTGCGCTGTTCGTCGGTTCGCGATTCTCCGCGATCGCCGACAGCAACTCGGCCATCGTGCCGTGGAAGCCGTCGGGAAACCATTTGCCTTTGAGTCGTGGGCGCGAAAGCCCCTCGGCAGTGGTCATTTCGACGCGTTGAATTTCGTTGCTGGGACCAGTGCTGCGAATCGCTCCTTCGCTCCCGACGACGAGCGTGCGATCGAGGTGATCAAACCGCGTGAAGCCGTCGAAGATCAACGTTACCTGGGTCGATTCGTACTCGATGATCGCCTGGCCCAGCAGCGCTGGCATAATGGTTTGAGTCGCCGAGCGGGCCATCGAGGCGAAGATCCGCCGCGGCTCGGCCTCGTCCATCAAGGTTCGCACGAAGTCGAACCAATGGATGGCGAAATCGTACAAGATAAGATGGCGGACCGATTCGAACACGGTTCCCTTGACCCAACTGTGATCCCAATGCACATCGCAATGGACCGCGTCGAGCGATCCCAGCAGCCCGGCCCGCACAGCCTCACGAATGTAACTGAAGTGGGGCGCCCAGCGGGCGTTTTGATTGATCGCGAGCTTAACGCCCATTTTGTCGGCCAGATCGGCCAAACGATGCCCCACATCCAAATCGAGCACGAACGGCTTTTGGCTGAGCACATGCTTGCGGGCGCGGAGCGCGGCCTCAACGATCGGCGGCCGCTCGGGCGGGTGAGTCGTAATGTCGACCACCTCGATATCGTCGCGCGAGAGCACGTCGTCGATGTTGTCGGTGACCATGGCATCGGGGTAGAACTCGTCGCGCCGCTCGCGGGCGCGCTCGATGGCGATGTCACACATTGCCAGAACGCGGTAGCCGGCGGCTTTGTATGCCGTGAGATGCCACTTGGTGATTCCGCCGCAACCGATGAGGCCGATTCCGGGGCGATAGCGTTTCGGGTCGCGTGGCCGATAGGGGAGCGACGGCGCTACGATTCGCGGCGGCTGGGAAACTTTCGCACGTCTAGGTTGTTTCTCGCGAGGCTCTGTCATCGGCCCTTCCGAGGTTGCAAAACAGGCAGCAATCGGTAACCATGGGTGTCTACGAACCTAGGCAAGAATCCTATCAAAATTCATGGCAAAAGATAACGGACAAAAAGCCGGCAAGCGGATCCTGCTTGTCGACGATGATGCAGAAATCATCGAATCGCTACGACTCGCATTGGAAGCGAACGGCTACACCGTGCTGGTGGCCCGGGACGGAAACCAAGGCCTCGCGCTCTCGGAGCGCGAGAACCCCGATCTTGTGATCCTGGACATGATGATGCCCAAGCGGAGCGGTTTTCTGGTGCTGGAAAAAATGCGCCGGACCCGCGAGACGCCGCTGCGCGTCATCATGATCACGGCCAACGAAGGCAGTCGGCATAAGGCTTACGCCGAAATGTTGGGCGTCGACGACTACATCCGCAAACCATTTCCGATGGATCGGTTGATCGAAAGCGTGCAACGCTTGATTGGCTAAGCACGTAGAATACTTCGGGTCCGTAACATCTACCGGTTGTTTTACCGGCGAGTTGGACTGACCGCGCCCTCCCACCACCAACCGCTTATCTCTTATTCGGAGCCGCTATGCGACGACATAACACCTGCCACCTGCTCGCGCTTTCCCTCGCTGTTTTTCTGAATCAACCACTACTCGCTCAAGACGAGAAGCTAGCGAAAGAGGCGGCGCCTGCCGCGAAGGTGAAACCGGAAGAAGCGCTGCGGCAGATGTCCGACTTCCTGGGAGGCCTTCCCGCGTTCGCCTGCCATATCGAAGCATCGCTCGACGTCAAAGCGGAAGGCGAAGATCCGTTCCAACAAGTCACCAAGATGACGGCACGTCTTGCGCGGCCAAATCGTCTGGCGTTGATTGTCGACGAAGGCAAGATGGGCATCACGGTTGTGAGCGACGGCAAGCAACTCACGCAGTATCTGCCTGTGTTGAATCAGTACATGGTCAGCGAAGTGCCGAACACGTTTGCTCAGATGACCGACATCGGCGTTCCGCTCAAAGCGACGATCCTCGGCACGCAGGGCAATCTCATTCCCGTCGGTGGAGACGAATACTTCCAGCGCCTTACGGCTGGGGTTATTTCGTCGAAATATGTTGGAACCGAGAAGATCGGCGACACATCCTGCCATCATTTGCGGTTCACCGAGCAGCACTTCGATTGGCACATCTGGATCGAAGAAGGCAAGCGGCCGGTGGTACACAAAGTGCTGGTCGATATGTCGAAGCAATATGCCGATGAGAAGGCGTCGATTACCTACACTGCATCGTTCTCCGATTGGAATGTCGCGCCGAAATTCAAGGACAGCGATTTCCAGTTCACTCCGCCGAAGACGGCCGAGCAGGTGGACGAATTGATCGAGCGCGAGCCGCCCCATCCGTTGTTGGGCAAGCCGGCGCCGCTATTCAAAACGGCCGATCTGGATGGCAAGCCGTTCGAATTGAAGAACCACTTGGGCAAGGATGTGGTGCTGCTCGACTTCTGGTCGACCTCCTGCGGGCCGTGCATCATGTTGATGCCGGAACTGGAGGCGGTGGCCGAGAAGTTTGCAGATCGCGGCGTGGTTTATCGTGCGATCAACGGCGGCGAAGACGCCGAGTCGATCAAGGCCTTCCTCGAAGCGACCAAGATCAAGGCTCCGATCTTGTTGGACCAGGAACTCAAGATCTGGCGTGGCTATCATGTCGAGCCGATTCCGCAAACCGTGCTGATCGGCAAGGACGGCAAGGTGCAGGCGGTCCACTTGGGATATAGTCCGGCGCTGGCGGGCGAGATCACCAAGCAAATCGAAGCGTTGCTTGCGGGTAAGGATTTGGCTGGGCCCGAGCTGGAGAAGTACAACAAGTCGAAGAAGAAGTCCGCGGCGAAGGCGGATCCACCGGCTACGGAGTAACGTGGCTGTGCGTTACTGATGGCTTCGAAGCAAAGCCCCCGGACCGCGGAGCGGTCCGGCTATTGCTCTGCGCTATGCGCCTAGGTGCTGCGAGTTCAGCTACAAATTATTCTAGCGCGATGGCGCGGGCGAGCGGCTGCAGAACGCCGTCGACGACGTAGCCTTCGACCACGTCGCGGCAGAGCTTCGCCAGGCGGTCGATGACTTCGACGTACGCCATCTCGGGCGGCAGGCTGCCATATTGGCGAGCCGTGACGTAAACGCTCACCTGCTCGTCTTGAAACTCGCCGGTGCGGATCTGATAGGCGTTGGTTCGCGTTTCCACGTTGACGCGGCATTGCATGCGGCATTCATCATCGACGGCGAACGTGAGAGCTGGCTCGTTGCTGATGAACGTCGTGCCGCGCATGCCGGCCAGTTTCTCGAAGGCGGGGCAAACGCCGAGCGCTTCGGCGATCAGCGCGTTTTGATTGCCGCGGTAGTTGAAGTCGAAGCCCACCATGAGGTCGAGCGCTTCGCAGTCCAGTCGACTGAGCGACAGGCCGTACGGCGCGAGTTCGAGCACATGGCGATGCTGCGCGACGGCCGACTCGAACGTATCGGGATTAACAAAGCCTGAGCAAATCCGCCGAGCCTCGACCGAGCACCACCGATAGCTGCCGCCTTCCTTGTCGGCCTCTAGTACGAAATCGCCTTTGTCGCGGGCATAGAAGTTCCGCAACTCGGGGAACCTCTTTTGCATTTGCTCGAAATAATGAAGAATCGCTTCGCGGCTTCCAGTGAGCTCCATCTCGGTACTGAGGTTCATGCTCACATAAAAGTCGTCGGCAAGCGAATGATAGGATGTCATCGGTTGCAATATACCTCGGTGATTTTGAGCAGGCCGCACCATTCGGGGGCCGACCCTCGACGCCTTGTCCTACAAGTATAAAATGGATTGCTCGCGACTGTCAAAGCGTTGGGTATTTCTCGACACGCACTTCCAGGAAAGTGATTTATGTTGACCTCCGAACACCGCTCGCGTCGTTCTTCTCAACTGCGCACTCACTCAACACTAGCGACGGAGCCGACGCCCGTTGCATCGTTCGAGACCGACCTGAATTGGATGGCCATCGCCTGGCGAGAAGACACTTTGCTGGCCAATATGTTCGGCTACCCGTCGAGGCGGTTGGTGGAGCACGCGCTTGGGCGGGTGCCCGGCATGTCCCAGTCATTCTGCCGCGTTGCGGCCGAAGGTCAAGTTGATGATGTGCCGCAGTGGGTTGGCAATCTCATTGCAAAGCTGAAATTGTACGCCGCGGGCGAAAAAGTCGATTTTTCCGACACGCCGCTGTCGCTGGACCACCTGACCACGTTCGGCGCGAAAGTGGTTGCGGCGTGCCGGCGCATTCCCTGGGCCAGCACGAGCACCTACGGCGACTTAGCGGCCAAGTGTGGATCGCCCGGCGCGGCGCGTGCGGTGGGCAGCGTGATGGCCAAGAATCGTTATCCGCTGATCGTGCCTTGCCATCGCGTACTAGGAGCCGGTGGTGGATTGGGAGGTTACTCGGCGCCGGAGGGGCTGAGCATGAAGCGGCGGCTGCTGGCGATGGAAGGCGAGATGCTGGTTTAGCGATGTGCTCGATTTATCTGCACTATGAGCGTATATTTCCGACACGTGGAAAGTGGATTGAGTGACCGAGCAAATTACGTCCCAACTGGCCTATAATGCGAGAGAGGAGGTCGTTATGCCCCAAACCTTTGTGCTGGAATACTGGCAAGAAGACGAATGGTACGTTGGGCGTTTGAAAGGCCTACCGGGCGTTTTCAGTCAAGGCAAGACGCTGGAAGAGCTTGAAGAGAACATCCAAGACGCCTACCGCATGATGGTAGAGGAGGAAGAAACCGCGCCCACCGGAGCCCAAACAAAAGCGATGGTTGTTGACGTATGAAGCGTCAGGAACTGATCCGCGAACTTGAGAAAGCGGGATGCGTTCTTCATCGACATGGATCGCGACACGATCATCTATCGCAACCCAGCAAATGAAAAGAAAGCGCCCGTGCCGCGACATCGTGAAATAAGCAACGGATTGTCTCGCTTAATTCGGAAACAGTTGGGATTGAGTTGAGTTACCAAGAAACTATCGTTGATTGCGCGATCGTGCATTTGACTTAACCAAACATGTTCCCTAGTTCACGCAAGTAGTCGATGGCTTCTTCCAGTTCGGGCGCTTCGACGCCGGGTTGTCGGCCGGCGCGGTCGCATTCGCCGAGTAGGATCAGGTCGTCAAAATGCTCGGATTCTTCCAGTCGGCGGCGTGCCCGCGCGCCGAGGCTGCCATCGGCGAGTTGATGGGCGAGCATGTGATGCTCGATCAGCCAGGCGGTGCGTTCCGTGATGAAACCAGCGAGCGCGTCAAGACCAGAGCCGACATGATCTAGCGGATCGATCGCTTTGCCCACGTCATGGAGCAGTGCCGCAGACAGAAACTCTTCATCGTACGCCAACTGATCGCGGGCGTGATCGAACACTTGCAGGCTGTGATAGAGCATGTCGCCTTCGGGATGATACTTGAGCGGTCCCTTCACGTTTTCAAGCGGCAAGAGCAAGGCCTCGAAGACTTGAAAGCGATCGGGTTGGCTCGCGGCCTCTTCCAACGCGGCCGCCAGGTCAAGGTCGGGATACTCTTGCGACAGAAACTGTTCCAGCTCGGCGATACTGGCCCGCTCGATGCCTTTGCCCGTGATCGAGCTTTTGAAAACGTAATGCGCCTGATCGCTGGCGTAGATCGTCAGCTCGAAAGGAAAGCTATCCACCAGATGCACATGCGTGAAGATGCGTTCCTCGCCGTTCTTGCGAACCTGTTTGCGCTCGACGGTGTAGTCGAGCCGGTCTTGATCCAGTAAATGCGTAACGGCTTCCACGGTGTCTGAAAACACATGGAGGTCGATATCCGAGCCTTGGCGCACATGGCCAGTGAGGACGCTGCCGATCAGCCTTGGCCGGAAGGGCGACAAACGCCGCATCATCGCGAGCGCGGCCAAACGCATGGCCAGCAGGTTGTCGCTGCGCGATTCGCCTTCGAAGAGCCGGGCCAGCGTTTGAATCTGATCGCGAACTTCTACATTGCTGGGCAGATCGGCCGGCTTGACCCAACCCTTGCAGATTTGTTGGGCAGCCTTTTTCTTGGCTGTGTAGTATTCCGATTCTTCGCGAGAATACATCAGCCGGGCGGCTTCCCAGGCGATTTGCCGCCGCAATTTGGAACGATTCATCTACAGAGCGCCGTAAGCCCAAGTAGCCGGCGCGCGGGCATTCAAGTAATAGTCTGTGGATTCAGACTATTGTAGCCTGACGTCGGCGGCGGGCAAACGCCGAATGGGCTGGCAGTAACACAATCGCAGACAGCAGATACGTTATGGCAGCGGCTTCTGGAATCGCGGGCATGCCGGCCCCGACGCCAGATCCTAATGATGAGCCAAAATTCTTCCGCCAGAGTACATAGTCGGCAGCGTCTACGGCGCCGTTGCCGTTGCCATCAGCCGGCGCCGTGGCCGATATGAGCCCCAGAGTTGCGCGCCAAATGCCGAAGTCTGCATTGTCGACATCGCCATCGTAATCGTAGTCGCCGGCGATGTGGGCCGTGGCTAGCCGGTAGACTTCGCCGCTGGATAAATACGCAATATATAAATTGCCGACAGCGTCCTCGCCGAATGAACTTGGGAATTGATGCGAGCCCGTGTTGAAGGCCAAGAGCGAGTTGATATTTGCAACTGTTCCACGCGGGTCCGAGGGATCGAACATCCAGTAGTTGTCGTCGGTCGTTGAAGCTGTGTTTCGCGAATCCAAAAAGAAGTACTTTCCTTGCAGCGCAGGATCAGGGCCTCGATAGACATAACCGCCGGTGAGGACGGTGCCCCGATACAAATCGGTAGTCGGGTTTCCGGTGGGGCGCTGATAATCATATACGGGCTCAACGCAGCCACTGCAGGCGCCGCCAACGCCGCCGCTGGGAGTAGAGACTGTTCCTTCGCGAAGCCGCCAGCCGTAGTTCAGGCCCCCTACGCTATTCGCTGCTTGAAAATCGATTTCTTCACGAGCACCTTGCCCAACGTCGCCAATCCACAAGTCGCCGGTGAGTCGATCGAAGCTGCTGCGGAAAGGATTGCGCAAGCCATAATGCCAAATCTCATCGTCGCCAGTTACTCCAACGAATGGATTCGTCGACGGAATCGAATAGGTAAGCGGCCCAGCAGGACCATCTGGATCGAGCGGATCGATGCGAAGGATCTTTCCTAACAAGTTGTTTGTGATGTCCTGCGCGTTGCCGGTGCCAACCGTATGCCCAGTCTCTGAATCGTTGCTGCCGCCACCATCGCCGGTAGCAATATATAGATATTGATTATTTGGGCTGAACCCGAGCCAGCCGCCGTTGTGGTTGGTTTGCGGTTGCGCGAAGCTAAGCAGCTCGCGCAGTGAACCGGCATTCGCCAAATTGGGATTACCCGTCGATACGGTGAATTCGCGGATGTGCGTTTCGGTCGTGCTGTTTGTTGTGACATTGACGTAGAACTTACCATAGCCAGGCATGCCCACGTTGTTGTAGTCGGGATGAAATGCCAAGCCGAGGAACCCGCCTTCCCCGTTTGTGCTGATGCCAGTCATCGTCAAGAACGGCGTTGGTTCGAGCGAGCCGGTTACAAGGTTGAGGATGCGGATCGTGCCCGAGCGTTCGGCAATGAATAGTCGCGTGCGATCTCCTGGCGCGTAAGTCATAAACATTGGGGAGCTCAGGCCATTGGCGACCCTAGTCATCCCCGATACGGCCCCATGAGCACGTGGTTGAAACAGCGGAAACACTGCGATCGCAAGGATAGCCAGGAAACCACCCCATAGAACAGCTCGCATATTAGGCTCCTTTCGTCCCCGATGGCCGGATCGTCATTCGCATGGTGCAAAATATATGCCTGTAGCTCCAGGCCTTTTTTTATTGTAACAATTTACTTACTACTCCACTTGGGTGGTGCTTTTCCGTGTGGAAGGTGGACCAGCAGAGCAACTCCATCACCATGGCGCGTTCTTCAACGAGAGCGCGCCTTGAAAAACCGTTGGTTTGCGGCTGCGTCAACTCAAAGCTCGACTTGAAGGTTGCACTTACGACATCCGAAACTACATTTTCGAGAACGTTTCTTGAACTCAGCTCCAGAACTGCCGGTCGAGCATGCGGTAGTTAACGGCTTCGCTGACGTGCTCGGGCAAGATTTCGGTGCGGCCGTCTAGATCGGCGATGGTGCGCGCGACACGGAGTACTTTGTCGTGTGCGCGGGCCGACAGGCCCAGCTCTTGAATGCTGTTGCGCAATAGGCTCATCCCAGCTTCGCATAGTTGGCAATACTGGCGAATATCGCGGGTCGACATCTCGGCGTTGCAGCGCGTTTTGGACTTGAGAAAGCGAGCTGCTTGTACGGCCCGAGCTGCCATCACCTGGTCGCGCATCGCGATGCTCGATGTGCCGTTCTGGGAACTACTTAGCTCCTTGAACGGCACGGCCGGCACTTCGATATGGAGATCGATTCGATCGAGGAGCGGCCCACTAATTTTGGCCATATAGCGTTCGATCTGCGGCACCGTGCAGTGGCACTCGCGTCTGGGATCGTTGCGATAGCCGCAGGGACAGGGATTGAGCGAGGCGATGAGCACGAAATTGGCGGGAAAGGTCGTTGAATTGAGCGCGCGGCTGATCGTGACGTGCCCATCTTCCAAGGGCTGTCGGAGCACTTCGAGCGTGGTTCGATTGAACTCGGGCAACTCGTCGAGAAAGAGGACGCCGTTGTGAGCGAGGCTGATTTCGCCGGGGGCCGGCGTCGAGCCGCCGCCCACGAGGCCGGCGTTCGAGATCGTGTGGTGCGGCGCGCGAAACGGGCGTTTGGCAAGCAGGGGTTGGCCAGGCGGCAGTCGTCCTACAGCACTGTAGATTCTAGTCGTCTCGATCGATTCTTCGGCCGCTAGCATAGGAAGGATCGTTGGCAGCCGTTTGGCCAGCATGGTTTTTCCGGAGCCAGGGGGACCAACCATCAGCAGATTGTGCATTCCGGCGGCAGCGATTGTCACCGCGCGTTTGGCCATTTCCTGACCGCGGACATCGGCAAAGTCTTCTTCGTAGCGAGACAGCTCTTGAAACAGCTCGCTGAGCCGCGAGGGCGTGGGCTCGATCTCAAGCTCACCAGCGAGAAACGCCACGGCCTGCGCCAGGCTATTCACCGCGATAACGTCGATCTCCTCGACCACGGCTGCTTCGCTGGCATTCTCACTGGGGATGATGATGCCGCGCAGCCGATGGGTCGCGGCCGCAGCCATCGCCATTGAGAGCGCGCCTTTCACGGGTCGCGTGCTGCCATCGAGCGCAAGCTCGCCGACGATTGCGTATTGATCGAGGACATCGCTTTTGAACTGGCCGCTGCCGGCGAGTATTCCAACCGCGATCGGCAGATCGAACGATCCCGCGTTCTTGGGCAATTCGGCCGGGGCCAAGTTGATCACAACCCGATCGGCAGGCCGCACAAAGCCGCTGTTGACCATCGCCCGCTCGATGCGGTGCAAACTCTCCTTAACGGCCTGCTCCGGCAACCCGACGAGAATCGTTTTGGGAATCGCGCCAGGCGAAACATCCGCCTCGACCTCGACAGGCAAGGCTTCGATTCCGAGCAATGAAAACGTGTGGAGCTTGGCAAGCATGGTATTCGGGTGTACAAGCAACGATGGAGTGCAAGCCGATTATCGGTTGGGCAAATGGGTGAAACAAGACAGCGCGGAGCTGGATATTGGCAGAAAGCGCCTAGAAATCCCGGCCGACACACTACTTGCCAACTCTCGGGCGAACCCAGTAATCCATGGAGGGTTATGGCTCAGAGGCAGGCTCGAACGATAGATGGTCCCACGCAAAGATGCTAAGGAACGGCTCAAAATAACGTCGGCAGATGAGATTCACCACGGAGACACGGAGGGCACAGAGAAAAAATTTACAGGATCAACGGGATTGAAGAAATCAAATAAGCATCTCATCCTGTTGATCCTACAAATCCTGTCTAAACTCGAATGATTTCTCCGTGCTCTCCGTGGTTATTCTGAAAACCGGGAAGTTATTATTGAGTCGCTCCTTAGCATCTTTGCGTGAGATTCTTAAGGGGCAAGAACAAGAAGGGGTAGCCACGAGAAGCGCGAAAAATCACAAAAAGGTTTTTGTGCATTTTTGTGCTTCTCGTGGCTACTGCTTGAACGGCACCTCCTATAGATAGCAAAATCGATGAGGTAGTTTTCGATGCGGATGCTTTTGATTTTGATTGTGGGGCTGCTGGCTGGACTGAACGCGGCTTACGCGAACGATGTTCGCCCCAACATCATCTTGGTCCTGGCCGATGATCTGGGTCCTGGCGACATCGGCTGCTACGGCGGGAAACTGGTTGCCACGCCGAACATCGATCGGCTGGCCCAGGAAGGAACGAAGTTTGATCAATACTATGTTGCGTCGCCGGTTTGCTCGCCCTCACGATGTTCGCTAATCACCGGACAGTTTCCCGCTCGCTGGCGAATCACGAGTTATTTGGCGCAAAAGAGTCGGAATCTTGGCGCCGAGATGGCCGACTTCCTTGATCCGCAAGCGCCGTCGCTGCCGCGGGCGTTGAAAGAGGCCGGTTATCGAACTGCGCACATCGGCAAGTGGCACTTGGGAGGCGGGCGGGATGTGACCGACGCGCCAAAGTTTGCCGCTTACGGTTACGACGAGCATGTCAGCACGTACGAAAGCCCCGAGCCCGATCCTGACATCACGTCGACCGATCGGATCTGGTCTCGTAATGACAAAGTAAAGCGCTGGCAACGCACCGAATATTTTGTCGACAAGACGCTCGACTTTCTCCGCCGCAACCCAGAGAAGGCCTGCTTCGTGAATCTTTGGCTAGATGATGTTCACTCGCCGTGGATTCCCAACGCGGCTGCTCAAAAAGAAAAGCAGCCCAACGTGGCGAAGAACCTCCAGCCGGTCATCGCGGAAATGGACAAACAAGTTGGTCGACTGATGGCAGGCCTGAAGGAGCTGGGAATCGACGATCGAACGCTCGTGATTTTTACGAGCGACAACGGTCCCTACCCTCATCTTGAAGGTCGCACCGGCGAGCTACGTGGTTGCAAGTTCAGCCTGTACGAAGGAGGGGTGCGGCTACCTTTCCTAGTGCGTTGGCCAGGGATAGTCCCGTCGGGCAAGACGGACAAAGAGACGATCCTGGCCAGTGTCGATATGTTTCCCACGCTCTGCCAAATCGCCGGCGCAAAACCAGCAAGCGCCACATTGGATGGCATCGACCGCTCAGCCGCACTGCGCGGCACGCCATCTGCATTACGAGATCGACCGTTGATGTGGGAATATGGACGCAATCCCAATTTTTTCGGTTATCCCAAAGGCCCCGGCGACCGCTCGCCCAACCTCGCAATCCGCGAAGGGCATTGGAAGCTGCTCGTCAATGCCGATGGCCAAGGGGCGGAACTTTACGATTTGTCGCAAGACCCAGGCGAGAAGAACGACGTCGCGGCCCAGCACCCGACAGAAGCAACACGTTTGCAAACCGCGGTGCTGGAATGGCGGCGCTCGTTGCCATAAAGGAAATCCGTCGAACTTTATTGAAAGCTGCGCGGTAATTGAACCGGTGAAAAGCTGTTGGCTATCGACTGTCAGCTATCGGCCAGAGAACAATGGGTCCAATCGTTGGGCAGTCTTCAATAGAAAGCGTTAGGAGAAGCATGCAATGATCAACGCTCTCGATCACCGTAAGCCTGATTATCCGGTGGAAGAACTGTTTGTCGCCCGCTGGTCGCCGCGAGCGATGACAGGTGAGCCGTTATCGGAAGGTGAAATTTATACATTGTTCGAAGCAGCGCGTTGGGCGCCTTCCAGCTACAACGAGCAAGAGTGGCGTTTTCTGTATGCCCGCCGCGATACGCCGCAGTGGAATATGTTCTTCGATCTATTGGTTGAGGGAAATCAGGCCTGGTGTCGCAATGCGGGGATGCTTGTCGTGATTCTGGCCCATCAGGTATTCAGTCGAAACGGCAAACCGAACCCGGTGCATCTGTTCGATGTGGGCGCCGCGTTCGAGAATATTGCGCTGCAAGGAACGGCCATGGGGCTCGTCATTCATGGGATGCAGGGCTTCGATTTCGCCAACGCCCATTCGGTACTGAAGGTACCAGAGGACTATGCTGTAGCGGCGATGTTCGCGGCTGGCCGCCCGGCCAAGGCAGACACATTGCCGGAGGGGCTACGTGAGCGGGAAAAGCCGACGGGCAGGAAGCCGATTGGAGAAATTATTTGCGAGGGGGCGTTTGGGTTTGTGTAGGGTGGGGATGGAGCTGGTTGCGGTTGGGGGGGTGTTGGGCGACATGGCCGCTAAAAGCGGGTGCCTGTGGTCGATGGATGGTAATTTTAGGGGTATTTCCGCCTTTTCCAGCGTTCGGTCGGCCCAGAATTTACTTGGACTTCGGCCAGCACCTAACTATGCTAAATGATGGAGATTTGCACCCGCACTCCCATTCCAGGCTTTCCTCCGGTAGCGACGATGAAACGAAATTGTTGGTTCTACGCGTTTGGCTTGTTGGTAACTTCGCTAGGACAACTAGCGCAACCTGGCTTCGCCGCGGATAGCTCCGCGAAGGCAACAAATAAAGCAGCCGCCCCAGCACCAAGCGCTCCGGTTGATATCTTCGACGCAGTCGACGCCGGGCAGGTCGACGCGAAATTCGTCGCCTTGAACTCTCACGAAGCGAAGCTCATCGTCACGAATAACACCAAGCAACCAGTGAACTTGAAGTTGCCCGCAGCTTTCGCCGGAGTGCCGGTTGCGGCGCAGTTCGGTGGCGGCGGCGGTGGGGGTGGCCGCACTGGCGGTGGTAGTCGCTCGAGTGGCGGTGGCGGCTTGGGTGGTGGCCAGCAAAGCGTTGGCGGTGGCGGTGGTATGATGGGTGGCGGCGGTATGATGGGCGGTGGCGGCGGCATGTTCAGCGTGCCGCCGGAGAAGACCGCGAAGATCGACCTACCCATCGTTTGCCTTGATCACGGCTTGCGCGATCCTTCTTCCTCGGCGCCTTACAAGATGGTGCGAGCCGAGGAGTTTCTCGATCGTCCGGCTGTTGTCGAACTATTGAAAGCGTTTGGCCGTGGCGAACTGAAATATAGCGCGGTTCAAGCGGCAACGTGGCATCTGAACAACGACCTTAGCTGGGCCGAGCTTGCCGCGAAGAAACAAGGCACGAAACGGAGCTTCAGTCGTCCGCCGTATTTCTCTCAAGAAGAGATTCGCGCGGGCATGACCTACGCCACCGAGGCTCAGCGGCTTGCCGTAGCCAATGCCGACGAGTATCGCCGCATCAAGAAGGAGCTAGCCGAGAAGGAAGCCAAGCTCGAAAGCAGCGAGGCGCGTAGCACGACAGATACCGAGGCGAAGGAGCCGGAGAAGGCAGAAGCCGTTGAAGAGAAGCAGGCAGGCGCCACCGAGGACAAAGAAACCGCAAAACCAGCCGCTGCTGATAAGCAAAGCTAGAACATCGTGGGACGGACTTCCGTCCGTCACGCAATAACTTGGGCCTAGCTTCCGAAGAGAAGAGCATCTAATGGCTTCGGGCTACGGCAGTAGCTTCGAACACGGACTAAAGTCCGTGTTACGACGTTCGCCCTACGCGGCTTTTAGCTCTTGCATCTCCAAGTCGCGAATCGTAGCCAGGAGGCGACGAATTTCTGCTTGGTAGTCGGTGCGTTCGACGTGCCAACGCGACTCCATCTGCTCGTAGGCAAGCTGTTGCCGGTCGAGCTCTTGCTCGCGGGCCACGAGCCGCGCCGCCTGCCCTTCGATATCGATGTGACGCCGCTCGGCCCAGGCGCTCAACTCACCCTGCTTCGATTCGAGCGATTCGACTTGTTTGGTCAAGTCGCGGCGCACCGCCTCGAGTTGCGTCGAGCGCTCGTTCAACTCGTCGAGCGTTCCCCGATAGTGATCGGCGATTTTGGCCCGAACTTGTGCGATCGAGCGAGTCAGGCTCGCCGGCGCAAGCGCGCCAGAAAGCTGCGCCCAGGTTTCCTCGGTGGCTAGTCGCATTTCCAAAACTTCGCGCTGCGTCATCCTTAGCTCGGTTTGCAGTTGAGCCAGTGCGTTTTCGCGGGCGTCTAGCTCGGCCTCGCGTTGCTCCAGCTCTTGCACACGATGCTGCTGCTCGGCCTGCGCGAGTTGCTGTTGAGCGCCGATCGCACGTCGTTCGCGCACCAGTTGCTCTTCAAGTTGGCGTTTCTGATTGGCCAAATCGCGGTATTGACCGGCGAGTTCGGATTTCTCTTGCGTGAGCTGAGACTCGGCTTCGTCGAGATAGCGCCGACGTGCCGAAAACTTGCGGACCTCTTCCTGCAACTGCTGCATCTTTTCTTCTGTCACGCCCAACCGCTCGTACCGTGCGATGGCGGTCTCGATTTCTTGCTGGCGGTAAGTAAGCTGGCGCTCGGCGGATTCGAGCTCCGCTTCGCGACCTGCAAGCTCGGTCAGCCCCTTGCGCAGCTCGGCGCGGCTGATTTCGAGCTCACCCGCTCGCTGACGCAGCGCGTCAGTTTGCTTCTCCAATTCGGCGCCTTGCGATTGCAGCCGCGAGCCCCAATCGGCGATCTTGGCTTCGGACTTCTCAATCTCGGTAAGCCGCTCCTCGGCTCGTGCCTTGTCGGCAGTGAATTCTTCGATGTCGCGATAAAGCTGGGCCTGACGGGCGTCGATCTCGCGGTGCCGGGCCTCGATCGTGGCTTCGCGCGCTTGCAGCTTGTCGTTTCGCTCATCCCACGCGGCCCGATCTTCGTCGAGCCCTTCGAGCCGTTCTTGCAAGCCGTTTTCGCGATCTTCCAACTCGGCTTCGCGGATGAGCAAGCGGTTTTCCCGTTCGGCAAGCGCCTCTTCGCGCACCTGGGTCAGCTCACTCGCGCGCACTTCGGCGATGGCCTCTTTTTCGAGCAGCTCCTGCTCGCGCCGAGCGACTGCCTCGGCTCGTTCTTCAAGCTCTTGCTGACGCTCGGTCAGCCATTGCCGTGCGTTTTGCCACTTGGCCTCCAAGTCGGCCTCCTGAGCAACCAGGGCGCTACGCCGGCGGTCCAATTCGCCTTGCTCGGATTGCAATCGATCGGCAAGTTGGGCCGCGTGCTCGCGCAACTGGTCCAACGAATGCTCCACGCGGCTGCCCACCGCATTTGCTTCCTGCACTTCTGCTTCGACCGCGACGCCGACGAGTTGCGACACTCCGTAATCCGCCGCTCGATTGGCGGCGCTACCGCGAATGATTCCATGCGGCTGATCGATGCGAATCTCGCCCTTGGAGAAGCTCGTGATTTCCCGGGAAGATTGCGATTGGTTCGACATGGGCGTTCCAATTGGCAGGGCGGGTTGCTAGCTGCCCGCACACTCTCGATGATCGGCAAAAACGTACTAGACTCCCATCGGCAGCGCAGGCGGCAAACTCCATCACAATTGCTCCAGATCGCCAACGAGTGAGAAGCTCGCGAAGATCGGGCTTTGGGGGGAAGCGCGCGGACGCTGCCAGTGCCTGCATCATGAGTCGATTGCCAAGCGCGCAATAAAAAAACGCAGCGCAACTTTTTGTTACGCCACGTTCGTTGGTTACTCAATTGTGCGTGCCGCCTGGCTCAGCTAGCTCGATTACACGACGCTGGCGTCGATGGCCTGCTGCAATCGCGACTTTGGCTGGACGCCGACGAAGCGATCGACGACTTCGCCGTTCTTGAAAATCATCAACGTCGGAATGCTGCTCACGCCGTAACTTTGGGCCGCATGCGGGGCGTTATCAACGTTCAGCTTGCCGATTTTGATGGTCCCCTGATTTTCGCCGGCAAGCTGCTCGATGAGAGGGGCGATCTGACGGCAAGGGCCGCACCAAGGAGCCCAAAAGTCCACCATCACGGGCACATTGGACTGCAAAACTTCGCTATCAAAATTGTTGTCGTCAAATTCGGGAACGCCCATTCGTTGCTCTCCTAATTAGCCTCCGCTCGATGATTGCAAGTGCTGAATTATAGGGGTGTTTGCGCGTGTGTCAACGACGGCCTGGTTGCAGACAACGGCACTAGCGGAAATACTGACAAACGTCCGAGCACGCGGCTGCGGCCCTTTCGCGGCTGGCTCGTTATGACCTATCCAACCGTCTGGAGATTTCGATGGCTCGTACGCCTAGCACGATGTTGCCCCTTGGAACCCCCGCGCCCGATTTCTCGCTGGTGAACGTCGATGGCCGCACGGTGTCGCTCGCCGACCTCAGCGGAGCGCCTGCGCTGCTAGTTATCTTCATGTGCAACCATTGCCCCTTCGTGAAGCATTTGGCCGGCGCGCTAGCCCAGTTCGCGCACCAATACATGCCGAGGGGCTTGGCAGTCGTCGGAATCAGCTCGAACGACGTGGCGAACTACCCGGCCGATTCGCCCGAGCAGATGGTTCGCGAGGCCGAGGAGCAAGGTTATTCGTTTCCCTATCTTTACGACGAAACGCAGGAAGTGGCGAAAGCGTACCGCGCCGCTTGCACACCCGACTTCTTCCTCTTCGACGGCGACCACAAGCTGGCCTACCGCGGTCAATTCGATAGCAGCCGCCCAGGCAACGACCAACCGATCACCGGCGCCGATCTGCGAGCCGCGGTCGACGCCGTGCTGGCCGGCGAGAAGCCGGGCGAAAATCAACTGCCGAGCATCGGTTGCAACATCAAGTGGATCGCGGGGAACGAGCCGGATTATTTCGGGTAAGAGCTCCGGCGGAGAGAGCCTCCGGAAAGAGATCCATACCAGCCCGGCCATCCTGGCCGAGAATATCGCTTAGAGCAGCTGTCGGCCCATCGTATGTTTACGCTCTGCGACCGACCCAGAATGGGTCGGCTATATATTTTATCTGGTAGCGTTGCGTGCTAGCACGAATATGGCCGGGCTTTACGTCGATGGTCGTTAGCGCGTATCCTCCCGGCGTCGATAACTTCCGTATCATCGCAGCAGATAGCTGCTTCTTGCTCCGAGGGAACCATGGCAGTTCGCTTGTTTCATCGTTTTTCCATTGCCGCTTGCGTGGCATTCGGTTTGTCTGTTGCTGGGGCAAGCATATCGCGCTGCGAAGGCTTTCGAATCGAAACCAAGGTTTTCGTGGGCGACGCCAAAGCCCCAGAGAGCGAAACAACGACGCTGTTCCTTGATGGCGTGGTGTATGACTTCTTGAAAAAGCCCGAGCAGACGGCCGTGTATCGTCGGCCGTCTGGCGGCAATCCGGGGCAATTCACGCTGCTCAACGAGCAGCGTAGCATTCTTACCAAGTTTTCGACCGAACAAGTCGACGGCACGGTCACGAAAATGACAGCCTGGGCCGGCCGCCAAAAAGACCCGTACCTTCAATTTGCCGCTAACCCGGAGTTCGATGAATCGTTTGATAACGACACCGGAAAGCTGGTTCTAGCGAGTCATGTAGAGAGCTACAAAGTCGACACCATGCCGGCCGAGCATCCAGACGCCGTGGCCGAGTATCGCGAATTCCTGGATTCCTACACACGCCTCAACACTCTACTTTCCGGCGGGCTGTTGCAGCCTGGCCCGCGCTTACGACTGAACTCCGTTCTTGCGCGCCGTAAGGTCGTGCCTCTCAAGGTTGAACTCAACCGCACAGGCGAGAATCCGCTGCGAGCCGAGCACACCTTCACTTGGCGGCTCTCCCAAGACGATCAGAAGCGGATCAATGAGGTGCGAGACAATCTGACCAAGTATCGGGAAGTCTCCAACGAGCAATTCATTCGCGACACGCAACCGCGCGAGAAGAAGTAGCCAATATCGGCTTCCACATGGGCGTAGCTGAATTCGCCAGAATTCTGAGCGGTGATACCGTTTGACCGTAGGACGGACAATCCTGTCCGTCGATTTCCCAAAGACGGACAGGATTGTCCGTCCTACGACGACTCGGCTCGCGAAGCAGCAAGCTATTCCTGCGTCAGTTTCTTGAATCGCTTTTCCAAATCCCGGGTCGTCGGGCCGGGCTTGCCGGCACCGATCGTGCGGCTGTCGACTTTTACAACCGGGATAATCTCGGCCGCAGTGCCGGTCAGAAAACACTCATTGGCGATGTAGACGTCGTGCTTCGTGAGGGGCATCTCGCGTACCTCGATGCCTGCCTCGCGGGCGATCTCGATGACCGCTTCACGAGTGACGCCTTCTAAGATGCCGGCCTCGAGCGGCGGCGTTTGCAGCACGCCCTGGCGCACGAGAAACACATTGTCACCCGTGCATTCGGCAACCTCGCCCTTGTGGTTGAGCATCAGGGCTTCGATGCAGCCGGCCTGAAGGCCCTCGATCTTCGCGAGGATGTTGTTCAGGTAGTTTAGCGACTTGATTCGTGGGCTCAGCGCCGCTGGGTGATTTCGTTGCACGCTGACCGTGATGATCTCCAGCCCCTTCTCGTACAGTTCTTTCGGGTAAAGTGAGATCGCATCGGCGATGATGATCACTTGCGGATTGCTGCAACGATTGGGATCGAGGCCGAGCGTGCCGGCGCCGCGCGTGATGACGAGGCGAATGTAGCCGTCTTCGATCTTGTTCAACTGGACCGACTGGTTGACCGCGTCGCACATCTCACTGGGAGACATGGGAATCTCCAGCCAGATCGCCTTGGCGGATTCGTAGAGCCGGCGGATGTGCTCATCGAGGCGGAAGACCTTGCCGCGATAGGAGCGCAGCCCCTCGAACACGCCGTCGCCATAGAGCAACCCGTGGTCAAAGACGCTGATCTTGGCGTCTTCCTGCGGGACAAACTTGCCGCTGATGTAGATCTGTCGCGACATTTTATTCAACTATTAAAGATTTACCACGGAGACACAGCGCCCACAGAGAAGACAAACAGGGGGAGAGAAAGTTCGAGGTGGAGACTTAACGATTTATTGAGAACCGCGCGGCGATTGAACCTGGTAAAAGCTGTCGGCTATCGGCTGTCAGCTATCGGCCAGAAAAACAGGTCCAATAATAGCGTAATCTTCAATAAAGCAGAAATCCCTTGGAGCCATCCTCTTTAATAGCTCCCTTTCCCTTCTCCGTGCTCTCTGTGTCTCTGTGGTCGATTCCTAAGCGGCCACGACGCGGCCGTCCACCAGAGTAATCGTCCGGTTCGCCTCGGCGGCGATCTGCGTGTCGTGGGTCACCATGACTATAGTGAGGTTTCGCTCGCGGTTCAACCGACGGAGAATCTGCATGATTTCCTCGCCGGTATGAACGTCGAGGTTGCCCGTGGGCTCGTCGGCCAAAAGGACCTGCGGCCGCGAGACGAGGGCTCGCGCGATGGCGGTTCGTTGCATTTCGCCGCCCGATAGCTCGCGTGGCTTGTGCTTGAGCCGGTGGCCCAGACCGACCAGCTCGAGCATCTCTTTCGCACGCTCCCGGTTCGCCCGACGATGGGCCAGGTAGCCCAAGATCCCCTGCCCGATCATGGCTGGCATGAGGACGTTTTCGAGCACCGAGAGCTCGGGCAACAAGTGATAAGATTGAAATACCATGCCGAAGTAGCGATTGCGCAAGATGTCGCGCCCGGCCGTCGGCAGATTGTCGATGCGGTTGCCTTCGAAGCAAATTTCGCCGGCATCGGGCCGATCGAGCGTCGCGAGCAGATGGAGCAAGGTTGACTTGCCGCAACCGCTTGGGCCGATGATCGAAACAAACTCGCCTTCATGCACGGCCAGCTCCACGCCCTGCAATACCGGAATCGTCAGCGGACCCTTGCGATAGCTCTTGCGCACGAAGTGGGCAGCCAGTATCTCGCGCAATCCTGCACGTTGAGATTCCTGCGCGATGGACATCGGCGCTGTTGAAACACCGCGCTGAATGGCACGAGAAGCAGCGCTCCCAAGCGACGCCAAGGGCATGTCGGGGATATTTACGCCCTGCCCGCCATAGCCAGTCGTGTACAAATTCGTATTACTCATAACGGAGCGCCTCCACAGGGTGCAGTCGGGCTGCACGAATCGCGGGCAGAATACTGGCGATGACTGCAATCAACACGGCAGCAACAACGATGACACTAATCGTCAGGCCATCCAAGATCGTGGGAATCGTTTTGAAAAAATAGACAGACGGATCGAATATCTCGAAGCCTAGCATCCAGACGATGAAATCTTTGATCCGGTCGATGTAATGGACGATCAACAGCCCGATAACCAGGCCCGCGCCCGCGCCGACAATGCCAAGCGTTAATCCGTAGGTGAGGAAGATGCCGAGGATGCCCCAACCGCGGGCCCCAAGCGACTTCAGAATGCCGATGTCACGAGTTTTCTCCACAACGATCATGAAGAAAATGGCCAGAATGCCGAAGCCAGCAACGGCGACGATCAGAAACAGGAGCAAGTTCAGTATGATCAATTCCATTTGCACGGCTGTCAGCAATGCGCCTTCCTTATCGCGCCACGTGCTGATTCGGTACAGGAACGACGGAAAATTGTCGCGCAATATATCGCGAACCATATTCAGGTCAGCGCCTTCCTTGAGCCGGATTTGAATCGCATTGCAATTGGCGATCTGGGTCGTTGGATCGATCATGCCGCGAATCTCTTGCATCTTGCGAATAGGAACGAATACGAAATTCGAATCGTATTCGCTCATTTTGCTTTCGTAGAAATCGACGACGGTAAAAGACGCAGGCAGGACTTTCGGCGGTTTCGCGGCCGTCAAATAGCAAATCTGCACGTCGTCGCCGGGGAGCGCGCAAAAGTTCTCGGAACCATCCGAGTTGCGATAGGTCCCCAGACCGATGCCAATCACACAACCTGTCTGTTGATCTTTTGCCGGGTCGAAGTTCGTACCTGCGTCGATCGGCGTCGCACTGATTTGACCGATCGCTTCCTTGCCCGCGGCATTTGGCGTCGACATTCGCTGCTGGAATGGGTCGTCCTTCAACGATCCTTCAGGCACCGCGATTTGCGACATGTACTTCGCTTTGCGACGACGATGCTTCCAGCCGACATCTTGCATCTGCGATCGCGGCTGCACTTTTTTGGGGTCGGCGGCCTGGTGATCGATCGTGTCGTAGCCGCCGTCTTTGAGGTCGAAGCTCAGGCCTTTGCGATTTTCTGGATGCTGCAGGAATTTGCCGAAATCGCTGACAGACGAATACGTCGTCTCATCGATGCCGATCATCATAATTTGGCGCGTGAAATATTGACTCCCAACCGAATAGCCCAGCATCGCCGGGACATGCACCGTCGGCGACATCCCTTCGATGTACTGTCCCGCCACTTTCCTAATCTCCGCCATGCGTCGATCGGCGTCTGGGAAGCCATCCATCGACGTGCTCTCGAACACGATATCGGAGAGAATCCCATGGATGCGGTCTTGCATCTCGTGCGTGAAGCCTTCCATCACCGCATTGACGACGATCATCGTCGCCACGCCGAGCATCACGCTGATGATCGAAGCCAACGCGATGTATCGCGTGCGCAGGTAACGCCAACAAAGCAGAAGTTTGTACATGAATCCCGTCCTTGGGAAGTCTGTGTTTTCGCGGGTTCGGACTGGTCGCTTAAGCGACCAGTCCAGCGTAAGGCTTATTCTGGTCTCAATAGGGGGAACAAAATCACATCGCGGATTGATTGCGTGTTCGTTAGCAGCATCACGAGGCGATCAATGCCGAGGCCCAGGCCGCCGGCGGGGGGCATCCCGTGCCGCAGCGCGCGGACGAAGTCGTGGTCCATCTTGGCCATCGAGTCTTCATCCGCCTGGCCGGCTAACTGAGTTTTGAACAATTGTTCTTGCAGGTCTGGATCGTTGAGCTCCGTGTAGGCGTTGGCGATTTCCATGCCGTGGATGATCAGCTCGAATCGCTCGGCCACGCCCGGGTTCTCTGCCTTTCGCTTCGTGAGCGGGCAAATGCTGGCCGGGTAGTCGGTCACAAAGACCGGTCCCACGAGTTGCTTCTCGACCGCCGCTTCGAACAGCTCGCTCTTCACCACATCCGGGTGCTTGCCGGCAGTTTCGAGGCCGAGAGCCTTGGCCGCTTTCTCGACGGCAGAGGGATCGGTCGGGTCGATCTTCACGTGCTGAGCGATGACTTCGTCGTAAGTGTGCCGCGCGAAAGGAGGCGTGAAGTCGATCGTCTTATCCCCCCACTCCAGCTTCAACGGCTGCCCGATCGCTTTGATCGCCTCGACGATGCAGGCCTCGGTGAGATCCATCATCGACCGGTAGTCGCCGTAGGCCTGGTAGGCCTCGAGCATGGTG